>JADJEH010000009.1 GCA_016702305.1 bacterium
TCCCGTCGGTCAGCGCGGGATAGGCCGTTTTGTAATCGTCAAAGACCGCCTGCCAGCCCGTTTCACTGAACGGCGGCAGCAGAGAACCGTTAATCAACGGCCAGTCGGGAATCGAAAGGCCCGACCCGGAGATGCGCACGAATCCTCCCCACAACATCAGCACTGTGATGAGCATGGAAAGGAACAGGAGCCACGAGGCTAACCTGCGTGCAGGGGAAATGTCAGTCATGGCGAATGCGCAATATGAAATATGAAAGATGAAGTCGGAAACGTGAACTCAAGCGCAAGCTGAATTCATATTTCAGATTTCAGATTTCATATATATATCAGGCGACGACCGGAATCGTCTTGAAGTTTTCCTTCGGCGGCGGCGAGCTGGTCATCCATTCCAGCGATCCCTGGATATCGTTGACCTCCCACGCGTCGTCTTTCGTGCCCGCGGCGAGCGGCTGGCGGATCGTCTGATAGACGTTCCACACAAACAGAATGCCGCCGATGAGCATGAACACATAGCCGAACGACATGAACTTATTGAGCGCTTCAAACTCCGGACGGTAGATGTACGTGCGGCGCGCCATGCCTTGCATGCCGGCCCAGTGCATCATGAAGAACGTCATGCTCATGCCGACAAACATGCACCAGAACACGATGTTGCCGATCTTCTCCGACAGGAACTTGCCGGTCATCTTGGGGAACCAGAAGTACGCGGCAGCCAACAGCGACATCACCGATCCGCCGAACAGCACGTAATGCAAGTGCCCGACGACGAAATACGAGTCGTGCAGCTGAATATCCACGGGCACGTTGCCCAGCCATACGCCGCCGATACCGCCGATCACGAAGAGCGAAATCATGCCCAGCGCGAACTTCATCGCGACGGTGAAGCGAATCGTGCCGCCCCAGATGGTGGCCAGCCACGAGAAGATCTTCACGCCTGTCGGCACGGCGATCAGCATGGTCATAAACGCGAAGAACGCGCGTACCCACGGCGACAGCCCGGTCGTGAACATGTGATGCGCCCAAACCATGAAGCCCAAGAAGCCGATGGCCGCGATGGCATAGACCATGCCGGTGTAGCCGAACACGCGCTTACGCGAAAACGCCGCGACGATGTGACTGATGGCACCGAAGCCCGGCACGATCATGATATACACCGCCGGATGCGAATAGAACCAGAATAGATGCTGATAGAGCACCGGGTCGCCGCCCTCGGAAGGCCTGAAGAAGCCCGTGCCGAAATGCCGGTCGAACAGGACCATGGTCACGGCGCCCGCCAGCACCGGTGTGCCGACCAGAATCATGAAAGCATTCGTCAGCCACGCCCACGCGTAGAGCGGCATCTTCATCAGATTCATGCCCGGCGCGCGCATGTTAAGAATCGTAACGATGAAATTTATCGCGCCTAAGATTGAAGAAGCGCCGGTGAGGTGCACCACGAAAATCCACATATCCACGCCCGGCGTGCCGCTATACTGCGCGCTGGTGAGCGGCTGATAGCTGGTCCAACCGCCGCCGGCCGCGCCGCCTTCAACGAAGAAGCTGGCGATACCGATCAACGCCGCCGGAATCAGCAGCCAGAACGAGAACGCATTCAACTTCGGGAACGCCATATCGCGCGCGCCGATCATGATTGGCACGAGGTAGTTGCCGAACCCGGCCATCGCCGGAATAATCACGAAGAAGATCATGATGGTGGCGTGCATCGTCACCACCTGGTTGTAGAGTTCCGGCGACACCACGCCGCCCGAACTTTCCCACAACTGCATGCGGAGGACTCCGGCGAGGAATCCGCCGACGATGCCCATGACCAACGCGAAGATCAGGTACATGATACCGATCTCTTTGTGGTCCGTGGAGGACAGGTAGCGCAGCAAGAGCGACTTAGGCTTAGCTTCAGCCATGCGCCGCCTCCATTTCCGCTTCAGGTTCGAGCATTTCGCTGTGCAGCGAGTCCGCCGGTGCAGCGGCAGCGTTCATCTTCTTCTCCAGCCATTGTCCAAACTCATCGTCGGATACCACTATTACGTCAATATACATTTCCCCGTGCAGCGGACCGCACAGTTCGGCGCACTGTCCCTTGTACTTCCCCGCGGGCGCTTTGAACCAGGCGTGTGTAATGCGGCCCGGGTTGGCGTCCTGCTTGACGCCGAAGCTCGGCACCCACCACGCGTGAATCACGTCCACGCTCGTCAGATTGAGCGTGACGATCTTATCGGCAGGCACGACCAGCGGTTCGTTGGCGAAGCCCACGTCGTAGCGTGGCAACCGGTATTCCCAGAAGAACTGATGGCCGATGACTTCGACGACGAGATCCGATTTCGGCGGCACCTCGATCTTCTTCAGCGTGCTGAACGCCGGAATCGAAATTGCCACAAGCACGAGTGCCGGAATCACGGTCCAGACGATTTCCAGTTTGACGTTGTCGTGGAAGGTCGCCGGTTTGTGGCCGCGCTTCGCGTTGAACTTCCAGATCGCATAGACCAGCAGCACCTGCGGCAGCAGCAGGAACGGCAGCGTCAGGCCAAGCATGATTTGGAAGGTGTCCCGCACTTCCTGCGCAACCGGTGTGACGGGATCGAACACCCACGACGTCACGGGATCGGCAAAGAGCGCGGCGGGCAACAGCAGCAGCGCGGACCAGGTGAGATGTTTCTTGAGCATCGGGGTAGTTTTGCCCTACTTAGCGAATTGCGAAATTCTAAAAGACCGCGAGTTGTTTGACGAACCCGTACAACGCGTCAAGCTGGGCGCGGGTTAGCGAGCCACAGCCCGGATGCACGCGGCCCGTCGAGCCCGTCAGAACGACATGGTCAAACGCGGCGCGATCGGCCAGCCACGGTGCGCCATAGGCGTTCAGGGGCGAGGTAACGATGTAACGGTAGGGATTCGCGCCGATCAACGTGCTCTCCATGCCTTCGCCAAACTTTCCGTGGCACGAAGCGCACTTCTGCAAATAGACCTGCGCACCGAGCGTCGTCTCGTCGTAAGCGCGCGTCGTTTTACCCAGCGGCAGGCCGGGATCAGTCACCTGCTGCATGGCCAGCCGAATGGGGATCCGGCCTTCCGTGCCCACCGCTTGCGCGACGCCGCCCGCAGCCGCGTCCGCGCCCGTCGGCGCTTCGGGCAGCTTGGCCACGATCGCATCGTCCGTCGGCGTGGGATTCGGAATGAGCGTGCGAATATAGTGTACCATTGCCCACACGTCCCGCGCGGGCAACAGCGAGAACGACGGCATGGACGTGCCCGGCGAACCCTTCATCAACGTATTGTGGAGCGCCGCGACGTCCGTTCCAAACTTGAATGTCTCGGTCTTGTAATTACGCGGCGGCGGATTCAATCCCGCGGAACGCGGGCCGTTGCCCTGTCCATCCGGGCCATGACACGACGAGCAATTGATTTCGTAAAGCATCTTACCGTCGGCTGCCAAACCGGTGTCTTTGGCCAGCGCGCGGTGGTTGACAACCTTTGCGGCGTCCAGCTCTTTGACGGGCGGCGGCAAGGAAGCCCCCACTCGCACGCCGCCGGCGAATTGCCAATTGAAGATCATCCCGATAAGTATGATCGCGAAAATGACCAGCGGGACGTAGAAGAAGACGCTGCTGTTCGTGGGGCTATACTTGCTCATTTATTCCCAGAACCTCCAATTAACGCTGGCCAACACACGCGGGTCACCGACCGGAATCAGCGAATGCTTACTCATCCAGCGCGACACCACGATCCCGAACAAACCGGCGAACATGGCCAAGATGCCAATTTCCATCCAGCCGATCATAACGAGTTCCGGATGATTGGACGGCATGGACAGCCAGAAGATGTCGAGGAACTGTCCGACCAGCACGCCCCAGCAGACCATCACGAGCCACTTTTCGTGTTTCTTCTGCCACTGGCTGATCAAACCGAAGAACGGCAGGATAAATTTGAAAAACCACGTCAGCACGGCGATAGCCAGCCAGCCGTGGTCGCTCCGCTTCAAATAGTAGTAGGTTTCTTCCGGCAGATTCGCGTACCAGATCAGCATGAACTGTGAGAAGCCGATATAGGTCATGAAGATCGTGAAGGCGAACAGCAGGCCGCTCAAGTCTTTGAGATGCGACGGTGTTGCGACATGCTTGAGCTGATCGCGTTTCAGGCTCACGAAGATAATCACCATCAGCGCCATCGTGCTCTGAATCACGCCGGCGAACGTATAGACCGTGAACATCGTCGAGAACCACTTCGGTTCGAGACTCATCAGCAGGTCGTACGAGAAGAATCCGAATGTCGGCGCGAACAGCAGCAGTCCGATGATCGAGAAGCGCGCGGCCTTCAGCGACAGGTCTTGATTTTGGCCGCCGTCCTGCGCCACCGAATAGGCAACGAGCTTGCGCGCCACGAAGAACCAGATGACGAAGAACAGCACATTGCGCGCCGCGAACAGATCAAAGCTCAGCCAACGCTGCTTGGTGGGGCTGGCGATTCCGTGCTCATGTCCCAGCCACGAATAGAGCTTCCCGCCCTCCATGCTGATCCCCACCAGCAGCACGATAAACAGCAGCGCTGCGACGGGTATGAAGCTCATGAACGCCTCAGCCAGCCGGCGCGGCACGACCGCCCAGTGTGACGTTACCGCGTGATTAATCGCGACGAAGACCATCCCGCCGAGGCTGAACCCCGTGAAGATGTACAGCGTCTGCATGTAATTTTGCCAGGCGCGCGTGGAGTCCACGGCCAGGCCGCCCAGGAAGGCCAGCGCACCGAGCACGGTCAATCCCATGAAGAGATTGGACAGCGACTTCGGCAGGGCCAGCGGCCCGGGATTCTCAATATGTGTTACTGTGGCGTGCATATTGTTGAAGAGATCCTTCTCTGAGGGATGCGATCGGCGACGGGAGTGAAACGGCCTGCGAACCGTTGAGATTGTTCACGACAGGTAACGCAGTGAACACCGAAGCTCGGAGGTGATCGCGGAAACTGTAGGACGCCTCGATAATTGCGGCGCCAAGGTCGCCTCCGGATTCTCGGTACTCTAACCCGTTGCTGGTATCACGCTCGGAGAATCTGGCGCGGCCACCGACATTGAACTCGTGCTGGGTAATCTGGACGTGAATGGCCGGGGGGATGAGCGTTTGCCTGGGTATGTTGCTTGTGGGCGACCGCCCGGCGTGGCAGTGGCGGCTGTCGTCTGGCCAGGGAAGGTCAGCGCCGCCCAGGAGCTCTGTCGCCCAGCCCTCTTTTCACGGTGCTCTGACCCCGGCCGTTCAAACGGGCAGTCGGCGGCTGATGGCGGGGAGTCCTTACTCCCGCTGGAGTTTGACATCTCGTCCGTCCGCCCCGACGGCGGCGGGGCTCGGCAAAGAGCGCGTTACTGCCCCAACACGACAACAAGGCGAGGAATTTCATTCAGACAGCTATCGCTTCGGCCAGAGCGCAGGCTTTGCCGTGTCCGGCGCGTCATCCACGAATTTGAATTTACCTGCAAGCATCGCCAGGCTGTCCTGCGGCTGCGGATGTGCGGCGCGCTGCAAGGCGCGCACATAGTGAATGATTGCCCAACGCTTCTCGGCCGGAACCTGCTGCTTATAGCTCGGCATCAAACCCTGTCCCATCATGATCGTATGGTAGATCCGGCCGTCCGACCAACCTAACAGCTTTTCCGACAACAACGATGGCGGCTGCGTGAATTTCGGGACGATATAACCCGCGCCGTCCCCATAAACGCCGTGACACACGACGCAATAGGTATTGTAGTACTTGCGGCCTGCGTCCAAAACTTCGGTCGTCGCGGTCACCGGATTGACCGTCGCGTTAGCGGCCAGCGTGTCGAGCAGAGCGATGGAGTATGGCTCAAAATTAACCGGTACCGTCCCCACCGGCGGCACCTTCATGCCCACGCCATTCGGCGAATTCGGATCGAACTCCTGCGCCTTTAGCGATGGCTGTCGGTACATATCCGGCATGTATTCCAACACCGGCATGCTCTTCTTGCCGCACGACATCATTAGAAATGCAGTCGTAATGAGCACCAAAATCTTATACATGCTTCACCTCTTCGGCGCCCGAGGCCTTCAAGTAGGCTTCGGCGTCGCCCGAGTTGACGCCGTCCAGGGGAATCACCAGACCGAACTTGTCGTCGGTGAAGCGCTCGTCGTGAATCTTCGGCGTCGTGGTCGGCAGTTTGCATGCCGCCCACATTGCGATAAACGTCGAGATACCGCCGATCAGCACGCCGCTTTCAAACATCACCGGGAAAAACGCCGGCCACGAGTTCTCGGGCTTGCCGCCGATATTCATCGGCCACTCGATCACATGTACCCAATACTCCAGCGTGAATCCGAGCGCGGCGCCGGTCAGTCCCATCGCCAGGGTCACCCACGGCACCCACGACGACTTTAGGCCCAGCGCCTTGTCCAGACCGTGAATCGGGTACGGCGTGTAGGCGTCGAGATGCTTCCACCCTTTTTTTCGCGCGCCGTCCGCCGCTTCCATCAGAATATCGGGATCGGAATAGACTCCGATCAGCACGGGATGCTTAGCCATGATAACCTACCTTCGACGTATCCGCCGGCTTGGGCAAGGTATGCTTGATTTCCGCGATGGAAATCGTCGGGAACAGCCGCACGAACAACAGGAACAGCGTCAGGAACAGTCCGAACGCGCCGATTGTCCAACCGAAGTCATAGATCGTCGGCGAGAAGTTGTCCCAGTTAGACGGGAGGAAATCGCGGTGCAGCGACGAAACGATGATGTTAAACCGTTCGAACCACATACCCACGTTCACCAACAGCGAGACGACGAACATGATAGGGATCGAGGTCCGCGCCTTCTTGAACCAGAAAATCTGCGGCACGACCACATTGCAGAAGAACATGATATAGAACGCCGTCGAGAACGGGCCGGTCAGGCGGTTCACAAACACGTAGCGCTCGAACGGATTCTCGCTGTACCACGCGATGAAGAACTCGGTCAGGTATGCGTAACCGACCAGCATGCCGGTGAGCAGGATGATTTTATTCATCAGCTCCATGTGCCGGATCGTAATGTACTGTTCCAGATTGAAGGCCGTGCGCATGAACACCAACAGGGTGACCACCATCGCAAAGCCCGAGAAGATCGCACCGGCGACGAAGTAGGGCGGGAAGATTGTCGTATGCCAGCCCGGAATCAGCGACGTCGCGAAGTCGTAGGACACTACGGTATGCACCGATAGCACCAGCGCCGTGCTCATACCCGCGAACAGCAGGTAGGCCTTCTCGTAATGATTCCAATCCCGCATCGAACCCGTCCAGCCCAGCGACAGCGCGCCGTAGAACTTCTTGCGCAGCAGGTTCTTGGCCTTGTCGCGCATCGTCGCGAAATCCGGCACCAGACCGGTGTACCAGAACAGCAATGAAATCGTGAAGTACGTCGAAACGGCGAACACGTCCCACAACAGCGGCGACCGGAAGTTTACCCAGAGTAGTCGGTCATTCGGATACGGGACAAGCCAATAGGCCAGCCATTGGCGACCGGTATGCAGCAGCGGGAAGATACCCGCCGTCATCACGGCGAAAATCGTCATGGCTTCCGCCGAACGATTGATGGCGGTTCTCCACTTTTGGCGGAGCAGGAACAGAATCGCCGAAATCAGCGTACCGGCATGGCCGATACCGATCCAGAACACGAAGTTGGTAATATCGAAGGCCCAGCCGTAGGGATGGCTGATACCGAAGATACCCTGACCGCGCGTCAACAGAATGTAAACGACGATGGCGCCGACGCCAAGCATCCCGGAGACCGTCAGAAAACCCAGCCACCACTTGATGTTGGGCATGCGTTCGGTCGGCGCGATGACGTCACGCGTTACGTCGCGCAGACGCAGATCGGTGGACAGAAATTGTTCAGAGGCGGGCGCACTCACGAGTGGTTTCCTCCATCATGGCTGGCCTCGCCGTGTCCGCCGGCGTGATCGCTGTCACGCAACGGACGATTCCGCAGCTTGGTGAAATAGGTCACCTGCGGCTTGGTATTCAGCTCGGCAATAACGTGATAGGCGCGCGGGTCCTGTTTCAGTTTGGACACAAGGCTATCCGGATTGTTGGTATTTCCAAAAGAAATCGCGTTGGTCGGGCACGTCTGCTGGCAAGCGGTCAGGAAGTCGCCGTCCTGCACCGGACGGTTGAACGTCTTGGCCTTCTCCTTGCCTTCGCGGATCCGCTGCTGGCAGAAGGTGCACTTCTCCATCACGCCCTTCTCGCGCACCGTCACTTCGGGATTAAGCGCCAGATTGAGCGGGTGCGGTTCGTAGGCCGCGAATGAGTATTCGTGCCAGTTGAAACGGCGCACCTTATAAGGACAGTTGTTTGAGCAATAGCGCGTGCCCACGCAGCGGTTGTAGACCTGCATATTGAGGCCCTCTTCGCTGTGCACCGTCGCCACGACCGGACACACCGTTTCGCACGACGCGTTGTCGCAGTGCTGGCACAGCATCGGCTGATAGGTGAACTCCGGCTCGTGCTCATCGCCGCTGTAGTAGCGGTCAATGCGAATCCAATGCATTTCGCGGCCCAGTCGAATCTGACCGGCACCGACGATCGGCAGATTGTTCTCGACCGAACACGCCGCGATACAGGCATTGCAGCCGATACACGCCGTCAGGTCAATCGCCATCCCCCACTTGTTGCCCTTGTATTCATGCTCGGGCCACATGGACATGGACGGATGCTCGTGCCACTGTCCGGCGTGCGGATCATGCAGAAAGGCTTCGAGCGCCGTTTCGGCCACGATCGGGCGACCTTCGGTGTAGTTATGTCCCTGCACGTCCGGCAGCTCTTCCCAGCGGCCCGTCGCTTCAATCGTCACCGCGTCACCCATGGTGCGCAGCATCGTCCCTTCGACCGCGCACAGCAGGAACGCGTTGCCGCCGACGTCATTGCCGACGCGACCGACGTTCTGGCGGCCCCAGCCGGTTTCAATCGTCAGCACGTCTTCGACGTCGCCCGGCTGCACGTGCACCGGGACTTCAATCGTCGCGCCGTTGGCCGTCACGCGCACATAGTCGCCATCGCGAAGCGCCAACCGACTGGCCGTCTTCGGCGCAAGGTTGGCAAAGTTCGTCCAGCACACGCGCGCCACCGGATGCGGCAATTCAAGAATCCAGGCGTTGTTACCGTTGCCGTCTTCGGTAAGGACGGGCGACGGCGCCACCACCAATTGCAGCTCACCACTCGCGCGCGTTGCGCTCAAACGGCTTAACCCGGCGCTGTTGAACGTGCGCGGCGTCGCAGGTTTGCGCAAATCCACGAAGCCGTCGCGCAGTGCGCCGTTCCAGAACGCGTGGAAGTCCGCGGCGAACACATCCGCCGAATAGACCGACGTCTGCCACACGCTCATAATGTAATCGTACCAACTGCCAACCACTTCGCCGAGACCTGGCACGGCGGCGGCCTGTGCGAATTTCAACAACGACTCTTCGGCGGCGCGGCAATCATGCAGCGGCATCACGGTCGGCTGAATAATCGAGTAGAGTCCAACCTGCGGTTCGGCATCACCCCAGCTTTCCAGCCAGTGCAATCCGGGCAGCAGGTACGTCGCCAGACGTCCGGTCTCATCGGCGCGGTCGCCCAGATGAATTATCGTCTTCGCCTTAGCCAACGCGGTCTTGACACCGCTCTTTTCGGGCAGGGAATAGACAGGATTGGTACCGAAGGTGATCAGCACGTCAATCTGCCCGCCGTCTAAGCGGCTCATCAGGTCTTGCAGACCGACCAGTGAACCGTCCGCCTGTTGCGACGGAGCGCCGTTGCCATCCACGGTAATCCCGTCGTTGCCGAGCATGGCGTTCAGCAGACATGCCACCAGCTGATGGTCCAGCGATTCGCCGCCCACCACGATGCTCTTGCCGCGCGCCGCCCATAGCTCCGCTGCGATGCGGTCAATCGTGCCGCTCTTCAATCCGTTTTCGCTTTCGCACTGCGCCGGCGACACCGTCCCGCTGAAGCTGACGCCGTTCGCGCCCATGCCCAAGAGCGCGGTCGCCACGGCCAAACCGAAGCGGACGCTTTGCCCGGGCTTCATGCGGAAGCGTTCATCGGCGTTCGAGGATGTAAGCGTCGTCGAGCAGTCCGCGCTCACCAGCTTGTTCAAGTGCTTCTCATGCAGCTTTCGCTTGCTGCCGAAGGCTACCGACCACTCGTGGCTGGCATAGCCGCTGCCGAGGAAATCGCCGTCCAGACTCAGAACGTAATCGGCCTTGTCGAAATGCAGCGCGGGCAGAACCGGCGCGCCGTAGCATTCCTGATTGGCAAGCCGCGTCGCTTCGCGCGTCCAACCATCGTAGCTGTAATGCGAAGCCCCCAGGCTCGCGCAGAAGTCCGCGATAATCTTCTTACGCGCCGGGCCGTGTACCGTCCCGGTCAGGACCGCGATCCGGCCGCGTGCCGCCTTGAGTAATTCGCCGATTTCACCGTCCGCGACGTTCCATGAAATCACTGACGGCGTGCCTTCGACCATCTTCACCGGGCCGTTCAGGCGGTCGGGGTCATAGAGATTAAAAATCTCATATTGCCCGCGCGCGTCCAGCGTGCCTTTCGACAGCGGATGCTGCGGATTACCTTCGAGCTTGATCGGCCGTCCTTCACGCGTCTTGATCAGCACGCCGTTGCCCTGCGGGCCGCCGGCTGCCGACGCGTAGAAATTCGGAACGCCGAGCACGATCTCTTCGGGCTGATTGATATACGGAATGATCTTCTGCGCCGGTCGCAGGCCGCAGCCTGCCGTCGCGAACACCATCGCCGCGCCGGACAGCTTCATGAAGTCGCGCCGCGACAGCCCGCTCTCTTCACCGCCGTTCTGCTTGACTTTCAGCTCCATGAATCCCGCGGCTTCCGAGATCAGCGTCGGCGCCCCGGTCAGCGAGAACTTCGTGCCCTGCTCTTCCTTCGTGAAGAACTCTTCGGGCTTGGAGTAAAACTCGGAATGTTTGACGGCCAGCGCCGCCTCATCGCCCCGCAATTCGCCCAGCGTCGTCCAGTGACGCGGCTTGGCTTCGGAAGCGGGAGTCGTCGGTTGGTGCATTGCGTTATCTCGGCTCATTGGTGGCACGCATTGCAGTCCTGGGGACCGCCGTTGTCTCGATGACACTGCAAGCAATCACCCATGTTCAGCTTGCGATATTGATAGACCTTATCCATCGTCTCGACCGGTCCGTGGCATTCCGCGCAGTCAAATCCCTTGCGGATGTGCCACTGGTGCGAAAAAATCGCATGATCCGGCACGGCGTGAACACGCTCCCACTGGATCGGCTTGCCCGTGTTATAGGCTTCGGTCAGCTTAATGATGTTGGGCTTGTTGACGGCAACCACACTATGGCAGTTCATGCACACGTTCATCGCTGGCACAGTCGCGTGCCGCGAATTCTCCGCCGATGAATGGCAGTACAGGCAGGGGATATGATTATCACCCGCATGAATCTTGTGGCTGAACGGGATCGGCTGTTCAGGCGCGTATCCCTGATTACTCCAGGCCCACATAAACATGTTGTAGCCAATCACCAGCGCGGCCACGGTGTAAAGCAGGCCGAGGACCTTACGGCTCACAGGACGTCCTCAGGGTTGGTGAAAAAAATCGCAAACTTTACCTGTCCCCATGCTGTAAGCGGTCGCATGCGGCAAAAGTATAGAGAATTCATGAAATTAGCGGCCCGAAATGGCGTGCAGGAAGGCCGATTTGATGAGGAGGGAACACCAAGGTGCTAAACCGTCGTGAATATAACACTTCTCGCTGTGCCACGCAACGTGAAGCCTATTGAATTTTGTGCAACTTAGCTCCCCGCAATCTGAAAGAGCCTCCTTACAAATCTTCACAATTTTGTCCAGTTTTATCGGTTCGAAGCCAAATGATCCTCCCGTATCTCTAACATTTTCACCTCGTCTCACAAATCAATTGCATAGACTCGCAAAAAACAATACCCGGCATGTCCTGCCGGGTATTCAACTTTGTCTGAATATGACAAACTAAGTCAATTTATCTATGCCTCTCTGACCCCCCAGCCGCACCGCCCGCCGAGTCCAGCGGCACGGTAACTCCCTCGTTGGGTGCCGCGGCCACCGCTGGCTCCAGCCGGGCTACAACGTAGAAGAACTTCTGCCCCTCGAGATCGTACGTGTCCCAACGCGACTCACTACCGTCCGTGGTCGCGATGACAGAGTATACCCCGTCAGGCGTGTCCGCCGCATAGACGTCAAAAAAATCCGGCACCGTGGCCACGCCGTTAATGTAAAAGGTCGGCTGCGTCCAGCGTAGAATCAACAGCCCATCCACGGCGAGCTGAATGGTCAGGTCGTTCACACGGCCGTTCGGTACGTTCTCCAAATTGCCGATCTCGATAAACGGGCCATTCTGGAAGTACGGCTCAGCCTGGCCGTTCAGCCACACGAAGGTCGTCGTCGGTGCGTAGAAGCGCGCCCAATCCCCGACCTGCCCGTCAATCCACAACGTGTCGGCGTTGACGGTCCATTCAACATCCATCGGCGTCGGGGACTCGTACAGCCGACGGGCCGGCGCACCCCAGTCCACAGTCTGGCCTTGCCGCACTGCGCCGTAGGTGAATTCACCTGTTGCCGGATTCCGCACGGTCACGGAAAGCTGCGCGTCCGTCCACAACGAGTCCACGTCAATCGCTCCGACGTAGCCGTGCCGGATCGCGGCCGTCACCTCAAAACCGGCGTGGTCATCCAATCGCAGCACACTCAGATTACGGTCGCCAAACAGCAGTTCCGCATCCGACGATCCCGGCTGCCGCGGGTAGAACACATTGACAAATCGCACCGACGTGTCCGGCGTCGCGTTCGAGACGCGCTGGCCCCAACCGCCCCAATCCGTCTTATAGTAGTAGTCGAACCCATTTGACAACGTCCGGCTGGCCGGCGCCAGCATGTGCATATCGCTGTCCGTCCACGTCCCGTTGATGAAGATCTTGTTGCCCTGCGTCGAGAAGATATTGCTCGGATTGCGCACAATGTACGTAAACGTCGCGGGACTGCTGGAACGCATGTCATCCAGCACCAGCAGCAGGTCGGGCCGCACATACAGCATATGCCGTTGGTAGCGCGTCAAGCCGAGCGTAGATGGATACGACGAGGTCGCGTCGCCGACGACGTAGTCAGTGTGCTTGAGAAAGAATGTGTCAATCAAGGACGGGTTCATCTGCAATTCGTTCGCGGGCAACGGCCACGTCCCTTTTGTGCTGTCACCGATCTGCCCCTGACCGTTCACGAGCATCGTCGTGCTGTTGAACGTGCGGTGCTGCGGTGATTGCAGGCCCGCCGACTGAACGATGTAATCCGGTCCGTAAGCCAGTGTAAACGAATTCTGCTCAGGCAGAAAGTGCGACGGTTCCCAGCCGCCCACCGCGCCGGCTCCCCAGTAAGTTTCATAGGCGTTGCGCCCGCCGACCAAACCGCATTTCAACGTGACATAGGTCGAGGTCGTGTCGTTCCACGCGCTGCGCCCGAAATAGGTATCCTGATCCGTCGCCACCCACGACAGGTCCGTCGGCACTGTCTGCGAAATTGTGGGATCATAGAAGAAGTAGCCGCACGGCCCGTCCCACGAGTAGCCCATGCGATTGGCGATGCGCTGGCGCATCCACTGCGCTTCGGTGTTGTTGTACTCCCGCGCAAACAGCGCCAATTGGTCATCCGGCCCGTACCACTCGTCGTTCTGCGCCTCATTGATCATGGGCATCTGCTGCGGCAGCGGCATCGAGCCGTAGATGCGGTACTGCGCCATGGACTGAATGAACGGCGTGTCAAAGTAGTCAATGTTCTGCTGTTCCCGCAACAGCCACAGGTGCGGCAGCATCGTCCATGTGATGAAGCCCCAGTAATTCATCGCCTCATACCACGATCCGTCGGCTACGGGGCCGTACAGCGCCAGAATATTATCGAGGTTATCAACCGCCATCTGCTCCCAGATTTGCGCTTCCGGCTCTTCTTCCATCAGGCCGTAGCTCGCCGATCCCAGATAGCTCATGCAATTGACGTTGTGGTTGTGGATATACGCGTCCGGCCACCACACCCAGCGCGGCTCGGCGGCGGCCAACCGCTGCATCTGCTCGCGCAGGCGCGTTTGAATCGTGTCGCGCTGCGCCTTGGTCCAATAGGGATAGAGCCAGTCGTACGCCAGCGCCAGCGAAAACGCGCAGCGGCCGGAATAGATATCCATATCCACGATGCCCGGCTCCCAGTGCGGATAGCGGCACAGCGCCAGCGCGTTGTTCTTCGCGTGATTGATGTACGTCGCCGTCGGCGTGATCACCGCTTTCAGCGATCCGATGGCGATAATGCTCGCGACCTGTGAGTAGTTCACATCTTCCCACAGCGACGGTGCCGGCGGCACATAGGCCAGGTCCTGCGCCACGCGCGTGTTGAGCTGCTGGTACATCGCCAAGTGCGTTGTCACCGCCTGCGTTTGCAGCGTCGGAATCTGCGCTGCCGTGAAGAACAGTTTCGGATGCACGGCATTGTCAAACGTCGTTACGAGCAGACCCGCGCTGTTGTTGTCGCTGTACGCGTCACCGCCCAGGGGCTGCAACACCATGCGCAAATAGTAGCGCGACTCCACCGGCGGCGTCCACGTGAAGAGCAGCGAATCGTCGTCGAATGCCGCCAACGTGTAGGCCGCCGTGTCAATATCGGTCCACGCACTCGAATCCGTCGAAGCCTGTAAGATTACGCTGCCGCTGTCGGCGCTGTTGGCAAAGTTGCGCACCTTCGCCCATACCGGGCAATTCTGATTGAGCGCCGTGCCCAGCCCGTAACCCATGTCAATGATGCCGGCGTCATCGGGATTCTGCAGGACCCAGTTGACGAGATTGGTGATCAACGTGGTGCGCACGCTGCTGGTGGTCTGGACGCGCTGTAAGGAACCGCACACGAACGCCTGGCGCGGCGCGGCGGCGATCGCCACGGTGCCCGGCTGATTCTGATATTGGATAACCAGCGTGCCGCCGTGGGCCAATCTGGCTTTGTCGGGCTGGCTACCGCCGGCAAAGCCCGTCGCGGTGAACGTCCCCGGCAAGCCTGCGGCAATCGGATGCCCCGGCACGACGACCTGATGCGTGTACACGGTCTGCTTGGCGCGCTGCCAATCCGCATGCATGACGTGCTGCTCGAATTCGGGATAGGCTCCGCCGTAGCTCGCGATATTGGAGCCTTCCGTCACCAGTCGCCCGCCCTGTTGCGCAAACAGTGTCAGGATCGAGTCAATCGTTCCCGTGGCGCGGCGCTCCGACCCGTGAAAGAACACGGCGTCGTAATCCCACAGCGTGTCAATCGGCGGCCAGCCCAGCGTGAGTTGATCCCACACGCGCACGGCATGACCTGCGCTCACCAACGGCGTCTGAATGGTGGATGTAAACGGCCCTGTCCCCTTGTGGAACGTGGAGGCGATCAACAGAATGTCCGCCGCCGCGGCCATGCGCGCTCCGGCGGAAAGTACAATCACAAGGCTTAACAGTCGCAAAATACGCATAGTCATCGAGTTTATTTCAGCAGCAGCATTTTCTGTGTCCACATCGCGTCGGGCAAACTTAACCGCGCCAGATACAAACCGCTGGCGCACTCCGGACAGGCAAACTCACGTTCATAACTTCCCGCCTCAAACCGCCCTTCGGCCAATACGGCCACGCGCTGTCCGAGCAGGTTGAAAATCTCAAGTTGAATCGGCGCACTTTGCAGCAGCGTGAAGCGCAGCCGCGCCGTCGCGTTAAACGGATTCGGATACGGCGGCAACAGCGCCGCCGACTGCGGCAGCGCCCGCGGCGCGCGCGCGTCCGACGGAATCTCAATGTGAAACTCGGATTCAAGAATGATTTGATCGAGAATCATGTCAACATTGCCCGCCGTATCGAACGGCACTGTGCCTGTAAATTTGACAACGTGATTCCCGGCTTCGAGATAGCGCCATGCGCCGCGCAGCGTATCGCTGCGGCTCCACACGTTATCGGCCAGCGTCGTATCCCACGCGACATGCCGGGCGATGTCCGGCAGGCTGTCCAGAAGCATCGCAAGCTCGCCGCCGCGAGTGGAATGACCCACGAAGTAGCTTAAGCGGTAGTTCCCCGCGCTGCGCACCGGCAAGACGAAACTGGCAAACTCGCCGGTGGTATCCACGGTCATGCGCCGCACCAGCATCCGTCCCCATGTCGTTTCGTCGAGTCCGTCGCTGTAGTCACAGGCGCACAATTCCGTCAATGAGCCGCCCTGCACCAGCGCCACGGGCATGCGTTCAATTTCAAAGCGTTCCAGCCGCACCGCCGTCAAGAATTCCTCCGATACGGCCACCGGATAGCCCTCAATGGAAATCGCGTGAGCCTCAATCTGCGCGCGCGTCTCAGGAACGAGCTCGGGCAACAGCGGCATCACCACCCGCCCGCGCACCACGCCGTCGGCATCCGCTTCCGGCGGTGTGCCGACCCACGGCAGCGTGACGCCGGCGAATTCAATCGAGATACTCTCGAGCTCGGGGTAGCCTCTTCCTTCAATTTCCAGCGTGTCCGCCGCGCACGCAAAGCCGTTGATCTCGTCTCGCTTCAGACGGAACGAGACTTCCGGCGCCGTGAGCTGCGCCCACGCCTCGACAATCGTCTCCTGGCCGTCGTTGAACTCGGCCACCAGCGGAGCCGAGCCGCCCGCGCTAAAGGGTGCGCGTACGCGAACGACCAGCACGGAATCAACCACGGTCGTATTCCCACCGACGATGTCAAGCGGATAGCCGTTCCAAATCACGCGCTCGAGGATCCGGCCGTTGCGTTGTCCGCGCCCGAAAATAGTCAGCACTTCACCCGCGTGCGCAGAGTAACTCGAATCCTGGTCGCGCACTCGCCAGCGTTGCGGCTCGACGTAGCCCCACGCAATACTGCGGAAGTTCCCCGTCAGATGTCCCCACGCGCCGACTTCAAAGTCCATCGTCAGCGATTCGTCGAACGGCATCGGGTCGGTTAAATGCCAGTGATACGCTGCAAAATCGTTATTGGTGACCGTCACCACACCATGGGCGTAATTGCGGGTCAACGCCGGTTGGTTGTTCGCGCCAATCCAGCGATTGCTGCCGTTAAAATACTCCGGAGTGCCCAAACCCGCGCGCACGATGTCACCGTCCACGCTGATCACTTCATCTCCTTCGAGCACGGCTCCCGACGTGTTGTCGGCCTCCCAGTACAGCCCCAGAAAATGCCCGCGCCCGGCCAACTCCGCCGCCCGGAACGGTAGGAACCGCGCCGTCGGAGTGCTTCCGTTCACCTGCCCCGCTAACCGATAGGCCGGCACATCCTGCGGCGCCAGGGTCACGACATCCAACCCGATGCGCACACGGTTGGTGTTCGGCGTCACGACATTGTTCTCGATCTCGACTCGCACGCCCGTTGAAAACGGCAGCGGTGCCTGAAAATAGAGCGTGTCTCCGATTCGGCCCGTCAGTGCCGAGGTGTAGCTTGTCACGCCCTCCGAACAGCCAAACAGCATACCGACCTTCGCCGAGATGCTCGGTTCGGGATTGTGATCTACATAGATCCGCGCTACCGTGCGGTCCAGATAGCTGCGGGTCGTATCCTGCGGCACCATCCACACCCGTCGGACCACACCCGCGCCCTCATGATCAACCAACTCCGCCGTAACAAACGATGGCAGCGTCGAATCCGCCAGCATCGTCTGGGCGGGTAGATTGGCAAAGAACGGTCGCGTCGGCTGGTTCCACATCGTCTCCAAAGTGTCGCGCTTCAGGAAGAACGGCAGCGGGACAGGGTAGCGGAACGACTCGAACGCCGTGCCTTCTGGATAAATTAGCGCCGTGCCATGATAGGCGATGCTATTGCCGATATAGGTGATGCGCAGGCGGTCCTGAAAGGGAATCGGCACGTAGTTCCACGACCACCCTGACAGTGAATCCGCTAAGGGCGGCAGGAACGGTGACGTGCGTCCGCACAAGGAGTCGGCCCGCACGTTAAGCTCGTCTTCAAGGAACGAGTCAATGTAGAACTTGAAGCGCAGGTCCGCGCCCGGATTACGCCGTGTCCAGCCGAACTCGGCCAGGCAACCCGGTCCGGAAATATCGCAGAGGATATTCCAGTTTTCGGAGTCGAGTCCGAGGTAGTTTCCGCCGTCCTCGTTGGTCAACCCTTCCCCACGGCTGGAAAAACACTCCACTCGTTCATGCGCGACAGGTCCGCACAGCAATTCGCGGCGCAACAGCGGCTCCCAGTAGACTTGGGCAGAGCCGACCTGTGCACCCGCCAAGACGGTCAGGAGCCAGATTTTTCTGAACATTTGGGGCATAATCATGGGCTGTCCCGGCGCAAGAACCAAACCAAACAGGGGCCTTCTCGCGGGCCGAATCCAGCTATACAATGTACGCTCCCTCGTGGGCATTCCGCAACCACCTCCGGTCAATTTCAAAGTCCGCTCGTTAATTGTAAGATTAATATTTTCAATGGTTATGTCCAGATCGCTCGCGCGAGCCACCCCGTTCCCTGGCCGCCAGAGGAACGACCGGGTTGCACCGCCGCCCAAGAGCAAGCGGGCGGACCACATTCATGGCCCGCCCGCCTCCGCTTTCCGCATCCCGCACCGCACCAGTCAAAACTCGCTCCCGGGGACCCAACTAAAGTTCGAGCTTAACCCCGCCGATAAAGAATGCCCGAAACTGATAGGCTTCAATCCGTTCCCCGCTGTCGTCGAAGATATATTCGGCGATATTGGCGCGGTTGAGCACATTCTGCAATTCGAGGAAGAACACCAGCGAGGTCGCGCCGATGTAGTGTTTGTTGTCGAGCCGCACGTCCCAACGCACGTAGTCCGGATAGCGGTCCGTATTATAGCCGTCTTTATACCAATGGGCCTCATACACCGGATCCGGCGCGCCGCCGCCTTCCGCATACCACACGTTGCGCGTGAACGGTCGCCCGCTCATGTACCGCAGCCGTGACGCAAACGTCAATTCATCGCCATTGATCGGCAGCGCGTGCGTCAGCCAACCGTACCACTGCTTCTGGAAGTTGCGATAGCCTTCGTTGCGGCTGAAGTTCGTCTTGTAGCCGCCGACCAATGTCACCACATGCCGGTAGTCGTGCTGGCCGGGCCGCACACCATAGGCCGGATCGTCGGTCTCGGTGCGCCCGTACGAGTAGCTCGCGGTGCCGTACCAGTGCTGCGCGAGCTTCTGCTGCAAGAACAGCTCGGCGCCAAACGCTGTTTTGGTCCGCTCAGGCAGCCGCCGCTGCGACCGATAACCGTAGTCCCCCGTCGTCTCGCGCACGATATCTTCTGCGCTCACCAACAGATCATCGTACTCCTTGTAGTAGCTCTCAATCGAGATCAAGCTGCTGGCGCGTGGAATCCAGCGCATCCCCAGAACATACTGAATTGCGCGATAGTGTTCGAGCTTCCGGTTCCCGCCATTCGGCTCTTCCGTGTACGTCGTGAACGGATGCGATTGATAGTACCAACCGTACGCGGCCGCAATCGTCACGTTGCGCCGCGCGTCATAGCTCGCCGCGAATCGCGGCCCCAGCTTGTGATCGCCTGAATACTCGAAGCCGTCATAGCGCAGGCCGGGCGTAAACGACCACGCCTTGGCCGGGCGCCACGCGTATTGCGCGTACGCACCGTACTTGGGCGATGTTGCGCGCTCCTGAATGCGATAGGCCGCTTGCACAAACGTATCCGGCAGGGCATTCTGACTGCCGAGATAGCCGTCTTCAAAAATGACGGTATCATTGGCGAAGTAGATGTCGTGCTCAAACGTCACCGGCTTGATGCTGCCGCCCAGCGACCACTCGTCGCGGTCCCGGGCGCCGCCGTTCCAGCTCAGGCTGGCCTGTTGCGTCATCTCGGCGCTGTTATTCGAGAACTCCTTGGTCAGGGCGCGCCGACCCTGCGCGTCGTATTCGGCGTTGGCGACTTCGGCATTGTAAGTCGCGCGCGTCGCGCCGACCACCAAATCCGTGAAGCTCCGACCCCATAGACTGCGCAGCCGCGCTCCCGCAATGAAACGGTCACCAAAATATTCCACGGACTCAGCGCCCCGCGAAAACGCCGACGGTTCGTCGTCGTTGAAGTAGATTTCATCCTTGCCCAACAGCCCGTTGACGGTCAACTTGTGATTCGCGCTAAGATCGTAAGTCAGCTTCCCCTGCACGTCCCAATAGTTCGGCACCGCGGTCAACCCGATCGCCCCTTGCGGAAACAGATCGAGATAGCTCTTGCGCGCCGATAGAATCACGGCGCCCTTCCCGCGTGCGATTGGACTTTCCACCAGCCCACCCGCCCCGGCCATGGACATCTCGAGCTCGGCCTCGCGCGTCTCGCGCGAGCCATCACGCAACTCCAGATTCAGCACGCTCGACGCGCGGTCGCCGTATTTCGCTGAGAAGCCGCCCGACGCAAAGGTCACGTCGCGCAGAAATTCCGGATTGAGCAAGCTAATCGGACCGCCGCCGCCCTCCTGATAGCCGTAGTGATTGATGTTGTCAATCTCCAGGCCGTCAATGATGGTCAGGTTCTCATTCGGACTGCCGCCGCGCACGACGATCTCGTTGTTCTGATCATTTTCGCTCAGCACGCCGGGGAGTGCTTGAATGATGCGTTGCACATCGGCCGCTCCGCCCGGTGCGCGCCGCACCTCTTCATAGGACAGCGAGCGCGCGGACGTCGGCATATCATGCTGCACTTCGGCGAAGAAGCCCGTGCTGATGGTCACCTCTTCGCCTTCATACACCTTCTCGCCAAACGCTAACTCCACTTCCGTCGTACGATGCGGCAAGATCTCCACTTCCGCTTTGACGACGACTTCGTAGCCGAATGCGTAGCCCTGCACGTGATACGTGCCCGGCTCGACATGGTCAATGGAGAATTGACCGTCGCCATCGGACAGCGCGCTGCCCGGATTGTTTACAAAGCTGATTTGCACCGCCGCCAGCGGTTCGCGCGTCGCCGCATCTAACGTCCGGCCGCGCAATGCGCCGGTCGCGGCATAGCCCACCTGCGTCGCCATGCACAGCATGACCACCAACAATTTCGCGGCCTTTAGCATAATATCCTCGGTTACTTATCGGGTTCCGTCCCCGGCTGAAAAGCCGCGGTCATGCGTTCCATCGTCTCGCGGTCGAGCGCCGGCCGCCCGGCCAGCCATGAGCGGTGCGATTCAAGCAGCGTGTCATTGGCAATGGCGGCGCGCAGGGCCTGTAACTCGGCCATGACGCCTTCCGTGTACGCCACTCCATAGCGAATCGCGAAGATGTAGAAGGGCGGATAGACCGTATCGTGCGGACAGGAATCCAGAATCCAACGTGCCTTCGCCGTCAACAACACAGAGTACATTTCGAGCTGCGCGATCTTGCGATCCACGTGCGCCAGCGCCGTCTCGCGATCGAGGTGTGCGCCGAAGAACATCTTCAGCAGAAACTCGTCCCGCAGCACGTCCTCGGTCGGCGGCTCGCACAGCCAGCGTTTCAGCTCGTCCATTCCCTGTTCGGTGATCGCATAGACTCGTCGTACGCCGGGCCCCTGCCCCTCGCCAACTTCTTCAGCCGAACTCAACAATCCCGCCTCTTCCATCCGCGCCAATTCCGGGTAAATCTGGCCATAGCTCTCCGACCAGAAGTGCGCAGTACTTTCTTCGATCTTCTTCTTGAGCTGGTAGCCGCTGGCCGGCTCAGCGCTAAGTTGTCCCAGTAGTGCCCACCGGGTTTTCGAGGTGCGTGTCATTTATATCTCCAAGCAATATTGCTACAAACAATATATCTAAAAAGAATATATCTGTCAACTCGATCACGAATTTATGAAAGCTATAATAAACAGTGACATGAATCTTGCTTGACCCTCTTGTAGAGGCGAGACTCCGGCGAATTCCAAAATGCTCGAAATGTCAGACTGCGGCCCAAAACGAAAAGAGCGGACCAAAGACTGGTCCGCTCTCCTCTATATGGGCGGTGCGCCGGGAGGGCTTCCGACGCACCTGGGCAAGTGGATCGCCCCTGGGCAAGGGACGATCCGGGCATGACTATTTGATCAGGTGCACGCGCTTGACGTCTGTGAAGTCCGCTGACTGCATGCGCACGAAATACAATCCGCTGGCATGAGCGTGGGCTTGCCACGTTGCCCGCAGGAATCCGGCTGGCTGTTTGCCATCGAAAAGTTCTTCGACCTCGCGGCCCAGCACGTCGAACACGACGATCCGCACATCGGCCGGCTGCGGCAATTCAAATGGCACCGTCAGCGTGGCGTTAAACGGATTCGGATACGGCGCGCCCAGCGCCACCACATTCGGCAGCAGTACGCCACTCGGGTCAATCGGAGTGCCGCCCTGAATCCGGAACGGCGCATCCGACAGATCGTGAATGCTCGTGTCACTTTCAGACGCGATAATCACAAAGCAACTGTCCGCGTTCGGCCCGGTGATGGTCCAGATCTCTTCACCGTCGTTTTCGGTGGACAAGAAGAGCGTGTCCAAATCATGGATCGGCGCGCCCCGCCACAGCGCGACGTGCACGTTGCCGCTGATGCCTTCGCTGTCCCAGCGGATGCGCAGTTGCTGCGTCACGTCGTAGCCGCCGCCGCTATTCGGTTCAATCACCGTGATACTCGGCATGCGAATACTAATCGGCAGATCGGTTGTGTCAAACACGGCCGACTCTCCCGCCAGACGAATGCGCAACGCGGCAAACTCGCTTTCTGGACCTTCCACCGTCCATAGGAACGAATCAAGCTCCGTCGTTGCCACGTTCTGCCAGTTGCCTTCCGCGCGGTCGCCGTAGTTAACAGCAAGCTCGACATCACCCGGCGCATGTGCGCGCGACCAGCGGATCCAGCGCTCTTCGCCGACATACCACACCGTCTCGTCACCCGCGTCAATCGTCAAAGCGCGTGCAACCAGCGTCCGCACGGGCGACAGCGCCGACAGTTGCGGATAGCTGACCGATGTCACCCGGAATTGCAGCGCCTCACTCTCGTGATACGGCAGGGCGTAGCTGTAGGTCGTGTCGGTCACGCCCGTCGCCGCGATCATCCAGTCCGCGCCGTTAAAAGTGACCTCCAGATTGACAGGCGCGGCGCCGTCCAACGCGCTCCACGCCAACTCAATAGTCTGTCCGGCCGTGTCACTACCGCTCGTATTCGGCGCGAGCCACTGAAGCTCGGGCACATGCACGCGGAACGTCTCCGTCGTATCGGCAATCGTGTGATCGTCCATCGTGCGCACGATTAAGCGCGCGTCGCCGCGTGGCGGTTCGACAATCCAATTCCAACTCACGTTGAGCAGGTTCTCAGCCAGCGTCGTTTCACCGCTTGCGTCCAGCCGCACGACTTCCATCGCGCTCTGCACACCCGCCGCGTTCCAACTCAGCGCCACCGTTTCATTCGCCAGCACATCCGCTGGAGGTTCGTTTGTCCACGCCAGCGCCGGTGCGCTAAGGACAAAGGCGGGCGTCGCCGCTTGCAGCTCCTGGTCACCCGCCACGAACGCGCGGAAGCGCGCCACGCTTGACAACGGCTCTTCAATCGTCACGATCAGCGTTCCTGGCACCGTTATGTCAGCCAGCGACTCCACCTGACCGTCACGATCCAGCGCGACGATCACGGTTTCACTCACATGCTCCGCAATATGATCACCGGTAATTTGCAACTCGACCTGCATGCCGACGTACAACGTTTCGGCGGGCGTCGTCATGGTAATCGCCAGCGTCGGCTGATAGACGCCGATCGCCTGATTCAGCACGTCGGAGAATTGTGCTTCAAGCTCACTGCGGACGCGCAAGCGGCCGTTCTCCGTCTCCGGCAGACTCGGCGACCACTCGTAGGCCTCCGCAGTACCGCGGTAGAGCTGTTCCCACGGGCCGTTCGCTCCGTCGCGCGAGAATTCGAGAATCGCGTCTCCGATGATTTCATGCGCGTCCCAAGTCACATCGCGCGGAATGCCCACACGGAAGTCCGGATCGCCGACACTGTTCATCGTCAAGCTCGGCGCGACGACACGGAAGCTCGCGCTCGTGTCGGTCAAGTCGCCCCGCATCACGGCTTGAATGGCAACCAGTGCATTGTTCGCGGCGCTCGTTGGCAGATAGACAAGACTATCGCCGGCGCTTTGGCCGATTTCCACAAAGCCCGCGCCGCTATTCAAGAGCACGCGTACATTCCCGCCCACATGCGACCGCGTCCAGCGCACCGTCTGCGGTGAATTGATCACCCAGCGCGAGTCACCCGACGGCGTCGTCAACGCCAACGACGGCTGGTAGGGGCCAAACACCGGAATACTGTCCGCGCAGAACGGCGCGGCCAGTGAATTAATGACGAGATAGGCCTGTGCCGCCGCGTCACCGCTCACGGTCCATGCGACGCTGTCCAGCAGCGTTGCAGCCGCGATCACGGTGGATGAACCGCCGACGCGATTGAGGCGCACCGACACCGCGCCGCTGAAGCCCACGCGCTCCCAGCGCGTCGTTAACACGTTGCCCAACACCAGCGGCGCATTGTCCACCGGCGCGATCAGCACGACCTGCGCCTGCAGCAGCGTGAAGTTGGCGTCGCCCAGGTCATTCCACGCGCTATTCACCGTGGACGCCACACGCAGCCGGGCTTGTGTGGTCGGCGCGCCGCTCACGGTCCACACCAGCGAGTCAGCGTTTACCGACGCGACCAGCGTCTCCCATGACGACGGATAGTTGCGGTCAATTTCCACGCGCACCGGCGCCGGATGATCCGCGCGCGTCCAACGCAGCGTTACCGGCTGCTCAATCGTCAGCATCTCGCCGTTTTGCGGAGAGCTGACGGTCAGCGTCGGTGTGGCCAGCACAAACGCATTGGACAGCGCATACACTTGCGGTTGCGCGTCGCTTTGTATCTTCAGCATCGCCTGCGGCGCCGCGCTTCCGGCGGGCGTCCAGGAATAGGATGTCGTTGCCAAATTCGCGGCCAGCAGTTCATTGAACGTCGCCCCGTTGTCCCGGGACAGATACAGCGATACCGTGCCGCTCAAATTGCTCACCTGCCAATTCACCGACTGCGCGAAGCCCAACGGAACGCGTGCCGGCAGCGCTCCCGCGAAGCCCAGCGTTGGCAGAATAATCGCGTGCGTGCCGTCAGAAACGTCAAACAGCTCCGCATGTTCGTCCGAGATCACCCGCACCCGTGCGTTCGTCGTTGCCGCGCCGTTGACCGTCCACACATAGGAACTGCCGCTGACGTTTTGCGCCAGCGTCTCCCATGCGCCGTTCGGATAGTTGCGGTTCAGTTGCACACTCACGGGATCACTGGCCGCAGCGCGCGACCACGTCACCGTAATTGGCTGACCGACGACCCACGACTCGCCGCCGTTCGGCTGCGTGACCGTCACCAGCGGCTGGGCCACGACGAAACAAGTGTCGCCGTCCGTCTCGACGAAGACGCCGGAAGCCGTGCGCAAGATGAACCGCGAGTTCGGCGTCAACGGCGGAGTGACCGTCCAGTGAATCGAGTCACCCGTCACGTCTTCGCGCAGGATCTCGATATCGCTCACCGGATTACCGCGATTGAGCAAGACGTCAATCGGATCCTCGGTGTTCTCGCGTGACCACGCCACGGTAATCTCCCGTCCCACGGCCAACGTGTCACCAGCCTGCGGCTCGACAAGATCCAGTCGCGCCAGCACGATTGAACTGTTAAAGGTCACCGCGCCTTGCACCCACGGCTTGTTGACCAGGGACACACGGAAGCGCGCGGAAGCCGTCAGCGGTTCAGTCACGACCCAATTGAAGCTGGATCCATTTGTTTGACCGACGGCGGTCCACGGACCCAGCACACCGTTGCGCGACACTTCCACGTTTGCCGCACCCGCGGCAAAACTGCGCGACCACGTAATAGTCTGCGTGTCGCCGACGATCATCATCTCCGGAACCGCCGGGTCGGTGATCGTCAACACCGGCGTACCGAGCGGACATGCTCCCACCGTGTCGCCGAGCGAACTGTTCCACGAAGACAAAATTCGGAAGTGCGCGTTCGGCGCCGGATCGCCGGTCGCGACCCACAGGAACGAGTCCGCTTGCACCGCGTTCGCCAGGATTGTCCACTGTCCCGACGGATAGTTGCGCTTCAGATAGACCGTTACGCCCGGATTCAAGCCGATGCGTCGCCACGAGAACCGCACGGTGTCGCCGATAGCGATAGAGTCTCCGCTGCTCGGTGTGAGCAGCACGAC
This sequence comes from bacterium, assembly GCA_016702305.1. Lineage (NCBI taxonomy): Bacteria > bacterium. Next base: position 26,182 of record JADJEH010000009.1, read on the forward strand.
CGACTCGGGCAGGATCGCGAAGTTCTCGTCGCTCAGGTCGTAGACATTGTTGTCAAACACCATCTGCACCCGCACTCGCGCCTGCAAGCTGCTCGCGCCCACCGCCGTCCACACGAAGCTGTCCGCCGACGTTTGCGTCAACAGAGTTTCCCACGTACCGTCCGGCCAAGTGCGATTGAGTTGGACGCGCACCGATCCGGACGCGCCATTACGCGCCCACCGCATCGTGTAGCTGCGGCCGATAATCAGAGTATCGCCGCCGTTTGGCGCCGTCAATTGCAGCGCGGGCAAAAACGTCCCGAAGTCCGCGTCGTTCACATCGTTCACATCCGCGCGGCCATACATTGAGACGCGCACACGGCCATGCGCAAAGCCGGGGTTGTTCACCGTCCACGTGTGCATGTTCTGCGTCACGTTCGTGGCTAACGACTCCCACACTCCGCCCGGATAGTCGCGGTTGAATTCAACGTTCACGCCGCCCGGCACACCATTCTTCGTCCATGTGATTTGCACCGGATCGCCGACTTCAAACAGCTCCGCCGTATTTAACGTTGAAACGTAGATGCTCGGCGTCACCAGCGTCAGGTTGTTATCCGACAGATCGAGCACGCCGAACTCCTCGGACCGTACGCGCAGCCGCGCCATGCCCGTTTCGTTCCCGCTCACGATCCAATTGTAGCTCGCGCCCGTGACGCCCGTGGCGATCGTCTGCCACGCGCCGTTCGGGTAGCTGTAGTTGATATCAATCGCCACGCTCGACGTGAAATCCGTCTTGCTGAAGCTGATCGTTTCCGTGTTACCGATGCCCAGCACGCCGCTATTCGGCGCCGTGAGCGTAATGCTCGGCACCAGAATCGTCTGAACCAGCGTCGAGTCGCCCAGCGCCGCATTGCGCGTCGAGAGCACGCGCAGTACCGCCGACGTGGAGCGCGGTCCGCTCACGGTCCAATTGTAACTGTCCGTTTGCACGCCGCCGGCGACCAATTCCCAGATGCCGCCGGGATAGGTGCGATTGAGATAGACATTCGCTCCCGTACCGACGCGCGACCGCGTCCAAGTGATCGGCATCGTATCGCCGACCTCATAGCTTCCTGACGCCGCCGGTGACGTCACCGTTAAGGATGCAAAGTCAATCGGCACGTTGAAGTCAAGCGTATCGCCGAGGTTGGCGATTTCCGTATGCACCAGACGCAACCGCGTGTTCAGCGTGGGCGGACCCGCCGGAGTCCAATACAGATCGTTCGCCACCGTGAGGCCGATCTGCTGCCACGCGCCGCCCGGATAGTTGGTATTCACATCCACGCGCACGTTGCCGCTGGCTGCGGCGTTGCGCGTAAAGGCAATCAGGTTTGGCAGGCCAATCGCCAGCGTGTCACCCGGCACCGGCGCGCTGAAGGCCAGCGCCGGCTGTTGAATGGCAAAATTGCTCGAGGAAACATCGTTCTGCGCCGTGTTGCTCGTATTCTGAACGCGCACGCGGCAGGCCGTCGAGGTCGCGCCACTCACGGTCCACACCAGCGAATCGGCTTGCACGTTGCTCGCCAGTAACTCCCATGCGCCCGCCGGATAGGAACGGTTGAGATGCACGTCCACGCCACTGACCTGCACACGCTGGAAACGCATCGTCACGCTGCGTCCAATGCCCCACGTCTCGCCGCCGTCCGGATACAACAAGGTAACACCCGGCGTCAGAATCGAGAAGTTCGCGGCCATCGTATCGCCGACGTTGGCATATACGCTGCTCTCAAGTTTCAGGCGCGCCGTTGTCGTGACCGCACCCGCTGCAATCCAGTTCACCGAATTGCCCGTCACATTGGTCGCAATCGTCTCCCACGCGCCGCTCGGGTACGTGCGGTTCAGTTTGACCGTCACGGCCTGCGCATGATCCGTGCGCGTGAATGTAATCGGATAGGTCGTTCCCGTCACCCACGTCTCGCCGCCGCTCGGCGCGGTCAACGACAGGTCGGGCCGGAAGATCGTGAAGTTGGCGTTCGACGTGTCACCAAACGTCGGAATCTGCTCAAAGATCACGCGCACCCGTGCCACGGTTGTCGGCTCTTGGGTCACGTTCCATGTATAGCTGTTGCCAGTCAGGCCGCTCGCCAACGTCGTCCACGCGCCGCCCGGATAGTTCGTATTCAAATCCACGCGCACGGCACCCGACAGATTACTGCGCGTCCACGTCACCGTCGTGCTCGTCGTCGTGCGAATCTGCTCGCCGCCGTTCGGCGCGGTTACCGCCAGCGACGGCTGTACGATGTTCATGTTCCCGGTCGTGTCGGCAATCAGCGCATTGCTGTTCAGGTAAATGCGGAAGCGCGCGTTGCTGCTTACCGGACCGCTGATCGTCCACGCCAGCGTGTCGCCTGCGGTACTGCCGATGGTTTCCCACGCTCCGTTCGGGTAGTTCCGATTGAGCGTAACCGTGGCCGCGCCGCTCGCCAGATAACGTGCCCAGCGCAAGGTCAGCGGGAAGCCGATCTGCAACGTGCTGTTGTCGGCGGGTGCAGTCCATGTCAATGTCGGCTGCGCAATCGTCACGGCGTCGGATGTGTCCGCCAGGGACTCGTTAGCGGTCGCAACGACACGCACTCGCGCCGTCGTGCTGGCCGGCCCCGTCACGGTCCAGGTATAAAGCGTGTCCGTCTCCGCGGCGGACAGCGTCTCCCATGCGCCGCCGGGGTACGTGCGGTTGAAATCTACACGCACCGACGACGTCGTCCCTGATTTCGTCCAGGCAATATTCTGCTGCGAACCGACGGCCCATATCGGCGATCCGCTCGGCGCCAGCAGCGCCAGCGTCGCGTTTTCAATCGCGATATTCGCGTCGGAACTGTCGCCGACCCATCCGTAGGTCTGATGCACGACGCGCACACGCGCCGCGCTCGATACCGGCGTATTCACCGTCCAATTGTAACTGTTCGTCGTCACGCCCGTCGCCAGCGTTTCCCAGTTCGCGCCGGGATAGCTGCGATTAAGCTGCACATTTACCGCGCCGTCCGCGTTGCTGCGCGTCCACGTAAGCGGACTCGTCGTGCCTACGTAGTATGTGCCGCTGTTGTGTGACGTCAAGGCCAGAGTGCGCTGCACCAGCGAGAAATTCGCGTTCGATTCGTCCGCAGTCGCGCCGCCCGTGGTCAGCTCCACTTTGACGCGCGCCGTTGTCGAAGCCGCACCGCTCGCCAGCCATACAAACGTGTCCGCTGCGCACGAGTTGGTGAGCACCTCCCACGATCCGCCCGGATAGCTGCGGTTCAAGGAAATCGTCGCCGCGCCGCTCGCAAAGAACCGCGCGAAACGAATCGTTGTGTTGCCGCCCACTGTAATCTGCTCGCCGCCGTTCGGTGCGGTCACGGTTAGATACGGCTGGACAATCGAGAACACCGCGTTGGAATTATCCGTAATCGTCGAGTCGGCGGTCAATCTCACGCGCACGAGCGCCGTCGTTGAAGCGCTACCGCTGACCGTCCACGCGAACGTATCCACCGCGCATAGCGTCGTCAATGTCTCCCACGCGCCGCTGCCGTTGCTTCGATTCACCTGAATCGTAGCGTTGCCGCTCGCGTTGCTGCGCGTGAAGCGCACGATCTGTTGTGAACCCAGTACCCACTGCTCGCCGCCGTTCGGCGATGTCACCGCAAGGGTCGGCGCGGTCAACGCGAAGTTCGCGTTGGACGTATCGCCAACCGCAGATTGCGTCGTCAGGAATATCCGTGTGCGCACAGAGCTGCTCGCCGCGCCCGTCGGCGTCCAATTGAACGTGTCCACCGCCACGTTATTGGCGAGCTGTTCCCATGCCCCGCCCGGATAGCTGCGGTTAAACTGCACGGTCACGTTGCCCGGCGCATTGTTGCGCGTCCAGCGAATCGTGTGCGGAGTGTTCAACAGCCAACTTTCGCCTCCGTTCGGCGCGGTCAGCACCAGACCCGGATTCAGAATCGCGAAATCCGCGGCGCTCGTGTCGGCCAACGAAGAGTTGCTCACCAGATAGATTCGCACACGCGCCGCGTTCGTCACCGGCGAGTTCACGACCCAGCTCAGCGTATCAACCGTCACGGAGCTCGCCAGCTGTTCCCACGCTCCGGTTGGATAACCGCGGTTCAGCATCACGCGCACACCGCCGCTCGCGCTCATCCGCGACCAGCGAATCGTCTGTGTCGTGCCGACATTCCACGCTTCGCCGCCATTCGGCGACGCCAGCGTCAACCCCGGCTGGTTGATCGTGAAGTTCGCGTTCGACGTGTCACCCAAGGCAGGATCGCTGTTCAAGTACACGCGCACACGCGCATTGGTCGTGCCCGGACCGGTGGCCGTCCAATTGTAACTCGAACTGATGATCGTAGTGGAAAGCGTTTCCCATGTTCCGTTCGGATAGTCACGCATCAGTTGGGCCGTCACGTTGCCTGCGACATAAACGCGCGTGAACGAAATCGGCACCGTCGCGCCGACGTTATACGCTTCGCCGCCGTTCGGCACGCCCAGCGTCAAGGTCGGCTGCACGATATTGAACGGCGAGTTCGACACGTCCGTAATATTTCCGTCCGAGTTCAGCGTCACGCGGATACGCGCGTTCGTCGAGGCCGGACCGGTCACGGTCCAACCCTGACTGGTGCCCGTGTTGCTCGCTGAGAGCGTCTCCCATGTCCCGCCCGGGTAGTTGCGATTGAGTGCCACCGTTACCGCGCCGTCCGCCAGATTGCGTGACCACGTAATCGTCTGCGACGTTCCAATCGCCCAATTTTCCGCACCATTCGGCGCCACGACGGTAATGCCCGGCGACCCGTTGGCAATCGTGAAGTTGACGTTGGAGTCGTCCTGATATCCCGGAATATTCACCGGCGCCACGCGCACGCGCGCCGTCGTCGAAGTCGGGCCGTTCACGACCCATGACCACGATGTTCCCGTGACATTCACCGCCAGCAATTCCCATTCGCCGGTCGGGTAGGCTCGATTCACATAGATATTGAACGGCCCGACAATACTGCTGTGCGACCAGGTGATGCTCTGCGTGGAGCCGGTCAGCCAGCTCACCGCCGTATTCGGCGCGGTGACCTGCAAGAACGGCGGGTTGATGCCGAAATTCGAATCGGATGTATCAGAAGCCGTCGCGTAGTCGAGCGATGTCACGCGCATGCGCGCTGTGGCACTGCCGTTCTGGTCAACGTTCCACACCAGCGAATCGGCCGCCACCGACGAAGATAGCGTAATCCACGTCGCGCTCGGGTAGGTGCGATTAAGCTCGACCCGGCACGGGCCGTTGAAGTTGTGTTTCGACCAGCGTACGGTGTACGCCTGTCCCGGCGTCAAAATCTCGTTGCCGTTCGGCAGATCCACTTCGAGCCACGGCCCGCTGATCGCGAAGTTTGCGTTGCTCGTGTCGCCCAGCGACTGATTGCCATTCTGCACAATGACGATTCTGCACGAGGGGTCCGTCGGCGCGGCGACGGTCCAATTGTAGAACGTATCGGAAGTCAGCGTGATAAAATTGTACACGCCGTTCGGCCAGTCGCGCTTGACGTACACTTCCACGTTGCTGATATTCCCGGTCTTCGTCCAGCGAATCGTATGCTGCGTCCCTACCGTCCAATCCTCGCCGCCATTAGGCGACAGCACGGTAATGGATGGAGCCACGATCGAGAAATTCGCATTGCTTGTGTCAGCGGCCTCCGGCACCGTCAGATGCCGCACGCGAATACGGGCCGTCGTCGTCGCCGGTCCGATAGCCAGCCACGAATGCGAACCGTCATTCGCCGTGGACGACTGAATCGTGTCCCACGTGCCGCTCGGATACGTCCGGTTGATTTCAATCGCGACGTTTCCGCCCACGCTGCCGGTGCCCCACGTAATCGTGTTGCTCACGCCCATGGACCACGACTCGCCGCCGTTAGGCGTTTGCACGACCAGTTCCGGCGCGCTGGTTTCCGTCTGCCACAGGCCGCGGCCATGCGTTCCGGCGCGCAGCACACCCGTGGACGGATGCAGCGCCAGGAAGTCCACCACTACATTGGGCAAGCCAACTGAGAAATCCGACCAGCTCGCTCCCGCGTCGTCCGAGTAGTAGACCCCAAGGTCCGTGCCGACGTACATCTTGTTACCGTTGGACTGGTCAATGACCATGCAGTTCACCGGGATATCCGGCAAACCGGTCGAACTGTTACTCCAGCTCGTGCCGCCGTTCGTGGACTTGTAAACGTGTCCCGAACCATATCCCGAGACCGTCACATAAACAACATTGTGATTCGCCGGGTCCACCACCACGTGAGTCGGGTAGCGTTCGGGAACGCCGGTCTCGATATTGACCCAATTCGTACCGCCGTCGTTCGTCTTGAAGATCTTGCCGTCGTAGCCCTCATAGGCGACGTAGATCGTCTGCGGATTGGACGGGGCCACCGCCAGGTGACTGATCGTCGAAGCATCGAGCGCGGTCGAAATGGCCGTCCACGACGCGCCGCCGTTCGTCGTCTTGTAAACGAGATTCGTGCCGGTATAGAGAATATTGGCGTTGGTCGGATCCATCACGCGCGGCGTAACCCACGCGCCCTGACCGCTGATACCATTTTGAATGGACGTAAACGATGAGCCGCCGTTCGTGGACTTGTAGTGATTGCCCCGCTGCGTCGTTCCGTAAACGTTGCTCGAATTGGTAAAATCTACATTGCAGTAGCCGCCGTCGCCGCCGAGCGGACGGGTATGCGTGTTGGAGTTGTTATACTTGTTCGTGCCATTGTCCTGCGTGCCGCCATAGGCCACGTCGGCCTGCAAGTTGTCATTGCAGATGGCATAGTACTGATACGTGACCAGCCCGTTGTTCAAACCCACCCACGACGTGCCGCCGTTCGTGGACTTGAACAGACCGCCGTCCGTACCGACAATCAGCGTATTCGGATTCCCCGGCATGTACGCCAGCGCATGGTGATCCGCGTGCGCATACTGCGCGTTCCCCTCCGAATAACTCCAAAACGTCATGCGCGTCCAAGCCACGCCGCCGTTGGTGGACTTGTACGCGTCCAAACCGCTTGACCACACCTGGTTCGGATCGGTCGGATGCACGGCGATGACCAGGTTGTACCAACCCTGTCCCGAATACATGTTCGGTGTCGTCGCTTGCACCGTCCACGTGCCGCCGCTATTCGTCGTCTTGTAAATACCGTAGAGGCCCGCACCGTTGCTGATCGTCTGCGAAATACCCGCATAAACCGTACTCGGGCTGCTCGGGCTGATAGCCAGGTCCACACGTCCGTGGTTCGACCCTGAAGGCAGTCCGCTCGTGAGCTGTGTCCACGTCACGCCGCCGTTCGTGGATTTGTAAATACCGTTATTCGTCGTGCCCCACGGATAGCCGTTCGCGCAATACAGCACGCTGGCCGAATCCGGGTGCATTTCGAGGTCCTTGACGTCGCCCGTGTGATAAAGAGTCCACGTCGAACCGCCGTTGGTAGACTTGTAGATACCGCCTACCGAGCTGTTACACGCCGCGTAAACGATCTGCGAGTTCGTCGGATCGACGATGATCTTGTTGACCGCGCGGTTCTGTGATTGCGTCCAGGACAAACCGGTCGTGCTCCACGTCGCACCGCCGTCGGTGGACTTGAGCACGCCAGCGCCGAACACCGCGTCCACGTTGAACGAACCTTCACCCGTGCCGATGTAGATGATATTGGGATTCGCAGGGTCAAGCTCAACTGAGCCGATGGCGAGGCTGGGCAAATCGTCCGTCAGCGGCGTCCAGGTCGCTCCGCCGTCCGTGGTCTTCCACAGGCCGCCCGATGCCGAACCGACGTAGATGATATTGGTATTGGTTGGATGCCAGGCGATGTCCAGAATTCGGCCCGCGAAGTTACTCGGCCCGATGGAGGTCCAGTTCTCATCAAGGGCACCAACGCGCTCGCGGTTCGCCTGCTTTTCCTGCCACGCCTGCATGCGCAGCGCGACGGGATCGCTGGTTTGATCCGGCGTAAGTCGTTGACCGTAGAACCACGCCCAGCGGTTGTACGGCTTCCAGCCCTTGCCCTTGCCCGGACTCTCGAACGGGTCAAATACCGTTCGGAACGCCGAGTCCTGTTGTTGGAACTGCGTGAACACGTCAACCTGCCGGTCGGCAGCTTGCAACGCGCTGTTGCAAACCAACAGGCCTGCCATGAGCAGCAATGCGCCGAGCCCGCCCAAGGCCGTACGCCTAACCTGTTGATTTTTAGTGTGATTGTGACCCGTTGTCATGCTTTGCCCTAAGTCTGTTCATGAGACCTCGTACCGCTACTAAGTCAAAGACCGGACCAATTGAATATTGGGTCACGATAATACTTGAATTGAACAGCCCCGGCAGGCCGGGTCCCCGGGATTCGCGACCCGAGAAAATCGAAAAAGGGGAGCTAACCCCTTTACTTAAGGACTTTGTTGTCTTATCTTGCACTCATCGGCGATCATGGGTCCCGCCGCAAATGTAAGCGGCCGCTCTTCACAGAAGAGCGGCCGCTTCGTCGTTTCAGGGGCAGGCTTTGCCTGCTATAGCATCCGATAGGGCAACTTCAAGCCATTCGGCCCGCCCCTACCAGACCGGATAGATCGTGTACGTTACCAGCGTCGTCGCGGGCAGAACCGTCGTGTCCGTGTAGGTCGTGGCGCTGGTTGTCGTCAACACGGTTCCAGCATGGGCGGGCAATCCCGGCCCGATGCGCCGCACAACCCGGTAGCCCGCCACGCCCGGCAGGGCCTGCCACCGCAGCACGGCGTTGTTCGTCCCCGTCGGACAGTGCAGGGTGACGTCATACACCGGTTCACGCAGCGTCTGCCCGAGGAAATCGGTTAACAGCGTGTCCATCGCAGCCGCGAGCGTCGTGAAGTTCGCGCGATAGGGCCGCAATGATAGGTAGATTGCATCCCAGTCCGTCCCCGCCGTCTCCGTGCTCATGACCCCGTAATACGAATCTGGCGAACCGGCCAAGCGATACAGCGGATAGACATCCGCACCGGCGCGCGGCGTAAATTGCGGCACAAGCGACATCGCCACGGCAGGCTGCTTGGCAATTGTCGCCAAACTTGGATGCTCGCCCCACAGCGAATCCGTCTCGGCCCAATCCGCCGACGACCCGAAACTCTCAACGCCTAACCGCGACCGCAACTCCGGCGACAGATAGAGATTGAGTTCCTTTCCAATCAGCACGAGCTTGCCGCCTAAATCGAGATACGTCACGAGCGACGGCTGCACCGTCTGGAAGATCGTTTCGTCACCGTTGAAGCCGTTGAACACCCACATCACCGTCCCCGCCTGCCAGATGTTGTCCACCAGACCGTTCAGCCCGGTGCCCACCGGCGCATAGCCCGGCGGCCGCGTGCCCGTCGTAAACAAATCCCAGAAGCGGAACGAGCGATTGCCTTGCAGGACGTGCTGGTTGTAGAGATCATACACCGACTGCCCATACGTATTCCAATCGCAGCCGTTCACAATCAGCATCGTGCCTGGGTCCACCGTCGGTGGTGAAAATCCAATCGCCGAATCGGACGGCAGCGACTCGCGCCCGTCCGCATGTTGACTCACGATCCAGTAGTGGTAGCTTGTCAACGGTGACGCGACCACATCTTCATAGACGGTCGTCGGTGCGGCGACAACGGCCACAGTATCCACCGCTCCGCCGCCCACCGGCCGCCGCAGAAGCGTGTAGCTGGTTTCGTTCTCGGCGATGGATGGCGTCCACGTAATCCCGATCGTTCCCGGCACAAGCGCGGTCGTCGTAATGCTCTCCACCGGCGGATAGTGGTCCAACAGCTTCGTGGTCAGAAACTCCATGAAGTTGCGCAATTCAGTCGGGTCGGCGCGATACGGCCGCGTGCTCACATAACACACATTGTACCAATCCGGCAGCGCCGCTCGTGAAGCCGCTCCCATCCACTGATAGTCCGAATTGTTGTACGTGTACAGCAGCAGCGGACAGCCTGAGTCGTCAATCGAAAACGGTTCGAGATTACCGATGTTTGCGGCACTCGCGCGCTTGCCGATATTGCCCAATCCGGGATAGAGCGGCGTGAGCTCCGCCGTGTTGGTCACTTGCACCTGAAATCCCCAATGCACGGCGTGAAAATATCCGGCTTCGAGCTGATCGTCCACCCAGTCACCCAGCTCTTTTCCAACCACCACCAACTGCCCGCCGCTTTGCAGATACTGCGACAACGCCGGACCCATCGCGCGGAACTTGTGTCCGTCATGATTCGCCGGATTGTCAGGATCAAAGGCGTTCATCATCCACAGCACAATCGGATGATCAAACAGCTCTTCGTCCAAGCTGTCAATTCCGAAACCGATCGGCGTCGCGTTGTTCGGATAATTGGCCGTCGAGAGCAAATCCCAAAACTCGAATGGTGCTCCCGGCCCTAACAGCACTTCGTCTTCGTACAAATCAATCAACTCCTGCCCGTACGTGGCCCAGTGACAGCCGTTGACAATCAGCGGCAAACCGTCCCCATTGACCGTCGCGCCCACCAAGGCAATCGCCGGGTATGATGGGTTCGAGCGGAAGCCCTGCGCACTGATCGCCACGAGGCGGTACTCATACGTCTCCAGCGACGTCACATTTGAATCAACGAACGACAGGTTCGGATAGGGCGCGAACCCGACCGAATCGAATGTGCCCGCCGGATAATCGCGCCGGTAGATGATATGCGCGTCCGTCCCGCGTTCCTCGTTGTCATGCCAGCGCAGGGTCACGCGGTCTGTATCGGGATCGGTCGTCAAGAACCGCGGCTGCCCCGGATGATTGGTCAGCCACTCACCGCTGATGATATAGAAATCCCCGGCGTTGTTGCGTTCATTATTCGGACCGTCGCCATGCATCACGTTGGGAATCACGTCCCAATAGCCGTCGTTGTTGAAGTCGCCCGTCGTCGCCCAGTACGCCAGCAGATCGGACACCTCGGCTCCCTGAATCACCTGCACGTACATTGTGTCGGAGGGATCAGCGAAGTCAATCACCGGCGGCAGCAGTTCCGCCTTGCCCCACACGATGCGCACCGTCCCCGCCTTGAAAATACCATACGGCCCCGCGTCATGCACGCAGCCGAACATGATGTCGAAGAACCCGTCGCCGTTGACGTCACCCAGCGGCGTCGAATCACCCAGCAGCCAGTCAATTCCGCCGCCATAGATCGCTGTCACCGAATCCGGCAGGCCGTCGCGAATATCCACCTCCGCCGGCCAATCGTATTGCCCATAGAACAGAAAATTCCCACCGGCCCAGAAGATATCGTTGAAACGTCCGTCCGTGCGAAACGCACCGATCATCACGTCCTGCAATCCGTCGTTGTTGATATCGGCGATGGTAATCTCCTCGCCCAGGCAATCGCCGCCGACTTCACCCGTGTTCTCGATCCCGTGCGCGCCCCAGACGATAACGGAATTCGCGGGCATTCCCGCCGCCAGATTGATCGTGTCGGGCAGAGTGGCCGATCCGAAGAGAATATAGGCTTCACCCGCCGCCGGGCGGTCGTTGTTTGGTCCGTCACCGGCGCCGCCGGTTTCAAATGGATAGTCCACGTCGGTATCGCCTAACCGCGCAACGACCTGCGCGCCCGCGCCAAGCACGAGATCGCAATACGCATCGCCGTTGAGATACCCCATCTCGCACGTGTTGCCCAACTGATCGCCCGGATCTATTCCAAAGATCACCGTCATGCGTTGATCGCCCGGATTAGCCAGGTCAATCGTATCGTTGCGCGCGAAGGGTCCATACACCAGATAGCACTCGCCCGTCTGGTCCGCACCCGCGTTGTTTGCGAATCCGTTTGCGCGCGGCGCTCCGATCAGAATGTCTTCGTGTCCGTCGCCGTCCGCGTCACCGCTGGTCACCCAGATCCCGAGCTTGTCATCCGCTTCCGCGCCCTTAATGAAAGTGGTTTGCAGCGCCGCCATATCCGGAGCCGAGGCGACATCGCGAAACGTACCGCGCAGATGCGGGCCGCCCCAGACGATATAGACTTCTCCGCCGTTCAAACGCCCCGGTGTATCACTCCACGCCGCGCCGACAATCAGATCTTTAATGCCGTCGCCGTCGAGGTCGGCCGCATTATGCTTCGTTCCCAGATAGTCCTTCGCCGCGCGGCCCCACAGTGTGAACAGATTCGGATAGACGCCGTCGTAGAACTGAAAATCCACCTGACCGCGAATCGTGTCCACGCCAAACAGCACATGCAATTCGCCGCACGAGCTGCGATCGCCGTTGCGTCCGTCACCCGTAATCGCCGAGAGAATCGCATCCATCCGACCGTCGCCGTCAACATCGGCGGCGTATACCGGAATACCCGTGTCGCCGTCTTCCGCGCTCGGATTGAACATGGTCATCTGACCCTCTTGCGAGCGGTCGCCCGTCCACCAGAATTTAATCGGCGTCGCCAAGGCCGCCGTGGCCGTCAACAAGAGTAATAGTGTGCGCATCATAGTAGGCATGTGTCTCACCGTGTTCATTGGTATTGAACATGGAATATAAGCATTTTCCCTGGCGCATGGAAAGCTCTGGCGCTCGCTTTTTCAAATTCACCGCGCTTCCGCACGCCCCCGCTGGTCTGGTGCCGCGTTGCAACTCCGCCCGCAAATCCCTAAATTGTGGACGTTTTCATACAATTCAACCCCAAAATAACAGGTCTACCATGAAGCGCTTCGTTTGCGCCCTGTGTCTGGTTTCTTTGGCTTTCTGCACGATCGCACTTTGCGGCCCGACACACGACATCACGACTGACGACTATTTCACACAGGCCTTCATCGCCTCGTCCGCCATCTCCCCCGATGGCCGCTGGGTGGCCTATACCGACATGCGCTGGGAATCGCCGCGGGAAGAGCGCAACCACGACCTGTGGCTGGTCGAAGTGGCCACCAAACACGCCGAACGGCTGACCTTTGATGAAGCCACCGAAGGCTCGCCGCAATGGAGTGCCGATGCGCAGTGGATCTATTTCACCGCGAACTACTCGCGCGGCAAAGACGCGCCGCCTCCCTACAGCGGCAAGATGCAAGTCTGGCGTATGCCACGCACAGGCGGAGCACCCACACCGGTCACGCAGCTCAAGAATGGTGTGACCTCGTATAAGCTCAATTCGGCCGCCAACGCGCTCTACTATACCGTCACGTCGGACGAGTACGAAGCCGACGAGTGGAAGGACATGCGCAAGGAACACGATGGCGTGGAGTACGGTCATGGCAAGTTCAAGAAGACCGAACTCTATCGCCTCGATCTCACCAGTTGGCGCAGCACCAAAGTCTACAGCGAGCCGCGCCACATCGAGGCCTATTCCATCTCACCTGACGAGCGTTCGCTGGCCTTGATCACGGCCAAGACTGATCTGCTGATTCACAACGAAGGCTTCACGGACGTTCAGCTGTTGAATCGCGCTTCAGGCGAAATCGTGACACTGAACGACGACCTGTGGCGCGCGCAAGCGGCTTCACCGTACGGCTGGCTCGACGGCGTGTGCTGGTCGGCCAACTCTTCGCAATTGGCTTTCCGCTGTACGTGGGACGGCTATCCCGAGGAAATCTACATCGCCCATCTGGGCCGCGACACGATGATCACCAAGCTCAAGCGCCCCGATGAGATTTGCGTGACCGGCGCGGCGCCGAGCTGGCAGGGCAGTGCGCTGATTGTGCCCTACGAGGACCATGCGCGCGCGCGGCTAATGCGTTTTGAATATGTCACACGCATCGGGCAAGGTCCACACAAGGTGCTTACGCCCGGCGACGTCGTAACAGACAGCTACAGCTTTTCGCGAGACGGCAAAGTGCTCGCAGTCGAGTGGGACACGCCGCAATCGCCCGGTGACATTTACGTCGGTACCGGTCTTGGGACAAACTTCACCAAAGTGACGGACATCAATCCGCAGATCGCCGATTGGAAGCTCCCGCAAACGGAGATTTTCACGTGGATCGCACCGGACGGCACACCGGTCGAAGGTATTCTGGAACTGCCGGCCGACTACGTGAAGGGCTCGGGCCCGTTGCCCACGTTCGTCAGTCTGCACGGCGGCCCCTCGGCGGCCGATCTCTATCGCTTCGAGTTCTGGATCTACGGCCGCATCCTTTGGCCGTCGCTCGGCTGGGCCTGCTTCTGTCCCAACTATCGCGGCTCGACCGGCTTCGGCGACAAATTTTTGACCGACCTCATCGGCAACGAGAACGACATCGAAGTGCAGGACATTCTCTCCGGAGTGGATGCGCTCGTCGCCGCAGGAATCGCCGATTCCGGCAAATTAGCGGTCGGCGGCTGGAGCAACGGCGGTTTCCTGACCAATGCGGTTATCACGCACACGACGCGCTTCAAGGCCGCCTCGACCGGCGCGGGAGTCATGGACATGCTTACGCAATGGGGTGTTGAAGACACGCCGGGCCACGTCATCAACTACATGCGCGGCAAACCGTGGGAAGCACAGGCCGAGTATCTTGAAGCCTCGCCTGCCTGGAACATGGACAAGATCACGACGCCCACGCTGATTCACGTCGGCGAAAATGACGAGCGAGTCCCCGCCGCGCACGCTCGCATGCTGCACCGCGCACTCAAGGAATACCTGCATATTCCGACCGAACTGGTTGTCTACCCCGATCAGGGCCACGGCCTGTCCAAGTACACCTTCCGTCAGGCCAAAATGGCCTGGGATGTCGCCTGGATCAAGAAATACGTCTTGGGTGATGCCGGCCCCCTCCCGGCTCAACCGGCGCAGTAACCAGACGACAATGACGTAATAATAAAAAAGGCGACTCGCATGGAGTCGCCTTTTTCGTATCTTGTCTGATTCGCGGCAGGCATATCCTTGTAAGGATTTCTGCACCTGCCCCGTTTCGTGACTACAAAACCTTAGTTCGCCGGCGGTGTCACATTGACATACGTCACTTCCACGTCGCCGTCGCCGTAGTTGTGATCAATATGCAGCGTGTCGTCGCTCGCGCCGTGGAATTCAGAACTCCACGTGAACGCCGTATCCGCCGCCGCGCTATCAATTTCCGTCACGTCAAACGTAATCGCGCCGCCCTCGGTCGCGCTGTAATCGCCTTCCCACGTGGTGTAGGCATCGAGCAGCGTGAAATATTCGGCATAGTGGAACGAACCGTCGGAATAGAACGTCACCTTAACGCTGTCCGAACCCAACTGCGTACCGGCATTGATCGCCCACCACTGACCGACCATGCGTTCGGAGTACGTCGGGCCCTGCGGTTCTTCTTCATCATCATCACTCGAGCAACCGACGGAAAACGCCACCACGACCGACAGGCCGAGGGCCAGCAGAATGTGCTGCAGCTTCTTGTTCATAGTCATTATCTCCAGGTATTGATTGTGTGTTTGCGTCCGACCGTGGATTACATCTTCGCCAGTTCGGCGGCGGCATCCTTGGCGGCGGCGGTGTTCTTATACTCCGCCTTGTTGACGAACTCCTGCAGCGCCTTCTTCTTCAAGGCCGGATTCTTCAGGTTCATGATCCGCTTGAATTCGCTCGTCGCGGCCGTTTCCGCCATCTCCGCGGTCTTGTCCTTGGCCTTCTCAACCTGCTTCTGGGTGTCCTTGACCTTCTTCTCAGTCTCGGTCAACTTGCCCTGGGCCGAATCCGCTACGGCGGCCAGCGAATCGTTCGCCATCTGCTGCAGCTTGAGCTTCGCCTGCAGCGCGGCCGGCGATTCCGGATACTTCGCAATCACTTCATCCAGCTTGCCTTCCGCGAGCAGCGCTTCCGCCAACTTGTTCTTGGCATCCTTCGCCATCCGATGGTCGCCATACATTTCGAGGATTGCGTTGTACTTACCGTCGGCAAACAGCTTCTCGACAATCTTGTCCTTCGCCTGCTGCACCATCGAGGCCAGTTCCGGGTTGCTGCCGAACTTGGCAATCAACTGCTCGTACTGACCGGATTCCATCATCTTTTGAGCTTCCTTCATGGGCGACGAGCAGCCGAGCATCAGCACGGTCGCGATCGTGACCAGAAGAATCATCATCCATCCACGCTTCATGTTCACCTCCGTTAGGGGACTTTAGTTTATAAAAATTAAAACGTTAAGAGTCAATCAACACAAAACAAGGTCATTCCTGACCTTGCAGAATCTATAACTTTTATTGCTGAAAGTCAAGCCGAATCAACGGCTTGAGGATCCCCATCTCGCGGCGGCCTCTACCCCCACCGGCCCTGTGTCATGATCTCATAACCGACTAAACCTACACAACGGTCCCATCATGCACCCGCAGCGTACGCTGCATCGCCCGCGCCAACTCGAGATTATGGGTCGCAATGATCAGCGTTGAATTCTGCTCGCGCGCCAGCGACAACAGCAGCTCCTGCACCGCCCGGGCAGCTTCTCCGTCAAGATTCCCCGTCGGCTCATCGGCAATCACCAGCGCCGGTGCATTCACCAAAGCTCGCGCCACGGCCACTCGTTGGCACTCGCCGCCCGACAATTCACCGGGCCGATGATGCAGGCGGTGCGCCAGACCCACCCGCTCCAACAGCGCCTGCGCGCGCGTCTCGGCCATCCCGCTCGCATTGCCCGCCAATTGCGCCGGCATCAACACATTTTCCAGCGCGGTAAATTCCGGCAGCAGATGATGCGATTGAAACACAAATCCGACTTTGCGGCTGCGCAGGCGCGCCAGCTCATCACTCGAGAGCTTCGAGTACTCCGCGCCGTCCAGCACCACCTCACCCGCCGTCGCCCGATCGAGCGCGCCCAGCAGATGCAGCAGCGTGCTCTTCCCCACTCCGCTCGGCCCCACCACGGCCAATTGTTCACCCTGCTCAATCGCAAGATTCACATGGTGCAGCACCGGCACCGCCGCCGCGCCCAGTACATAGGATTTGGCCAGTTCAACAGTCTTTAACATAGGTTAGCTCTTGCGCGCCCGTCCCATATACATGTACCCGCCGCTTTTCGGCATGCCCACGGCGTAGAAATTTTCCAATTGCACCAGCTCAAACCCCGCATCCCGCACGAAGTCGCTGATCATCCGGTCCGTATGACAGCCGTCGAACAGCATTTTCGAAACGGGCGTCAGGCGCCGTTGCCACTTCTGCACGCCGCGATCCGAGGCCAGTCCATGCTCGATAAACAGCAAATCTCCGTCGCGTCTCAGCACCCGCTTGGCTTCGGCCAGTGCGCGCGGCAGATCGGGAATACTGCACATCGTCCATGTCGAGAGCACCGTGTCAAACTCCCCGTCGTCAAAGCCTAACTGCTGCGCATCCATGTCAAGCAGCGTCACCGGGAAGGCGTACTCATGCGCTAACTTCACGGCGATCTTGCGCATCCCCGGATTCGGCTCAATGCCCGTGACGTGCGTCACGTCCGCAGGCAGATGCTTCAAATTCAATCCCGACCCAAACCCAAGTTCCAGCACCCGGCCGCGCGCCGCCGCCACGGCCTGCGCTCGATAGCGCTCGTGCCGTTCTGCGGCGAGCCCCCGATGCAGGAATCGCGGCAGGATCTTCTCGCGATAAAATCCCATTCGCTCTTTCTGATTTCGCCCCGTCCTCCGGGGGAAACCAAGGGGGGTAAACTTCTAAACGAGATCAGCCGCCACCAAACCCCTGCGTCAGCGCATCGGTTTAGCGGCTGCGCTCGTTAATTACTCAAACTTAACCTCAACGACCTGCTCCGCCCCCGACAATTCAAACTTCATGTCATCCCATTTCGGCGGACCAAACGTCTGCGCCTTCGCGCCATTCGATGCCGCGCCCTTTTCCTTGGGCGGGCCGTACCAATGACGATCCATCTTCTTGTTGGAATTCTTGTCGTGGTAGACCGTCACGGCATACGTTCCCGCCGCGAGATTCTCGCCGCGCCATTCGCCGCCGCCATTGACGAGCGGAACCGCGTCACGGTTGAGCGGCTTCTTATCGTTCCACGCCTGTTCGTTCGGCCAGATCGAAACGATCAATTGTCCTTGATCGGCGGCCACACCGCTGATCTTCACGACCATCGTCGTGCCCGTCTGGGCCATTGCCCACGACGCCAGCACCAGCGTCAACAGAATTACCTTCATCTAAGATCCTTTTTGCCCTTGTAGCAATGCGGTAAGTTTCGTATCAAATCGTTTGCGAATGTCTTCGACGCGTTGCCGGTTCACCCCGAGGTCCCCCTTGCCCAACCGCGACGCCGAGCGCACCTCCATCTGGCCGCGCGATTCATCCAGCGCGAATTCCACGTCGTCGCGAAATCCCCACAGCTTCGAATGAAACTCGACGTGCATGTAATCCACGCGGCTCACCAGCACGATCGCCCGCGGCATTTCCGAGATCGCCTCTTTCAGCAGCCCGTAGGCTACCTGCCGGTCCACGCCGGTGAACAGAATCGGATCTATCTTGTTTTCGGGCCGTGTCGCTTGCGACGAAACGCAATTGGGAAACTCTGGACACGGTTTGAGCTGCCCATAGAACACCCCGAGCTTCTCCGGTATGGGGCTCAGGGCCTTGATGGACTGGCGGATGCCAAACGCCAACACCAGCAGCAATACCGCCAGCAACGCCAGCACGGTCATGAATCTGTTTCCATGAGACATAGTTTTACAGGATACAAAGGTGCACGCTAACATGCAAGCGGCGGCCCCCGCCGGCCGCCGCTCACCCCAACACTTACACCACTTTGCGCAGCCACGACCCCTTGTAGAACAGCCAGACTGCAATCAGGCCGCCCAGCGAATGCGCAATCGTCGCCCCCCAGATCATGCCCACCGGACCCCAATCGAGCAGAATTCCAAACGTGTACATGAACGGCACCATTAACAGCCAGGCATGGGCGATACTGAGCAGCATCATCGGACGGTTGTGGCCCGCGCCCTCAAAGACCGTCTCTGCACCAATGTGAATTCCAACGAACGGAATGGATATGGCCATGATCCGCAACAGCGAAGCGCCCAATTCGCCGCCGCTTTCGATGCCGAAGAAGGCTGCCACAATCGGCTCCGCGAAGATGAACACCAGCGCTCCGTACCCGAGCATCACGTAGCCCGCCACGCGAATCGAATGCACGCCGGCAATCCACGACTTCACCAGGTCCTTCGCACCAAGAAACTGCGCCACCAGCGCTGATGTTCCCAGCGTGAACCCGACCATCGTCATCACACCGAAATGCAGAACCTTCTGCGCCGCGCCAAAGATCGCCACCACGTCCGTGCCGTAGCTTGTCACCAATCGCACGCCGAATGTCATCGCCAGCGAAAAGCTCAAGATGTTGATGCCCACCGGCCATCCGATGTTCCAGATCATCATGAACTCGTCGCGGCTCGGCCACGGACGCGCAAACCAATGGACACGAATCGGGGATTTGTCCGTGGCCAGCACATACATGCCGATCATGGTCACCAGCAGGTACGAAGTGCACGCGCCGATGGCCGCGCCGACGATCCCCAGTTCCGGGAACGGGCCGATACCGAAGATCAGCAGCGGGTCGAGGATCATGTTCGTTCCCGCGCCCAGCAATTGCATCCACCACGCCATGCGCGGCATGCCGATGCAGCGGAACGCCGAGTAGACCGAATACGAGCTGCCCACGATGCCCGCGAACGGGAACATCCAGTGTCCGTAGTCATACGCCAACTGTTCCACAGCCGGTTCCACGGCCATGAGCGGCAGAATCACCGGCATCAACAGCCACGTCGCGAAGCCGATCAGCGTGCCCATAATGATCTTCATCATGAACGCCGAACGGATGGCGATCCCCGACTGTTCCATCGCGCCTTCGCCAAATCGCCGGGCGATCACGGCGTTCGATCCAACGCCAGTAATGATGTTGAAGGTCATCATCGTCCAGTAGATAGTCATCAGCACGGTCACGGCGGCGACGGGCTCCGTGCCCACTTTCGCCAGCCAGAACAGGCTGACCATCTCATTGAACGACGCGACCATGAATCCGCCCATCGAAGGAATGCCGTAGGCGACGACCTCCCTGTTGATAGCGCGGCTTTGTTCGCGCGAAACATCTCTGACGCCCGCCACCTCAGGCGGCAGCGTCAGCACGCTCGCGACTTTATCAGACGGAATAATGGGCAACATAATCTATGATCCGCGAAGCACGACCCCACGCCGCCTTCGCCCGCTAAATGAAAAAACATGCCTTCTGACGTCAGACTTCATACTTCATACTTTCCCCAACTCACCACCCCCGGCCTCCTGAACTGACCAATCACCACTATCTCGATCCCTTCAATCAACCGGACTAACAGATCAGAGCTGTTCGTCCACCAGCCAATGCCCGCGTCGGTAAATAAGGAAGAACAGCCCGCTCCCCGCGACATGCCCCAGCGCATAGCCCACCAGCATACCATACGGCCCGAAGTGGAGCCACCGACCCAACAGCAGCATGAACAGCACGATCAGCAGCCAGTCCATTACAATGCCGAACATCATCGGGGTAAGATTCTTGCCCGCGCCATTGTAGGAGTTACTCATCATCTCCAGGCCGGCCCGGAACGGCAGCGACAGCACGAGCAGGCGCAAGTACCACACGCCCTGCTCCACGGCCGCAGGCTCCTGGAAGAACCACGTGACCAGCGGTTTGCTGAACAGCCAGATCAGGATGACAAACGTGGCGCCCCAGATCGCCGAAAGTCTGATGGCAATTCGTGACGTATGCCACGCATTTTCTTTCTCCCGGGCGCCCAGATATTGTCCCACCAGTGCACCGGTCCCCAGCCCTAGTCCGACATTGACCATGTGCCCGAAGCGTAAGACGCGCTGCGCCATGCCGAACAGCGCCACGACCAGCGTTCCGAAATGCGCGAACAGCCCGACCACCGCCGAGTTCATGAGCGCGAAACTCAGCGCGCTGAATCCGCTCGGGAATCCGATCTTCAATACCTGTTTCATCTCGTTGCGCGGCAGTTTCTTGAGGCTCCACGAAACCACCACCGGCGATTCCTTGCGCGAAAGCAGCCACGCACCGACCACCGACACCGTGATGAAACCGACCGAGTTGGCAATCGAGGCTCCGACAATCCCCAGCCGCGGGAACGGACCGATACCAAATATGAGTAGCGGATCGAGAATCAGGTTCAGCGCCACGCCGATGACCGACACCCACATCCCGGCCTGCGGTCGCCCGATGCCTCTAAACGCCGTGTAGACCGAAAAGCTGACCATGGTGAAACCGAAACAGAGGCTGTTCAGAATCCCGTAATGATAGGCCAGTTTCGCCACGTCAGGTTCGGTCCCATATAGCGTTAGAGCCCACGGCAGGATCGCCACCCCGATAAGCCCTAAACCCGTCCCGAAAAAGAACTTCAGGAAAAACGTTGCGCGGATGGCCTCGGCCGTCGGGCTGCCTCCCCCTTGTCCGAACCGCCGACTGATCAGGGCCACACTGCCTGACCCGACGATATTGTTGGGAAACGTCAGGACCCACGAGAACGCTCCGAACACGGTCACCGCGGCCACCGGAGCGGCTCCGATCTTCGCCAGCCAGAAAATGTTCACCGCATCATACAAGCTGAGGAGGAGGAAGCTCGCCATCGAGGGCAGCCCCATGTCCAAGACGCGCCGCAACAACACCTTCTCCAGCCCTAAGGGAGGCGTGGAGTAGGCCTTCGATGGGCCGTCACTCAACTGTTTAAGCGGTTTCTTGAATGTGGATTCTATGACGGAGAACATGATTGGAACAGAAAAAAGCCCATCGAATGTCTTCGATGGGCTTAATTATTCAAGACTTAAATCGGGTTCAAGTCGAGCGCAATGGCCCATCGCGCAACACAACCGGCAGGTCCGTGACGTTCTTAGCGAACACACGTACTGACGCACGGGCGGTTTGGTTGGTGACGGGAGTCTGGAACATTGGACCTTGATTTCGTGTTTGCAGGATTGTACTGCACTTATGATACTAAACGCCGTTTAGTTTGTCAAGCGTTTCCGGCTTCAGAATCGGGTCACTAAAGCCGATATTGAGATACGGCCTCTCACGTGATGCTCGCGCCAGCGGCGATCGTTCTCTTTCCGCGCGGGTTAATTGGCGTGCCACTCTGCACGGCACCCCCTCAGCCGGGGGCCTCCGGCCCCGGTTCTGCGTTGGCCCAGCCGCACGGGCTTGCAACTCTGAGGGGTTTTTGATAAGTTGGATAATCTTTGGGTCTTCAATTAGTTATGGAGGTGTCCGAGCGACACTTGTTCGGAACGGTTTGGTCGCCAATATGGCACCCCCCGGTGTGGGACACCGCAATACAGAACGGTTGAAAATCCCACAATATCACCGGATCTCCATTTGATTCAGCTATTGGACGGAACTTGTTGAAGCCTCCGAAGGGAGTTTTGTTGCTCTTTCTGGCCTGCCTCTGCGCATGCGGTATTTCCGCACGCGCCGAGGTGGGCTTTTCGTTCTTGTTACCCACGGATCGCGACGCTCAGCCCTTTTTGCGGCCGCGGCACCAGGGTCTAAGCATGGACACGACCCGGGGTATCCTGATCGAATCCGATCAGTTCCGCAAGATTGAACCGGCCTATGATTCCCTCTACACGCGGGTTGAAATTTCGATTCGCGGCAGCAAGCAGAATCTCTACCAGCCGCTCGTTCTCGACTACGCGCAGTACCGCGATTTGCGCTTTGCCTACGACCTGCGCAAGGTCTTCCGCGAGATTACGATCAAGGATTTCAAGGCCGCCGCCGCCGCCCGGGCCGGGGAAGGCATCGCGATTGACGTGCCCTTCCGCATCAAGTCCAAGACCTTCCGGCGTATCTTCGGCGGTGACAACATCGGCTTGCGCGTGCAGGGTACGATTACCATTGACGGCAAGCTGCGCCAGCAGAAATTCGACGAATTGCAGGCCGCCAACCAGCGCAACAGCAACACGAATTTCAATATTGATATGACGCAGCGCTTCACCATCGCCGGCAAGATCGGTGAAAAGGTGCAAGTTGACGTTAATCAGGACTCCGAACGGCTCTTCGACTTCGAGAACTCGCTCAAGCTCACCTACACGGGTGACAAAGACGAGATCATTCAAAAGGTCGAAGCTGGAAACGTCTCGCTCAATCTCGGCACGCGGCTGGCGACGTTCTCCGGACAGAATAAAGGTCTGTTCGGCTTGAAGACCGAGGCGAAGATCGGCGCGCTGTCGCTGACCGGTATCGCCTCGCTCGAGCGCGGCCAGAAGAACAAACAGCGCCCCAACGACGACGCGCGCCGCGCGCAGTGGTCCGAAAACGACTTCCTGCAGAACGTCTACTTCTGGATCACCGATCAAGCATTCTCGTCGAGCAACGGATCCCGGTACGTGGACGGCTACCGCGAAAACTACCGCCGTCTCAGTAACCGTCAACACGTCGTTGCGGATGTGCCACTCTCCGAAATCGAAGTCTGGGTCTCCTCCGACGTGCCGACGGGCGGGTTGCAAGGCGTACAGACCAGTGACGGCTTTGCCGTGGCCATTCAGAATTTCGACCGCCTGGAATTGCCCGAAGACTCTATTCGCTCGGGACAGAACGAATACAACGGCACCTTCCGCCGCCTGACGCCTGAAACGGATTATCTGTTCGACCGGCAGTTGGGCTATATTCGTTTGCGCACGCCGCTGCAGAACAACACGGCCTTGGCCTGCGCCTTCGTAACGGTGGACGGCGACACGTTCGGCACGATCAGCGCGGACACCTCCGGTGTGCGCCTGATTCTGCTGCGGCCGCAAGTCCCGGCGCCCTCGGATTTGAGCTGGAACCTGATGTTCCGCCATGTCTACTCGGTGCAAACAGCCAATATTGATGCAGCCAACTTCCAGATGCGCATTGTGCGCGGTGAAGCCAACGCCGGCGGTGAAGAAGAAGGCCTG
This sequence comes from bacterium, assembly GCA_016702305.1. Classification (NCBI taxonomy): domain Bacteria; species bacterium. Next base: position 49,942 of record JADJEH010000009.1, read on the forward strand.
AGTACGGGCGAAACCTATCTTTCGTTCTTCCAATTTGACCGCGAAGGCAACACCGGCGGCACAACGCCCGATGGACTAGTGGACAACTACTCGGCGATTCTCGATCCCGAGCACGGCGAGATTCACTTTCTTGATTTGACTCCGTTCAGCCCTTCCGGCGTCTACGATCTTGCCGGCCCGAACCCGACCGAACTCTCGTTGCTGTGGGATCTCGCGTCGCTTGAAGCCACTGATTCGGCGGGCTACGTGGATTCCACGATGTACACGCAGGTCGCCTCGCAGGTTGCCCAGGGCGGCCGCAAGTGGATATTCCGCACCGAGTACAAAGGCGCCACCTCGCAATACAATCTCGGGCCGCTCGTTCTGGAAGGCTCCGAAGAGGTCACGCTTAACGGCGTGCCGCTCGTGCGCGGCAGCGACTATACGATTGACTATCTGTCGGGCGAACTCAAGATTCTCAACGAAGCCGCCAAGGCCGCCAACGCCAATCTCGAGATCACCTACGAGTCCGGACAGGTGTTCCAGCTTGATCGCAAGACGCTGCTCGGCGCGCGCGCCGAATACGAACTCTGGCAGGATTCGTACGTTGGCGGCATGATGCTCTACCTGAACGAAAAGTCCCTCGACAAGCGCGTGCGCATCGGCAATGAACCGATTCGCAACACGCTCTACGACTTGAACACCCAGCTCAAGTTCAAGCCGACTTTTCTCACGGCCCTCGCCGATCGGTTGCCGCTCGTGCGCACGAATGCGCCGTCTGAATTCGTGATTGACGGTGAGGTCGCGCAGGTCTTCCCGAATCCGAACTCGCTGTCGAACTCCGCGACCGGCGACCTCAATGGCGTGGCCTTCCTCGATGACTACGAGTCGTCGCGCCGTTCGGCGCCGCTCGGACTCTTGCGCAAGAATTGGCAAATCTCTTCGATCCCCGAAAATCCCGCAATTGACTCGCTGCGCGGCCGCTTCCGCTGGTGGAATCCGCGCCCCGAAGAACAGGTTCGCGTGCAGGACGTCTATCCCGAACGCGAAGTCAATTCGCAGGTGGCCGACCGCCTGCAGTCCATGATTCTCGAATTTGTGCCCGACCAATCCACCGGTCGACCCGAAGAGAGCTGGGGCGGCGTGATGCGCTATCTTGGTGCGGGTTACGAAGACCAGTCGCGCGCGCAGTTCCTGGAGTTCTGGATTCAGTTGCCCGCGCGGGAGGGCGGTGAATTGGTCGTAGACCTCGGTGCGCTCTCCGAAGACGCGCTGCCCAACGACTCCATGGACACTGAGGATCGCCCTGAGCCCGGCGAAATCGTCTCCTCTCCGCGCCGCGAATATGGCAACGGCGTGCTGAGCCCCGATGAAGACACCGGTATTGACAGCGTGGATGCACCCGATCCCGAGGACATGGCGTATTGGAACGGCCCGACCCGGCCGCCTGTGCCGTCGTGGGACGATTGGCAGTATACGATCGGGTCGAGCGATTACAAGTTCATCAACGGCACCGAAAACAGTCTCAACGACGAGTCCGGCAATATTCCCGACAGCGAAGACCTAAATGGCAACGGCACGCTCGATCAGGCCAACGACTACTTCAGCTACACGATTGAGCTGAACGACAACAATCCTTATATCGTCGGCGGTCAGACCAATGAACGCCGCTGGCGTCTGTTCCGTATTCCGCTCGACAGCGACGATCCCGCCGTCTTGCGCACGGTCGGCAATCCCAGTCTGACCAACATCCGCTTCGCGCGTATGTACATGACGGGCCGCACCGACTCTTCGCGCATCCAGATCGTGCAGAACGACATCGTCTCCAACGAGTGGCTGCCGCAGTACGTGAACGCTGACTCCACCGAGTTTGTGTCCGTCGCCGTCATCAACAACCACGAAAATCCCGGTTACGAGAGCCCGCCCGGCGTGCAAGGTGAGATTGATCCGATCACCAATCTGCGCCAGCGCGAGCAGAGTCTAGTGCTCAAGATCAATGAACTGGGCGGCGCCGGTGCACCCACGGAATTCTTTGTGGCCAAGAACCTGTTCCAGCAGCTCAATATGATCGAGTACAAGCGGCTGAAGATGTTCATCCACGGCGGCGGCATAGACGAAGCGCTCTTCGAAGACGAGCAGTATCAGCTTGTCCTCCGTCTCGGTTCGTCCTATTCGAACACGAGCGACAACTATTACGACATCGTCAAGACGATCTACAAGGGTTGGGACGCGCGCAACGCGATAGACGTGGCCATGAATGACCTGTCGATCCTCAATGCCTGGCGCGCCGATTCGACCCGCGCCGGCTGGGACCGCCGTATCGCCACGACGAACGGCCGCTTCGGCGTTGCGCTTGATACCCTCAACTTCCCGCAAGACAGCCTGATCATTGACGGCCGCCCGTCGCTGCAAAACGTTGGTTTCATCGCCCTCGGCATTCGCGCCAAGAAGCACTACAACAATATTGGCGATGAAATCTGGGTGGACGAACTGCGTGTCTCCGACATCTACAAAGATCCTGGTACCGCCGGCGAATTTGCCACGACCCTCAAAATCGCCGACTTGCTGACGGCGAACGGTTCTTACACCGAGCGCGACGCCGACTTCCACAATGTCAACACCCGTACAGGCGATCAGCGCTCGACCACGCAATTGCGCGGTTCGCTGAATCTGTCGCTGCACAAGTTCGGCCTCGAAAATTACGGCTTTCAACTTCCCGTCAGCGTCAACCGCACAGAGACAGACGAAGTACCGAAGTACGTGCCGAATACCGACGCTCGCGTGGATCAGGATCACCCCGATTCGACGGTTGTCTCGCGCGCCGTGACGACCACCTTCAACGCCAGCTACTCCAAGTCGGGCAACTCGAAGAACCCGCTGGTGCGTTGGACGATGGAGAAGCTGCGGCTCGGTTGGGATCACTCCGTTTCCTCGCGCAAGGACTACCTGACCTTGCGTCAGGATCAGACGACGACCAACGCCCGTGCCGAATATGCCTTCCCCACGGCCAGCGGTCGCGGCATCGCGCCGCTCTGGTTTTTGCAATCCACGCCATTGCTCTCCGAGTTGGGCAATCCACATATCTTCATCAAGCCTAAGCAGCTTTCCGGCAACATCAACGCCCGGCGCTCAAACTCCGTGCGCCAGACGCGTGCCGGCGTAAGCACGGCATCGCCCGATTTCGGGGCACAGGCCTCGGGCAGCATCGGCTGGGATATCACGCAGACGTTGGGCACCGGCTTTGCTTCGAGCTACGGTTGGACGATGCTGGACATTGACTCGCTCGATACGAACAACGACGGGCGCATTGACTCGATCACGGCCTCCGCCAAGACCTGGAAAGATCTCACCAATCTGAATCGCCGCGAGCTCAATGCCGAAGGCTGGAACTGGATCAATACCTATTCGCCGCAGTTCGGTCGCTGGCTTCAGCCGTCCTTTAATTACAACGCGACCTACAACTTTGGCAACCCCAACCGCTCTAACTCTGCCAATCAGTCCGTTGCCAACAACGCCACGCTCGGCGGCGATCTGTCGCTCGATATGAAGCAGATTTTCGGCGGCGGCGGCGGACTGCGCCGCGGTGACGCGCGTGACCGCGCGCGCAGTCTCTCGCAAAAGACCGATTCTACACAACACGACTCGACCTCGGCTCCCGCTGAACGCGGACCCGGCTTCTCACCGTTGAAGTTTGCGGGCAAGGCCCTCTGGCCGGTGAAGACCGCCCTGCTATTGCTCGACCCGATCCAGTTGAGCATGGACAAAGCCAAGCGTCATTCACAAAACGCCGTCAAAGGCCAGGCCGATCTCAACTATCGCCTGGGCTTCACAACCGATCCCGGGATTGCAACCGACACCGCGCTCGTCAGCAATCCGCAATCGAATGAGACGTTTGACTACACCGCGCGCTCGGGCATTCGCCTGTCCCGCGACATCCGCACTTCGTTCTCATGGAGCCTGCGCACCGCCGAGAATACCGCGCAGACGGTTACGGGTTCGAACGAACAGACCTATTTCTGGATCGCCGACGACAACGGCATCGTCACCGAACTGCCCTTCGCGGATGTGACGATGGATTGGACCGGACTGGAACGTCTGCCCTTCGTGTCCAAGGCGGCCCGCACGATCTCGCTCAACAGCGGACTTTCGACGCGCTTCAAAGAAGATTGGAAAAACGACGCGAACAACATTGACGCGCGCAACTACTCGCGCCAGTGGAATCCGCTGATCGGCGTCAACGTCAGTTGGTTGAACGGTCTTGAATCGCAGTTGCGCATCAATGCCGCCAGTACCTTGACCGATGCCGTCGTGCAGCGCAGCAAAGCCCGCACATCGTCGCGCGGCGCCACGGGCTCGGTCAGCTACACTCTGCGCTCGGGCTTCCGTCTGCCGGTGCTCTGGTTCGGTTCGATGCGCCTCGAAAACTCCACGACCTTCTCGCTCAACCTCGACTATCAGACCTCGATCAACGAGAACACGCAGACGCCCGGCCAGAACAACTGGTCCACGCGCCGCGACGAGGTGCAGTGGTCCATTCAGCCGCGCATGACCTACAGCTTCTCGAACACGGTGCAAGGCGGCGCCCAGATTCAATATCAGCAAACTAAAGACAAGATCACCGACAAAGGCTCGCGCCTTTTCGAGTTCGGCATCAACGTCAATATCGCCATCCGCGGCTGATCTTTCGCCGCACCGCTGCGCGTGCAGTGACTTCCGCAACAACAAATGCTCTCACGAATTCTTATCACCATGCTGCTGACCGTCGCCTCGGCGCACGCGTTTGATCAAGATCGCGCCTACACGCTGTTGCAGGCGCAGGTCGCGTTTGGACCTCGTGTCCCGAACAGCGTGGCCGCCGATTCGTGCCGCGAGTTCTTGCGCCGCGAGCTCAGCTACTGGTGTGATACCGCGTGGGTACAGCCGTTTCAATACTCGAGCGCCGATCGCGGCACTTCGCTCAACCTCTTTAACATCGTCGGCCAGATCAACCCCAAAGCCGCCGACCGCGTGATGCTCTGCGGACACTGGGATGCGCGCCCGATGGCTGACCGCGACCCCGATTCCACCAAGCGCCATCTGCCGATTGACGCCGCCAACGACGGCGCGGGCCAGATCGCCATACTGCTCGAAATCGCGCGCCAACTCTCACTCAAGCCCGTCCCCTTCGGTGTGGACATCGTGTTCTTTGACGGGGAGGACTACGGTCGCGAGGGCGTCACCGAGGATTACCTGATCGGCTCGCGGCACTTCGCGCGCACGCAGCCGATTCCCGCGCCGCGCTACGGCATTCTGCTCGATTTGATCTCCGAGAAGGACCTGCGCATTCAATATGAAATGCACTCCTTCATGTACGCGCGCTCCATTGTTGACAAAGTATTCGCCGCCGCCGAACGCACCAAAGCCATGTCCTTCGTCCGCGAACCCGGTCAAGCCGTCATTGACGACCACGTTCCATTTTTGGAAAAGGGCATCCCCGTCATTGACTTGATAGACATGGAATACAAATACTGGCATACGCTCGGCGATACGCCGGACAAGTGCTCGCCTTACAGCATGGGCGAGGTCGGCCGCGTCGTGCTGGACGTACTATACCACGAGAAATTCTGATGATTCGCGCAGGCTCCATAGATATCGGCACCAACACGACGCTTGCGCTGCTCGCCGAAGGATCGGGCGACACGCTGCGTACCATCAAGGACTCGCTCACTCCGAACCACCTCGGCGAATCGTTGCGCGAAGACGGCACGCTGCCGACCGACGTCATCGCCGTCAACGTGGATCTCTTGCACGAACTGCTCCGCGATTTTCGCGCGCAGGGCGCCGTGGACGTGGTGGCCGGTGCGACGGCGGTCATGCGCACCGCCAAGAATCGTGAAGAATTTCAGCGCGCCGTCAAGGAGATTACCGGCCTCGATCTGCTCGTGCTCTCCGGCACGCAGGAAGCCGCGCTAACATACGCCGGCGCAGTTTCAGCTTTGGAATTGCTCCCGCACGAGCGGGTGAATGTCATTGACGTCGGCGGCGGTTCCACCGAAGTGATCAGCGGCCAGGGCAATGTGCCCGGTCAAAGCGTCAGTCTCGAAGCCGGCGCGGTCACGCTCACGCGCCGCAACTTCACGCCCGACGAAGCGCCCGCGCCTGAAGAAATCACGCGCTTGCGTCACGAAGTGCGCCGCTTGCAAGGCAATCTCTTCTCACCGGAGTCGTTGACCGGTATTCCGTGGATTATTGTCGGCGGCACGCCCGTCACCTTGGCCATGCTCAAGCTCGGCATCACGCGCTACCAGCCCGACAAGGTCAGCGGTGCCGAACTCACCGCTGAAGATCTCGACATGCTCATCAGCCGTTTCGCCGGACGTCATCCTGACGAATTGCAAGCGCTGCCGGCCATGCCGCCGGGACGCGGCAAGTATATTCTCGCGGGCACGTTGCTCTTGCGCGAACTCTATGACGTGCTCCACATTCACACCGCGAACGTCTCCGAGCGCGGCCTGCGCCACGGACTGTGGCTCGCTCACTTCGGACGACAGGAGGTCTGAACATGATTACCCGCGCCCTGCTGCTTTTGCTCTTCCTGCTTTGCTTTGCTGCCTGCGACGGTGACGATCCGCAGATCGTCGAGCCTGTCCCCACGATCCAAGCGGTCAGCATGCCCACCGACCTGCTCTGTAATGACGACTCCGTATATGTCTTCAGCATGCGCGTCGCCAACATTCCCGGCGTGACGCACGTCGAGTGCACAATTACCGGCCCGTCCGGCGGCAATAGTTACACCATGCTGCTCATGGACGATGGCGGCAGCGCCGCGCTCGCTGGCCCGGATTTCGCCTCCACTACTTCTCTCGACATCGTGCCTAACAACGGCACGTTCACGCGCGGTCTGCGCGCCGATCTGCTCTGTCTGCACGATCAAGGCGTCTATCGTTTCGACTTCTTCACCCGCGGCGGCGACCGCACGGTCAGCATTGAAAACGTGGATATCGAGCTGCGCCAACTTAGCGTATGCCTGATGAGCGGCATTGACACCGCAGCCGCGTCATCCTTCCCGGCCTGCTTCGAACCGCGCGACTTATCCGTGACCATCACGCAGCCACAGGGCATCGCGATAGACTCCGTGCGCGCTGCAATCCTCGATGGCGACACGCTCTATGTCGGCGTGGATATGCAGCCCGGCTCCGGCGACAACTGGTCAGTTGACCTTGCACCCCGCCTCTTCGGCGTGACTCCGGCCGGCAGCGATTACACGCTGCGCATGAGCGCTTTCACGCGCTTCGGTCTCACCTGCGTCGCCGAAATTCCCGACGTCTATATTGACAACGCGCTGCCCGTGGTTTCAAATCTCCAGCTCCCTGACACGCTTTATCGGCCTGTCTCCACCGGCGATATTGACACGATTGAATTCTATATTTCCTACGAGGATTGCGAACTCGCCACGTGGAGCCAGACGAACGCCGTTTGGTTTGACGTACGCCGGGAAGACCTCGAGTGGCCGCCGCAGACCTTCGCGGATTTCTTTCTGCGCAATGACGGCGTCGCCCCCGATCTCGCGGTCGGTGACAACATCGCCTCAGCCTTTCTCCAAGTGCCGAATCGTCCCGACCTGCCCAACTATCTCTATTATTTCCGCTTCTATTCGATTGACCCCGCGTCCGGCGACTCGACGGACTATCTGCTCGATAGCACGCGCATTATTCAACCGGGCGCGTTGAACGACGGCGGAACGCCGACGGATGGTCTCGGCTTATCGACTTATAAATAGACTCGTATCACCTTCCACCACGGAGGCTAACCGTGCGCTGGATACTCGCTCTTTTATTGGTTTCGTTGGCTATCTGGAGCTGTGACGAGGTGGAATCTCCGCAATCGCGCATCGTCCTGCTCGAAGCCCCTGATCGCCTCTCATTCTTGTACTATTACTGGGAACCGCAGCCCTACGAGACGACCTCCGTGCGCTTCGTGGTGTCGCTCGATCCGCCGGTCGCCGACGTGGAATCTGTACAGTGCCGCGTCTTGGTCGGCGACCACAACGGCACGCTCGTGGACAGCTTCACGCTTTATGACGACGGTGGCACGATCCAACGCATCGGCTCCGAGTGCGAAGCGCCCTACAGCGGCGACCACGAAGCCAACAACGGTAATTTTACTCGCGTAGTCCGTCCGTGGGTGTTCGCGCCAAACTATCCCGGCGTTCCCGTATGGTTCCGATTTTATGTCGCGCATCGCGAGAGCGATTTTCAGTTAGTCGAGCACGCCGCCGCGACGTGGCGACCCTACTTCACGCTCGACTACACGGCCACACCGCCCGACTTTTTCACGTATTGCGACGACTCGGCCGTCTTTGAATTGCATCTGACGCGTGACCCGACCGACGAAATTGAGCGCGTGAGAATCGGCTACTCAAATTATAGCTGGTTCGAATCTGAGTACCCCTGTGTGCCGACTTCCGGCGACTCGATTTGGCGCGGCGCAGTGCCGTCGTCGGATGACGGTTGGTACAACTCCTCAGGGAACCGGATCGCAGTCTGGGCGCAAACACGTCTCGGCTACAGCGAAATGGTATGGTTGGAGTACAGCTTTCAGCCCGACCCGCCGTCCGTTGACCTGAGCCATACGGTGGATACGCTGCGCATCCAGAACTCCGCCGCCGCCGAAACGCTCTATGTGGTTTCGCAAGCGCTGGCCTGTCCCACGCGCGGCATCGTCGGCAATGCCGCGACCTTTCCGTGGACCACGATGCCCACGTTCCCCTTCTGGACCTCGCGTCTGGACTACGAGTTTCTCGACTGCGGCACCGACGGCGACGCCGTCGAAGGCGACGGTCTGGCCACGGCGCGCTATCTGGTTTTTGCCTCGAACACGGCCACACCGCAAGACCTGACCATCGTGACGATGTCTGGCATTTCGCACTACGTGAGCTGTTCCTTCATAGACGATGATGGTCTCATGCACGCGCGTTTCGACACGGTTCGCGTGTTCGTGATTCCCCCTCAGTGATTTTCTTGGAGACGATATGCCTCTGCTGATCATACTCCTGCTGACCACCGCCGCCTTTGCGCAATTCGCGCCGTACTCCCTCACTGTGAGTTCGGATGCCCGCGCGCGCGCGCTGGACGCCGACCCCGAACCGCGCCTGGGTTCCAATGTCATCATAGACATTCTCGGTACGAGCGACTCCGCTCGCCTCTGGCTTGGCACGGGGAATGGCGTCACGCGCCTCACGCTCGATTTGAATAGCGGCGTCGAAGACCAGCGCTATCAATTCGCAAATTTCGGTGAAGCGCAGGGCTTGGGCAAGGGTGGCATCTCAGGTCTCTATGTCACAGATTCCATCATCTGGGCCGCGTTTGCCTTCGACACCACGGTCGGCATCAGCGGCGCAGGCGGCGGCCTGGCCTATTCGCGCAACGACGGCGACACATGGACGTGGCTGCCCCAACCGCGCGACGGCATTTACGGCTTGAACCGTCAAACCGGTCTTGATACCGTGCTCGGCTACTGGCCCACCGCGACCAACGTGGACAACATCACCTACGCCTTCGCGATGACGCCAAACTACGTCTGGATCGTCTCCAAGGGCGGCGGCCTGCGCAAACACGTCTACGCGGCGGACTACACCGACTATCAGGACACTACCGGCTGGCGCGTCGTCTCACCGGACGGCACGCCGTTCAACACCGGCGCGGAACTTGCTGACCGCTCTTTTAGCATCACCTACGACGGCACGAACCTCTGGGTGGGCACCGCCGCCGGTATCTTCCGCTCGAGCGATGAAGGCGAATCATGGGAAGTCTATAACGCCAACAACTCCGACATCAGCGGCAATTTCGTGACCGCGCTCGACTATTCACCCGCGACCAACACCGTGTGGGCCGCGTCGTGGCGCGCGCAAGGTGGCGACGAATTTTACGCCGTCTCGACCACCTCAAACGGCGGCGCGACATGGGAAGTCACCCTCACCGAAGCGCAGATCGAGCAAACGATTGGTCGCCGCGAAACGCCGCGCATTCACGGCTTCGCCTTCGACGGTGCGGCCACCTACGCCTGCGATGACATCGGTTTGTGGAAGACCACCAACGGCGGCGCGTCATGGGAACTCTTTCCGCAAATTGCCGACTCCGCGCGCGCCGGACATCGCTTCGAAGAAGACGACATCTACGCCGCGCTGAAAAGCACGACGCCCAATCTGTTATGGACCGGCGGACTCGACGGCTTGGCCGCCAGCGCCTCGAGCGGCGCGCGTTGGCACATTCTGCAAACTGCCGAACCACTGACTTCTTCGGCGCGCGATGCCGACACCTACGCCTATCCCAATCCCTATTCGCCCTCGCGCTACAATGCTGTGCGCATCCGTGTGAGTTCATCCGGCGGCGCGGCCACGCTAACCGTTTACGATTTCGCCATGAGTGAGGTCGTCGCGCTGCCTGCGCAAACGCTCAACCCCGGCGAAGACTATCTGACCTGGGACGGCCGCAAGGACGGCGTGGAAATCGCCAACGGCACCTACTTCTACAAAGTCGAAAAACCCGGCGGCGAAGTCTGGGGCAAACTGATCATTCTGGATTAGGAAATCACCGTATGAAGACTTTCATCCTTGCTCTCCTGATCTCATCCACGGCCTTTGCCGCCACCAACGGCGGACTCGGCGGCGCGTTCACTCGCGTCGGCGCGGGCGTGCGTGCGCAGGCGATGGGCAATGCCTTCACCGCCGTGGCCGAAGGGCCGTCCGCACTCTACTTCAATCCCGGCGCCCTCTCATTTCAGGAGAATTCCGAGTTCAATGCATCGAGCCGCAGCATGGCGCTCGACCGGCGCGTGGACTACGTCGGCTTCTCCACGCCCCTCAAGCCTAAAACCGAAGGCAAAGTCGTCAATGCGGGCGTTGCGGTGGGTTGGCTGCATGCCGCTGTCAATGACATTGACTCGCGCGACTTCGACGGTCGGCCGCTGGAGATGATTGACATGTCGTCAAACGTCTTTCAATTCGGTTTCGGCATACAGTTCTCGCCGAAGATCGGCGCGGGAGTCGCGGCCAAAGTCGTCTATGAGACTTTTGGCAAGATCGCCGATGACAACTCCTCCGTCAATGGCAACGGTTTCGGCGTGGATGCCGGGCTCTTTGCCAAACCAATCGAGCATCTGACGCTCGGCGCCCAGCTTAAAGACCTTAACTCCAAGACAACGTGGAACACCTCGAACTACTGGAGTCAGGGCACAAGCAAGATTGACGAGTGGCCTTTGCAGTATCGCATCGGCGGCGCCTACCAATACGAATGGCTGCTCGGCGCGCTCGATATTGAAGGCAGCGAAGAGGGTGAAACCAAATTGCACGCCGGCGCCGAAGCCAAGACCGCCATCACCGACCGCCAGTGGGTCGCGGGACGGCTCGGACTCGACCACGAGAATTTCAATATCGGCGTCGGTCTCGGGTTCGAGTTCTGGAAAGTTCTGTCTAAGGTTGATTTCACCTACACGCTTGAGACGGTCGCACCCGATGACGCTGTCGCCGTCAGTTGGGGCGTTGAGTTCTAAAGGATAAAGGACAAGGGATGAAGATAGACCGCCGTTTGGCTCTCGTTGCGCTGCTTTGCGCTCTCGCCGTTTCGAGTGCCGTCGCGCAAACGGGCTTCACGTTCCTCGAGATACCGGTCGGCGCGCGCGAAAGTGCGCTGGGCGGCTCGGGCGTTGCGCTCGTGACCGGTCCCACTTCCGCCGCCCACAATCCCGCTGCCTTAGCGCTCTTGCGCCGCACAAGTTTTGTGGCCAACAGCACACGGCACTTCGGCGACACCCGCGCACAGTATTTTGCGCTCGGGATCAGAACCAAGCGCCTCTACATTGCACCGCACTTCTGGGGCACCCGTGTTCCCGACATCGAGTACCGCACACAGCCCACGCAAGAACCGATCAGCGAGTTCGATGCCACGTACGCGGCATCGGGCGTCTCGGTCGGCTGTCAGCCGCTGCCCAAACTCTCCGCCGGGCTTACGCTTCGCTACCTCTATTCGGACATTCAGTTTGAGACCTCGGAAGGCTGGTCATCGGATGCTGGCCTGTTGTGGAGCACCCCCGTGGAGCAGTTGCGCGTCGGTGCCGCGGTCAACCACCTCGGCAACGTCAACGCCTATGCCTCCGAAGACGTCACCCTCCCCACAACCCTCCGCATCGGCGGCGCGTGGCAGCAGCCGCTCGGTCAGGCTGGCGCGCTACTCGTGACCGCCGAAGGGGCCGCCGTGCAGGACCAGACGCCGCACTTCTCCGGCGGCTTCGAGTTCCAAGCACCTGAATATCTTGCACTGCGGGTGGGCTACGTCGCCGGACTGGATACCCAAGGCGTCGCCTTCGGCGCTGGATTGCACTTCAAACGCTTCCGCGTAGACTACGCCTTCCTCCCCTACAAAGAGGAGTTGGGTGAGGGCCATCGCGTAGGTCTGGGCATAGACTTTTAGCATTACTCAAAGTTTCGACTCGATTTTCTTCAAAATCTGCAATCGAAGACTTGCATTTCGGGCCGACCGTTATTATCTTGGCACCAGCCGTTCGGCGTCGGGACGGCCAGTCGGTTTAACGAACCGAGAGGAGGTGGTCCAGTGATATCTAGGCCTATGGGGTGCGCTTCTTAGCGCACCGCGGTCTGCGCAAGGCTCGGCGATTGTCGAGCCTTGCCTTTTTTTTGGGAGTATCTCTCGATGATCCGCGAAGAATACATCACCGCCGCTGGCGTGAGCCTCGAACGCTTGGTCCTCTGCGTCCGTGACTTGCCCGACGATCGCTTCGCGCTGCCCCTCGGCAGCGGCGCCGAGTCCGTGCATGCCCTCTTCGCCGACCTCTCCGCCCGCGCCGAACGCACCGTCCGCGCGCTCGAACTGCTCTATCAGGGTGTCGATTTCAATGTCGAGACCATGCCCTCGTCTGCGCAGGCCCCCGCCTTCAAGCAGACGTTTGCCAATTTTCGCATCGGCCACACGACCCTGCTCGCGGCTCTCGAACGTATTCCACTCGCGCGCTTCTCGGCCGACGGTGAACTCCCGCAATGGCTGCTCTCGCACTACCTCGAACCCCTTCAAGACTCCGTCCCCCGCGTTGAAAGCTGGGCGGGCACTCTCCGCTCAACCGGTCACGCTGGCCCGACCGGCCTCCCCGTGATTCAGTAGCCCATTCATTATCCAACATTTCCGCTTGCGTCTCGCTCTCTGCAATCTCAACCCTACCGTCGGCGCACTGCGTTCCAATGCGGACCGCGTGATTGCCGCCGCGCGCGCAGCCGTCGCCCGGGATTGTGAACTCGCGGTCGCAAGCGAACTTGTGCTCGCGGGCTACCCCAGCGAAGACCTCGTCCTCTGGCCCGATTATGTTGAGCAGCAGTGGCAGGAGTTGCAGCGCATCGCCCGCGATACGGCGGAGCTAAACCTCTATCTCGCGGTCGGTCTCGCTGTCACCCACGCCGAGAAGATCTACAACTGCGCCGCGCTCGTGCATCACGGCCATATTCTCGGCGTCGTGCCCAAGCAGCATCTCGCCAGCTACAATGTCTTCTACGAAGGCCGCACCTTCTCGGCGGGCACTCCGGGCGATCTCACTGATCATCGCGGCGTTCCCTTTGGCGATCTGGTCTTCGACACTCCCTTCGGCAAACTCGCACTCGAGATTTGTGAAGACCTATGGGTCGAGTGCGGCCCGCTGCTCTCGCGTGTCGAGCGCGGCGCGCAGCTCTCCGTCAATCTCTCCGCGTCGCCGTGGCGCATCGGCGTCGCCGAAGCCCGCCGTGATCTCCTCCGCGCGCGATCCCGTGCCGCGGGCATTCCCCTGATCTACGTCAATCAGGTCGGCGCCAACGACAGCTTGATCTTCGACGGGACGTCGCTCGCCGCGCGCAACGGCGAGCTGATCTTCGAAAGCCCGCGCTGGGTTGAGCAGATTTCGGTGCTCGATCTGCATGCACCCGTTCCGGTCGCGATTCACCCCGACACGCATAGCGCATTTTTTGACGACCTTAGCGCCGCGCTCGCGCTGGGCATCGCCGACTATTTCGCGAAGACTCGCGCCTTCGACCGCCTCGGGGTGTCGCTCTCCGGCGGCAAAGACTCCGCACTCGTGCTCTTGTTAGCCTGCGATGCCGCGCGTCGTCTGAATCGCGACCCCCGCGATTTCGTCCACGCCTTCTCGCTGCCCACGCATTTCAACAGCGACGCCACCCGCAACGTCGCCCGCGATCTCGCCCGCGACCTCGGCGTAACGTTCATGGAAGATTCCATCGAAGATGCCGTCGCCGTCGAACGCGCCGCCGCACTGCGCTTGAGTGGCGTGGCCCGACTTGCGCCGCTGACCGAACAGAATATTCAAGCCCGCATCCGTGCGCTGCGCATGTGGAACTGGTCGAATCAATCACGCGGACTCTGGCTGCAAACGGGCAACATGTCCGAGAAAGCTGTCGGCTACACGACCATCGGCGGCGATCTCTCCGGCGGCTATGCGCCCATCGCCAACGTCCCCAAAACGCTCGTTACGGCCCTGCTCACCCACTATCAATCGCGCCTGAATTTCGCAAGTCTCGCGACCCTGCTCACGCTCCGGCCGTCCGCTGAATTGGCCGAGAATCAGGAAGACGAGCGCGATCTGATGCCTTATCCCGTGCTCGACGCCTGCTTCGAGCTTTTCGCCGGACGCAAACTCCCGCTCCCGGAAGTCCTGCGCGAACTCGAACTGCGTTTCAGCGACGAAGCCCTAAAACAACTCGACCCGGCCTATGGACCGGGTCAACTCAAGGAATGGCTGCGCAAATTCGCGCGCCTGTTTATCTACTCAATCTACAAGTGGGTTCAATCGCCGCAAGGCATTCACGTCAGCGACTTGGATTTGGATCGCGAACGCGCCCTCCAGCTCCCGGTTGTCCAAAGCACCGAATGGCTGAACCTGACCAATCTGTAGCCGTCCTGCCTCATACCGCTTACCCCGATCCTCCGGCCCTAACTAAAACTCGTGGCCAAGATTGAGGTAAACATGGAAACTCCCCGTCTCATTTTGGCTCTTGATCATCTCCCCCGCCGTTAGCGACATCGGACCGAACAGCGTCGCCAGCGCGAACCGCGCACCGAAGCTGTGCCGATAATCTTCCACCGCCGGGAATGGATCCGAGAGCGGCGACACACCGCCCAGCGAATACAGCGCCGAAACGTAGGCATCCGCGAGCAATCGCGACAGCAAGTCATAGCGCGCTTCAAATTGCAGCGCGAACATGGAATTACCGAAGCGCTCGCCTTCGTGCAATCCCGGCATTTGATGTTCACCGCCGAAGCAGTATTGCCCCCACAGCGGTAGCTGCGTGTCATTCCAGCCGTAATCACCATGCAAGGCCGCCGTCCAGCGCGGTCGCACTGGAACATACGCCGCCGCGGTCGTCGTCAATCTATTCGCTTTCAAATCACCCGTGGACTGCACGACCAGTTGATACTGACTCCGCAAAAGAATTCCGCGCGAGGGAAACGGATAGCTGTCCTGCGTGTCCACATGCGTGCGCAAGCCCACCCATGCATGACTCGCTCGTGTGTCGCTGCTGACGCCGCCCGTGCGATAGTCGCGATAGCCTAAGCCTGCGCCAATTTCTCCCCAGCGCCGCAGCGCGCGCCCGGCCCATGCATCCGTCCCCGTGCGTTCAAAAAAGAACGATCCGCTGCTTTCATGGCGGTCGTCAAAGAAGCGGTGCTCTTCGCGCTCCCAAAACGCGTTATACTCCGCGGTGAAGTTTGAATTGAGAATGCGGTCTATCCGCCGCGTGCCGCGCAATTCCTCGTCCATCTCGCCGTATTTTCCAAAAAGCGTCACGCGCCCGCCGATGGGCTCCAGTCGGTCGTGCGTGAACTCGATGAAGCCGCGCCCCTTGCGCTCACTCGAATACCCGGCACCGATGCGCAATTGCGGCGTGGCCCGTTCAATCGCCCGCAGCGTCAGATAGGTCCCCTTGTCTGTCGCCGCATGCGCCAGCGCCACCAGATCGAATCGCTCGTTGCCCTGAATCTGCGCCAACCCCCGTTTTGCCCGGCGCACATCAAAGCGGTCGCCTTCGCGCAGCGGAAAGTCGCGCAGGAGCACGCTTGGCTTCACATGCTCCACGCCGTCCACGCTGATCTTGCGAATGATCCCTTCGTCCCATTCGCAAAACAGTCCGCCGTCCGTGCTCTGCTCCAAACGAATGGGCCGCGCCAGCGTCAGTCCGCGCTCCTGATAGCGACGCGCCACTTCCGCCGGCGGCACGTTGTTGACGAGCGAGTCCGCGAAGACCGTTATCCCGGCATGTATGATCCGCGTAGCGGCTTCGCCGTGATTCGGAAAGCTGGCTTCAAATTCGTCGCGCGTGCGTTCACTTACCGATAATCCTGCCCGCGATGCCGCGAACAGCGGCCGCGCCGCCAGACCGCGCCCGTGCAGCTTGGCCCGCAACTCACTCGCGATTGCCTTACCCGCCGCGTAACCCGCTTCGATCAGACTGTCAATCTTGCTGAAGTCCGTAGAAGTGTGTTCTCCCACTTGCGGTTCGATCACGACATCCGCCGTTCGCCGCGACTGCTCATTCTGCTCAAGCTGCAAGATTGTCGTCACGCGGTCGGACAATTCCCACGGCAAGTCGATCGCTTCACCGGGGATTACAGGCGTCGTCACGTCAACGGCCAGCACAAAGTCGGCCCCCTCTTCACGCGCCTGCTCGACCGGAATATTCTCCGTGACGCCGCCATCTATTAGGCGCATGTCACCTAACGGATAAGGAATATACACCAGCGGCAGCGACGACGATGCGCGCATCGCCTCGGCGATGCTCCCGTGACGGAACACCACCGGCGTTCCATGCACGATGTCCGACGCCAGAAGGCGCAGCCGTACCGGAAAATCGTCGAAGCTGTTCCACGCGTGAAAACGCGCGTTCTGCTCAAGATCGAATAACAGATCGTAGAGCTTCTGCCCACCGGATACTGCCACCGGCACCTCCGGCGTCCAGCCGCGAAAGCGCAGCGTCAGAAGCCCCTTGCCGGAGTTCTCCTTCTGCGCAAGCACCAGATTGCGCCGCGCCGGACGATCGAGAAACAGCCTGCTCCACTCCGTGGATACCGAAAGATCGCGCAGCTCCTCCGGCGTATAGCCTGCACAATACAGTCCGCCGATTATTCCGCCGACGGACGACCCGACGATCATGTCGGGGATCAGTTCTTCTTCTTCCAATGCCTTCAACACGCCGATGTGCGCGAAGCCGCGCGCTCCGCCGCCCGACAACACGAGCGCGTAGCCGCCGGTCTCCGCTTGCGCAGCAGACCAGCCAATCACGACGAACAATAAACTCGCCCAGAGCGAGCGCACAACACGCATGAAACTTTCCGGATGGACTCAAACGGGCGCAAGCGGACTGCTTGCTGAATTTCCCGTCGCACAACTGACGGATGTCGAACTCTTCTCGGCCGGCGCCGCCGCGCCGGAATTTGCTCCGCTCGCCGCCTGTGCGGACAACTTCGCGGCCTGTCTAAATGAAGCCGCGCGCCGCGCCACACGCGGTCTGCTGCTCTTTCTGCCGGCCGACCTGCTCACGCTGCCGGACGGCTGGCGTGAACGCCTGCTCGCCGCAGCAGCCGCGCATCCTGCCGCGCGGTTCTTCTTCGGCGACTACGCGTGGCGCTCGGCTGACGGTGATCAACCTTTCACCGTGCGTCACGATCTCGGCGACATCACCGAACGCGAAGACTGGGGCCCGGTCTGGGCCGTGCGCGTCGAGTGGTTGAACTCACTCGGCGGACTCGACACCGAGCACCATAAAGCCGCCTTCTACGATCTGCTCCTGAAAAGCTGGGGCAGCACGACCCGCGTGCACATCGGCGGCCCGTTGGCTGTCGTCCCCGCGCCGCAAACCGACGCCGCTGAACAGGCAATAAAATCCAAACTCTTCTATCCCGGCCGCGGCGCCCTCGGCGGATTCTCGTATCTCTTCATGGACAAAGAAACCGAGCACCACACCGAGCAGGTCTTCTATAATTTCCTGAAGCGCGAACACGCCTGGCTCGCTGGCGACCGCTCCGCATCTCCCCGCACTTCAGCGGGCGGGCAAGGAGGGGTAAACTCGACAAGCACTCCCCGCATCTCCGTCGTCACACCCGTCTACAATCGCGCCAAGTTCATCGGCAAAGCCATTGAGTCCGTGCAAGCCGCCGACATCTCCGATTGGGAGTACGTCATCGTAGACAACGGCTCGACCGATAATACCCGCGACGTCGTGCGCAGCTACATGGCCCGCGACCCGCGCATTAAGTTAATCGAAAACGACCGCAACGTCATCGCGGTGTCGCTCAATCTCGGCGTCCGTGCCGCGCAAGGTCAATACATCGCGCAGCTCGACAGCGACGACGAGCACCTGCCGCACACGCTGCGCACCATGGCCGATCATCTCGACAGCAACCCCACGTGGGGTTTGGCCATCAGCTACTACGAGCTGATGGACGTCGACGGCAACGTCCTGCCCGATTTCGGAGTGATCAAGCACGAGCAGTACAACCGCAACAACATTCTGCGCCGCGACGGCGCCGGCGCGTTACGCTGCTGGCATCGCAGTGTGATTCTGGAATTCGGCGGCTTCGATGAAGGCGAACTCGGGCACTACGGCGAAGATTACGATCTCGTGCTGAAGTGCGGCGAGAAATATGAAGTGGGCCGCGTCCATCTGGTCTGCTATCGCTATCGCCGTCACGACGACAATACCGATGTGTTGCGTTCCAGTGAAATGAAGATCCGTAACAAGACCTTAGCGCGCCTGCGGGCTCTCGACCGCCGACGCGCGCTCAACGCCGCCGGCTAAGGCACTCAGTCTCCTCCGTCACCGCCTCCTCCGTCGCCATCTCCGCCGTCACCGTCTCCTCCGTCGCCGTCATCGTTGGCCGGGTCGGACGAGTCGGAATCGTGAGAGTCAGGGAAATACGGCGTGCCATCGGGATCTGTCCCTCTTTCGCGCCGCCGCGGCTCTGGTCCCTCGCGGCGCAGCGCGAGTCTGATTATGGCAATCAAGACGGCAACAGCGCCCAAACTCACCCACGCGCTTGTTGACATGATTCGCCTCCCATTGCACGGTTGTCCGCTCGAATTCTAACGCTTCGTCTCTGAGCGCCACGCCCTGTCTCGTTAGACAGGGCGTTCGCGTTTATTTCAATTCTGCTAACAAGTCCTCAAGGTCAAGCGGCTCGGTGACCATTCTCAAGTTACCGTCAGGGTCCCGCGGCCACTGCCGTTCGGGTCGGTCCCAATAGAGTTCAAGTCCGTTGAAATCTGGATCATGCAAGTAGAGCGCTTCACTCACGCCGTGATCCGCCGCGCCTTCCAGAGCAATCTCCGCATGCATCAAGCGCCTCAGCGCATCGGCCAGCGCAGCGCGCGTCGGATAGAGAATCGCCACATGATAAAGCCCCGTCGAACGTTCCGGCGGCGGAGGTGCGCCGCGGCTGTGCCACGTGTTCAGTCCAAGATGATGATGATATCCGCCCGCGCTGATGAATGCCGCTCCGTTGCCCATCCGCTGCACAAGATCGAACCCCAGCACACCGCAATAAAATTGCAGCGCCCGATCCAGATCAGACACTTTCAGATGAACGTGCCCGATCCGTACTCCGGAGTCAATCGGTCGGTCGCCTATTTGGATTTCTCCCGCAGAAGATTGAGCGCGCTGCCCGCGCGGAACCACGCGATCTGCTCGGCATTCAACGTCTGATCCAGAAGCATCGTGTCGCTCGTTCCGTCGGCATGCTTGGCAATCATCTTCACCGGTTTCCCCGGCGTCAATCCGGCCAGATCCACCAGCGATATCCTGTCGCCCTCCTGGACCTTCTCATAGTCGCCGGGATTCTGGAACGTCAGCGGCAGAATCCCCTGCTTCTTCAGGTTCGATTGGTGAATGCGCGCGAAGCTGCGCGTGATCACCGCGCCGCAGCCCAGCAAGCGCGGCGACATCGCGGCGTGTTCACGCGACGAGCCTTCACCGTAATTCTCGTCGCCGACAACCACCCACATCTTCCCGGCGGCCTTGATATCACGCGCCGCCTTCGATGTCTCAACATTCTTCTCGCCTGTCAGCGGATGCGTGATCGTGCCGCGTCCGCCGTCAAACGCGTTTATCGCGCCGCTGAACATATTGTTCGAGATGTTGTCGAGATGCCCGCGGAACTTCAGCCACTTACCCGCCGGCGATATATGATCCGTCGTGCACTTGCCTTTCGCCTTCAGCAACAGCGGCAGATCAACATAGTCCTGGCCATGCCACGGCTTAAACGGATCGAGCACCTGCAAACGCTCGGACTTTGGATCAACGATCACCTCGACGTCGCCGCTCGCCGGAGCCAGATAACCTTCCGTATCGCGAATGTAACCCTGCGCCGGGAGATCAGGCTGCGGCGCGGGCACGTCAAGTTTCACACCCAATCCCGGCACGGGGTCGTTCAGCGGATCAAAGTCCAGCGTTCCCGCCAGCGCAAACGCGACGGTAATTTCCGGACTCGTCAAGAACGACAGCGTGTGCGGCGAACCGTCGTTGCGGCCCGGGAAGTTGCGATTGTAACTCGACATGATCGAGTTGACTTCATCACCCTTTACGTCGTCGCGCTTCCACTGTCCGATGCACGGACCGCACGCGTTGGCCAGCACGACCGCGCCGATCTTTTCGAGGCGCTGCATCTGACCGTCGCGCTGAATCGTGCGGAACACCTGCTCGCTGCCCGGCGTCACATACAGCGGCACCGGCGATTTCAACCCTTTGGCCGCCGCCTGATCGGCGATCACCGCCGCGCGTGAAATATCTTCATACGACGAATTCGTGCACGACCCGATCAACGCGTTGGTTAAGTCGAGCGGCCACCCGTTCTCTTTGGCGGCCTTCTTCAATTCTGAAATCGGCCGCGCCGCATCGGGCGAATGTGGACCGACAACGTAAGGTTCGAGCGTGTTCAAATCTATCTCAATCACGCGGTCATAATACTTCTCCGGCGACTGATAGACTTCGCTATCAAGCGTGACCAAATGACGATGCTTGTTCGCCAGATCAGCCAGATCGCCGCGTTCCGTCGCCCGCAGATAGCGCTCCATCGGCGCGTCGTACGGGAACACCGATGTCGTGGCGCCCAGCTCCGCTCCCATGTTGCAGATTGTGCCTTTGCCGGTCGCCGAAATCGTCGCGGCGCCTTCGCCGAAGTATTCGATCACGGCGTTGGTGCCGCCTTTGACGGTGAGAATACCGAGCACGACGAGAATGATATCCTTGGCTGAGGCCCAGCCGTTCATTTTCCCTTTTAGATGCACACCGATGCGCTGCGGATAGAGGACCTCCCAAGGCAGTCCGGCCATCACGTCAACGGCATCCGCGCCGCCGACGCCCGACGCGAACATCGCCAGTCCGCCGGCATTCGGTGTATGCGAATCCGTGCCGATCATCATCCCGCCCGGAAACGCGTATTGCTCGAGCACCACTTGATGAATGATACCGGCGCCCGGCTGCCAAAAACCGATATTGTATTTCTGCGATACCGTGCGCAGGAAGTCGTACACTTCCTTATTGGTCACGACCGCATTTTTCAAATCTTCGCTCGCACCGACGCGCGCTTGAATCAGGTGATCGCAATGCACGGTGGACGGCACCGCCACGCTCTTCAGACCTGCTGACATGAATTGCAAGAGGGCCATCTGCGCGGTCGCATCCTGCATCGCCACTCGATCCGGGCGCAGTTGCAAATAAGACTTGCCGGGATGCAAGTCTTCTGTATGCGGATCGTCGAGATGCCCGAACAGGTGTTTCTCGGCCAATGTCAGTGGACGGCCCAAGCGCTTACGCACCACGGCGATCCGTTCTTCCATCTTACGATATGCTTCTGCGACGAATGCTGGCGTTGACTCCACGCGAACCATAAACTTATGTTCCTCTTACGTTTAAATTGCACACACCGATAAGCAGGAATATACGGATTCCTCCGCAAGGGCGCAAGCATGCCCACAAAGCGCCTTTCCCCCCACCATAAGCCGAGAGACATCCAGCCGCACCACCTTCGCCAAACATCATGTCATCCTGAAGGCCGCCCCGGCCTGAAGGATCCCTCTGCTCCGCTCCTCCTTCCTCCGTTCACGGGGGAAGGGGCCAGGGGATAGGCGTCCGCCTCCGCATTTTCACAACTTAAATCCCGACAATCGCTTTATAAGTTCAATAAACTGTAATTTTTCTCTTGACGTTGTCTTTTTTCTGTATTATATTATACACCATCTATAAACTTAACCTCCGGCACGAGAAACCCGGCAGGCTGGCCACCGGAGTCCGGCCCGTGCGGCACACCCTTCGCGTTCGATTGAATCCCTCCGACCCGACGAACTTGTTGGACGGTTCGCCATTTTTCACTACATTCCCCCAAGCCATGTAATCAACCCCGATCTCCGACCGCATCGCGACCCGCGCCACCATGACCTCCTCCCCCACTTCGCTCACCCAGCACGACCGGCGATTGTCGCTCGTGTTCGCCGTGACCCTGCTGGCCTATGCGGCGGTGGCCATCGGTTTCTATCTATTCTCCGATTTCCGGCAGGTGCTCGAATCGGTTCCGGATGATGTGTTCTATTTTCTTAAGACGGCGCAGAGCATGGCTCAAGGTCGCGGCATGACCTTCGATGGCATTGACCCGACGAACGGCTTCCAGCCGCTCTGGCTGTTCGCGCTCGTGCCGATCTACTGGATCCACGCCGGGGAACCGGAAGCCATGACCCGCGCGATGCTGATTCTGCAAGTGCTGACCTTGACCGGCATCGGTTGGTTGTTGCATGTCACGCTGCGGCGCGTGCTCTCGGCAGCCGCGGCCACGATCTTTGGCTTGGCTTACGTTTTTGCGATTGTCGCGCCGGGCGCCAACGGCATGGAATCCACCATGCTCATCGGCGCGCTGGCCTTGCTGTTTGTCTTTGTGCTCAACGCTCAGCCGTTTACTCGCTACTCGGCCCTGCCGTCGCTCGTCACAGGCGTGCTGCTCGGCTTGGTGTTCTTGGCCAGGCTCGACCACGTTTTTCTGCCGCTCCTGATCTTCATGGTCGGCGGCGTGCTCTTTTTGTTTCACGGCGAGCGGCGCCGCGAGCATTTCTGGCGCTATCTGCTGATGGGCGTCGGCTTCGCCGCGGTGATTCTGCCGTATCTGATTCACAATGCGCTCTACTTCGACGGCATTATGCCGATGAGCGGCAAGTTGAAGTCCACCTTCCCCCACATCGCGCTGGCTCCCAAGACTTTGAAGAAGCTCGGCGTAGCGCAAACCAGCATCGCCGTCGCCGCGCTGCTGTACATCGTGAACTACTTTCGCACTCGCCGCGCCGCGATCACGCCGCCGGAACATACGCTGCGGGCGGGCATGGCATTCCTGGGCGCGGCGATCATCGTTCACTATTTGCACACGGCCCTGTTCATGCAGTGGGGCGTGTTCGGGTGGCACTTCATCGCCTACAACCTGTTTCTCTGCGTGCTGCTTGGTGATCTGGCCTGGCGCTACCGCGCGCTGCTCGCTCCGAAACTGCTCTGGGCGGCGCTGTTCGTGATGATTTCAGCCGGTGCCGCGTGGACCGCTTCGACCGGGCTCGAGCACGAATACAACGCGGCTTCCTACGACGCCGCGCAGTGGGCCAAGCAGAATACTCCGGCGGACGCGATCTTCGCGCAGAAAGACACGGGCACGTTCGGCTATTTCAGCGAACGCCGCACGATCAATCTGGACGGTCTGGTCAACAACGTGAACTATCAGGACACACTGCGATCTGGCATGCTGCACGAGTACTTTGCCAACCGCGGCGTGGACTACCTGATCTTTCATGCTTTCAGCGCCTATCCCAAAGTCGCGGGCGATTACAGCGCGTTTCCCTTGGCCTATTGGAGCTATATGTACAAAGTCAATAGTGACACGCTCTATTTCGCCCGCCGCCACGAGGTCTTTCGCACACGCGAATATCTCGACGGCGCGACGACGCGGCCCTACATGCTGTGCGTCTGGGATTTACCGCGCGTGTTGAGCGAACAGGACAGTTTGCGCGCGCCGACTCATTAACCGAATTCTATCATGACAACAACGACTCATTTGGTCAACGACATCGCTTACGCGCCGGGCGCGGTGGTCAGCAAGACGCTTGTGAAACAGCCGCACGGGACGATCACGCTGTTCGCCTTCGCGCGCGGCCAAGAGCTGTCCGAGCATTCGGCGCCGTTTGATGCAATGGTCCACGTGCTTGACGGCGAAGTGGAATTGATCATTGGCGGGGCACCGACGGCGGCGCGAGCGGGCGAGTTCGTGATTATGCCCGCGAATATTCCGCACGCGGTCAAGGCCACGACAGATTTCAAGATGCTTCTGACCATGATCAAGGGTTAAAGTAGGATTTGCGAAATTCAAGCGGGCCGGTCTCACTGAGACCGGCCCGCTTCCTTTTTCCATCATGGATTATGGCAAGTGATCATCGGATAAGCACCATTTTGCGCGTCTGCGAGAAGTGATCGGTCTTGAGCAGATAGAGATACACTCCGCTGGCCAAATCGGACGAACCGAAGTTGACGCGATAGTAGCCGGCTTCCTGCCGCGCGGAGACGAGCGTGCGGACGAGCTGACCGGTGGCATTGTAAACCGTCAGCGTGACGTCGGACGCGGCGGGCAGCGCATAGCTGATCTGCGTGCTCGCATTAAACGGATTCGGATGGTTCTGCGCGAGCGCGAAGCTCGTCGGCAGGATTTCCGCGGACGGCATGACGGTGCGGTCGGCAAGGATGTCAATCGTGCCGTCCACCGCGACGGAAACCAGCGTGTAGCGATAGGCGATGCCATTGGCGAGCGGCGCATCGTGGAAGGAGTAGCGCGCGCCGGACGTTACGCTGCCGCGGCCTGCGATGCGCGCGATCTGTTCGCACGGATGACCGACCGTGCAGCGGTTGATCGCGAAGTAGTCGAGCTCCGTTTCCGAAGCGGTTGTCCAGGTGAGATCGGCGCAATGGTATCCGGGCCGGGCTTCGAAGTCCAACAGCGCGACTGGCAATTGCATGTCGGTTAACAGGTAGTCTTCGACTTCCCCGAGCACCCAGTCAATGTCATACGTACCGAGGCCATTTGACACGCCGCCGCCCCAATAGCCGCCGTAACCGAATCGGCCCACAGGTTGACTGGTGAGACGGAAGCGCATGCGCAGATCATACGGACCGAAATCGAGCACGCCCGGATCACAGAAGCCATGCGTCGCGATGCCCGCTGCCACCGGCACGTCCTGAATCACCCACTCGTCGCACGCCAGGAAATCATCTTCGGGCGATCCGAGCGGACCGTCATCAAAGTCGCCGTCAATATTGCCGTCTTTCCATGCGTTAAGATAGAGCGGTTCACCGGCGTAGAAGGGTCCGGTGGAAACTTGCACGGTCACTTGCACCCACGCACCGGGCCACCACGGCAGATTGACAAATTGCACGCCGTCATCGAACGTGTTATCCATGTCGAGAATGCGCGGGGTCAATTCGTCGTCAATGTTCGGGCCGAGCCAAGCCTTTTCGGACAGCGGATGCGCCGGACCGCAGGACGTGAGGTCCATGGTCGGGTAGTCCGGCTGCAAGTCACCGAAGTCGAAGTTAGGACAGATGTAGAGAATCGCTTCGAGTTCAGTGTGGACGCCGAGATTCGGATTGTAGGCGGTTTGAAATGGTGCAAGATGATCGGGCACATTCAGGTTCTGAAAGTTCTCCCAGAATTCGGGCGTGTTCGAGATTCCGTATTCATCGGCCGCGATGATGCCGCCGGGAGATGCGGAAGCCGAGATGTTGAAATAGTCGTGCGAAACGTTGCCCGCGTCGTTGTGTTCGGCGGCGGGATGCCCGGGGAGTCCGTGCGGCGTCAGGAAACCGTTCCACACGATACCGGGCGCGCCGGCTTCAGCAGCATTGGAGATCGGATCGCTGAACGAAATAGCCTTGACGTTATTCTGACTATCCACTCCCGCGACGGTAACATAGTGTCCGCCGAGACGGCCCCACTGACCGCTCTGATCAAGCTGCCAAAAGCCCAGCAGGACGATAACATCCTGGCTCTGCTCAACCTGCCGATAGATTTCATCAAAGGTCGGCGATTGCACGATGGTGATTTTGTAGTGGCCATGCAGATTGACGGCCGGGCTTGAGAGGTAGTTCTCGATCATCAGGCGCATCTGACCGAGGGTGATACCCGCGAAGCCGATACCTCCCGGCAGTGAATTTCCGAGCGTGGTGATGAAGGGAATGACATTCTGCGGCAGGTGGTCATCCATGGTCGGCACGGGTGACGACACGAGTGAGTAGTGATCGCTCGCCGTCGGCGGCATGACCTGCGAGCCCGGCGGCAGCGAGATGCATTTGATCATCTCAAATTTGGAATCGAACCACCACAGGCAGTTGGCCACGGCGACCGGTCCACACCAATTCCATTGACCGAGCGCGTTGTGCCAGCCATCCTGTTTCTGATCGAAATCTGGCATTCCGTCGGCACGCACAGGCTGCGGCGGAATACCGACCTGATGCTGGGCATAGTCTATGAAGCCGTCCTTGTTGACCCAGTGACCGTTTGCGGCAAGCGCTAGCGATAGCAGTGCCGCCGCGAAGCAACCCAGACGAATCAGCTTTTTCATGTGACCTCCTTTATGCAGGTCATGTGCCATCCGTCGAAAGAGGAAGCGCAATTGCGCAGGCTCCCAAAAAGAGACCACCTGTCCCATGGAGGCGGGACAGGTGGCAAGTTGCGTCATTCAACTCGGTGTTCGGCAAAATAAGCAGGCACAACTCGAAAGGGACATCGAGTCAGCCCGCAGCCGCCACGGGAATGGAGGATGAGGTAGGTGCAATCAAGTTACGGTCTGCGCCGACGAAATGCAAGACCGGATTGTCAACCATCGCACGGGATTGCACGCTCTATTTGCGTGATGAGTTTAACGGAGATGGGATAGTAATAGATGAACGATGATTGATGGGGATTGCATGGAGGACGTCGTGCTTAACATCAAGAACGGCAGCCTTGCGACTGCCGTTCCTTGTGATTAGTGATTAGCCGGGGAAACCGGGTGCGGGCGGCGGCGGCGGACCTGCGCTCAAGCCTAAGACGGGCACAAGCCCTGAGGGCACGCGGTCGGGTACCGTCGTAAGGAACGGGGAAAGCTGCGTGCCGGGATCGGTCAACGATTTCATAAACGCAATGATGTCCTGCATCTCTTGCGTGCTCAAGTTGAGCGGCGCGCGCAAGTCTTCATTGAGTTCTTCATCGGAGATATCGGGATGCCGCGGGAACGCTGCCTGATTGTAGAAGTCCATGACCTGTTCGAGCGTTTCGAACACACCGTCGTGCATGTACGGCGCGGTGAGTTCCACGTTGCGCAAGGTCGGAGTGCGGAAGGCGTAGCGGTCGGCGGGATTAAGCGTGAATTCTTCACGGCCACAATCGTCACCGGGAATCACAGCCTTGCCGGGGCCTTCCTGCGGCACGCCGTTGACGACGAATTTATAGTCGCTCAACATTGGGCCGCTATGACATTCGGCGCACTTGGCTTTGGTGTGGAAGAGTTCGAGGCCACGCAACTGGGCCGCGGTGAGGGCATCGTCATCACCGTCAACGTAGCGATCATAAGCGGAATTGCGCGTGACGAGTTCGCGCTCATAGGAAGCCATTGCGCGGCCATAGGTGGACGAATCAATGACATGTTCGCGCTGGCCGCCGAGCCACTCGGCGTTTTCTTCGGGGAAGGCGACGGCAAATCGTTCGATATACTCAGGCACGCCGCGCAGCCGGGCAAGCACGCTGTCGAGCGCATCGGCGGCGGCGACATCATCGCTGCCGGGATAGGCATCGCCGCGCATTTCAACACGCGAGGTGATGGGTTTGGTGGCCTGCACTTCGAGACTCTTGACACGACCATCCCAGAAAAAGAAGCCGTTATGCGTCGCTTCGCCGGATTCATCGGCATTGAAGGCCGTGTTAAAGATCGTCGGCGAGTTGCGGGGCGTGAAACCAACGGGCGCGCCGGTCTCGTGGGAGTTCCCGCGAATCCGGTCGGGTCCGAGGCCACCTGTTCCGGCAACGCCGACAGGGAGCTGGCGCATGTCACCGAAGGCAAAGGCCGGATGATGGCAAGTTGCGCAGGACGCATCCAACTCACCACCGAGCAGCGGGTCATAGAAAAGAAAACGGCCCAACGAAATGCGCTCTTGCAGCGGCGGGTTGTTGGGTGGATAGGGAATGGGGCCGAGCGGCTGCAAGTCAAAGCGATCGCGCAGCGATTCGGGCTCGGCAATCACGTTGTTGTCGTCGTCATCGTCGCTGCAGCCGATCATGAAGAGCATCGGCACAACGAACAACCACGGCAACCAGCGATGTTGGCGGAGGGTGCGGAACATGGATTCCCCAGGCGGTTGATGAAAGATATTCACTTGGTTCAAGCGGAGGCGCGACTTGAACGGGGAAAATATACGACAACTTACCCGAGCGTCGCAAGGAATGTGATGAAGATTCTCCAATTTTGTGAAGTTGACGGTTTATATCTTATTCTAAGATGTTGTGAAAAAGAAGCGCGCCTGATTCGTGAAGAACCAGGCGCGTGAGAATGTCACAAATCGAGTGACTATTTCTTGCGTTTTTTCGGAGCCTCAAGCAACGGCGCGAGTGCATCTTCGAGCGTCGGTGTGCCGATCTCCTGTAGTTCGTAGCCGACGCGGACGTTTGGCTTGGAGATCTTGATGACGCGCGCGAGGTCAATCGGCGTGGCAATGATGACGGCATCCACCTTGGCTTTGTCAATGGTGGCGGCGAGGTCTTTCATCTGCTTGTCACCATACCCCATGGCTGGAAGCAAGGCGCCAATGCCGGGATAAATCTTGAAGGTTTCGGCAATGGAACCGACAGCGAACGGACGCGGGTCCACCAGCTCGGCGGCCCCGTACTTCTTGGCGGCGACGACGCCCGCGCCGTATTTCATTTCACCGTGCGTGCAGGTGGGGCCATCCTCGATGACCAGTACGCGCTTCCCGCGGATAAGTTCGGGCTTGTCCACCATGATCGGCGAAGCGGCGTCAATGACCATCGCGGCGGGATTGATCGTTTCGATAGACGTGCGGAGCTGCTGCATCTGGTCGGGCGACGCGCTGTCCACTTTGTTGATGACGAGCACGCTGGCCATGCGGAAATTTGCTTCGCCGGGATGATAGCTCATTTCGTTGCCTGCGCGCAGTGGGTCGCAGACGGTGATGTAGATATCGGGTTTAAAGAACGGCAAGTCGTTATTGCCGCCATCCCACAGCACGACGTCGGCTTCCTGCTCGGCCTGCCGAAGGATTTTCTCGTAATCCACTCCTGCATAGATGACCTGACCGCGCGCGATGTGCGGTTCGTACTCTTCCATCTCTTCGATGGTGCAGTTGTGTTTCTTGAGGTCGGCGATCGAAGCGAAGCGCTGGACGATTTGCTTGGACAGATCACCGTAGGGCATCGGATGCCGCACGGCGACGACTTTCTTGCCCGCGGCCTTGAGAATTTCGGCGACGCGGCGCGTGGTTTGGGACTTACCGGCTCCGGTACGCACGGCGCAGACGGCGACGACGGGTTTGGTGGACTTAATCATCGTTTCGCGACCGCCGACGAGTTTGAAGTTGGCGCCGGCAGCGAGGATCCGCGATGCCCAGTGCATGACATACTCATGCTTAACGTCGCTATAGGAGTACACGACCTCATTGATCTCGTGCTTTTGAATCAGCTTTTCGAGATCTTTTTCGGCGTGAATGGGAATACCTTTGGGATAGAGCTTTCCAGCGAGGACGGCGGGGTAGGTGCGGTCGTCAATGCCGGGGATTTGCGCGGCGGTGAAGGCCACGACGTCATAAGTGGAGTTGTCGCGATAGACGGTATTGAAGTTGTGGAAATCGCGACCGGCGGCGCCTTGGATGATGGTTTTGATGCGGGGCATGATGCAGCGGGATAAATGGGAATGGGAAATTAGAAACTTGAAATGAAACTTAGGTCCGGTCTCTGGCCGGACCTTATTGTGCAAGCGGTTGTTTCGGAGGTAGCGCGGCGGCAAGCGCTGCGGATTCGCCGGGCGATCAACATCTCGATTCTCCCCGAGATATTTTGCCCAGCAAGCTGGGCGCTACGGCGGAGGCGCTATCCGTGCTGCCTTAGCAGCGGCATGCTCATGCACCTTGGGCCGCCTAACCCTCGCACGAGTTCGCTGCCGGGGATTTCGATGACATCTACTCCGGCATCGCGGAGTGCGCGAATGGTGTGCACATTGCGTTCGTAGGAGATGACGCAGTCGGGCGCGAGGGCCAGCATATTGGAACCGGCGCTGCGCTGTTCGCGCGCGGCATAGCGGCCGTCGCCGTTGGCCGTGCGGATGATGTTGAGCGGGCTGCCGAGTTCGTCTTTGAGAATGTCCACGAGCGTGCGCTTTTCGCGCTTGACCACCGACTTGCCCTCGGCGTCGGACTCGTAACAGCGTACGGAGGGACTGTGCTCGATGACGGGCGGAAAGAAAACGACGCTGTGCGGCCCGACGATTGTGAACACCGTATCCAAATGCATGTACACGCGTTCGGGCGGAATCTCCACTTCATAGACGCGCTTGGCGCGGCCCGTGCGAAAGAGATTGCCGGCGACGAGCGCGATGGTCTCCGAGCGGGTGCGCTCACTGCGGCCAATGGCGATGGCATCTTCATTGATGACGATGATGTCACCGCCTTCAATGGTGTAGGGCCGCGATTCGAGTTCGCTGACTCCGAAAATAAACTGCGCCCCCGCGAACGCCGGATGCAGTTCGAGTACGGCGTGCGTCACCCACGTCTCGCGGATGCGCGCCGGATAGTGCGCGTTGCAGGAGATGACTTCATCGCGAAAGATCATCGCCGGATCGCGCGTGAAATACGAGTTCGGACTGGGGTCTATCAGGAAGCCGTCGTGATGGGCGAGGCCCTCATGGGCGGTCGTGGCGCGCGTTGTGGCCGAAAATTCTTTGTCCGTCAACCCCTCGAAGACGACGCGGGTGATCTGGTCATCCGAGAAGTGATCGAGGAGCGGCCGCACCAGCGCTGGGTTGTGACTCAGTTCGCAGGCTTCCCGCACCAAGCGCTCGCGTCCGGTGGGAGTGGCTACGACGTCTTTCACGAGATCGGCCAGCAGCAGGACATGCACGCCGTGTTCGCGCATGGCAATCTGGAAGACGGCATGCTCGTTCTGCATTTGCTGCAAGAACGGAATGTCCTCCATCAGGAAGCCCTGCACATTGCCGGGGGTGAGCCGGTCCAGTTCGGCACCGGGCTGGTGCACGACCACAACTTTTAGCGGGTCGTACTCATTGCGGATATCGAGCGGGATACGGTTCAGAAATTCCTCGGGCAAATGCGCGAATCGTGCTTATTAATGCTCAATTTAGCGAGTTTTCCCCGCAAACACAACCACCAACGCCAGCGCGGGCGCTGGACCCGGTGCCGCTATCGCGAGGCGCTTGGCCGTGGGGGTATTGACTTTGGGGGAAGGCAGGTGGGTAGTCGTATGGCGGGATTGGCGGCAACAGGGTGCCGGGTTTGGGGCTACGTACCCAAGAGTTTGGCCAATTCTGTGATGGCGCGGGCCTCCCAGAGCGCGGCCTGGTCTATCTGCTGGGCAGCAGCGTTGCGGCGCTGGGGGTCGCGCCAATGGAGCACATGCGTATCGGGGCCGCGCAGGGCTTTGCCGTGTTCGCGTTTTTCGTAAACCCGGCCCAGATGTTGAGCGAAGGCACGCCACGAGACTGCGCACTGACCGTAGTTCGTGCTGGCCTTGGCCAGTACCTGCCTGGGCTTGCCACCGAAGCGCGGTGCCATCCTGTCCAGGAACTGGTGGATGTGGGTGCGGGCCTGAATCTGACGGTATAGCAGCGGACCCATCCAGCTTGGCGGCTCGGAATTGGTGAAGTCGTGATCGGGATTACGCAAGTCGGCCGCGAACGCGCGATAGGCCGCGAGGCCGAATTCGACGGTACCATGGGGCTCATGCCGCCAATTGGCAATGGCCCGGCGCACGACGATGGGTAACAGGCCCATCCAATCCGGCTCGGGATGCTCGATGAAATTCACCCGCAAGAGCGAATTTCCCTCGTCAATCTGGAGCCGCCATTCCCAGCGGTCACATTCGGAGGGATTCAGATCGAGCACGGGCAAGCGGTGCTCGATGCGCAGCGTGTGAAGAACGGATTCAAGTTTGGCCGGGGAGTATCCGAAGACGAGCATCGGCTGGCGGAAGCGGGCAATGGCGAGCGCACCTTCGTCCACCCACTCGCGGGCAATGTCAAAGGCTTTGAGGGCCGACGAGGGGGTGAATTCAGTCCACGTCACGCCCAAGGCTCGAGAGAGAGCGTCGAGCGGGGACAAGACGGCCCGGTCGGAGGCCTCGTACGGCTGGCGGGAATAGGCGAACTGAAGCGCTTGGCCGCTCAGCACTTCGGCATCGCCCCACGTGAGGCGGACCCCGGCGCGCGCGAGGAGAACCCAGAGTCCAAAGACCAGCCCCGGCTCAGTTTCGTCCACCTGTTGCCGCAGGAAGTTCAGTTGATTCGGGTAGTCCCGAACGTAAACATCGGTTTTTGCATGGCTTGCCATGATCATAGGATACGAAAGTTCCGACGGATACTCAAGCGGTCTTTGTTTGGACGGGAGAGAAAAGGGGACGGTGCAGCCGTCCCCTCGAAGTTAGGTGGAATAGGCAAGTTTAGAATGTGGCCACGACTTGCAGGAGGAGCTCGCCCGACGGCAACTCGTTGGTGACGCGGTATTCACTGCGCAGTTCGATCCCCTCGACGGCGCGCAGACCGAGCCCGGCAGATAGGCCGCGCAGCGGATCCTCGGACCCGTACTGGACGTAATCGGCGCGGGCAAGACCGAAGGCCGCGCCAAAGGTCTGAACCAATTGAGCGTAACCACCGCGCACATCGAGATGGATGCCATGAACGTCTTCATGCAGAACCAGAGCTTCAGACAGTAATGTCCACGACCCGGCGGTCAGGACGGCATGCGCACCGGCGATTTGCATGGCGGGAGATTCGTCGGACAGCCAACCCGCAGCACCCGAGACGCCTATGCGGATAGGCTGGGCAAGTTGGTAGTTCAGCCGGGTTCCGGCCGAGACGTGCAGATCGTCAGTGGGTTCATCAATGGCGCTATGGGATTGTAGGGCAAAACCGCGCACGAGCCACAGGTCGGCGCCGAGAGCGGCGGTCTGCCACTGGGATGCGATCCCGAGATCGTTCCACTGGTTGTGCGTGTAAGCGACTACCACGGGAATCGAAACGGATTGGCGCACGTTGGACGGATAGTAGGCGACGTCTTCACCAAACGGCGCATCAAACTGCCCGGCGGAGAGCGTCCACGTTTTCAGGAGTTCGGGATTGGCGGGATCATCGGTTTTGGCCGCATAGTTGATCTGCGCGACGCCAACTTGAAAACCCTCGTCGTAGATGACGCCCAGTGTGGCATCGGCGCGGTTGTTCAGCTGTTTGGCGAAATCCACTTCGACCTGATTGAGATACGTGTTGGAGCCATTATCCGCCGGTGCACTACTTTGGTAGACGGCGTCCATGAAGCCTGAGATTTTCACGTCGCCCGGGTTGTCGAGCATGCCGGCCGCGATCGGCTCGGGTGATTCGCGGTGTGTGGCAAAGATGGCGCCATTGCGGTCGGCAAGTGCGTCGTCTGGT
This sequence comes from bacterium, assembly GCA_016702305.1. Taxonomy (NCBI): domain Bacteria; species bacterium. The sequence goes on from JADJEH010000009.1 coordinate 83,659, forward strand.
GGCTGCTGCGCCGCGAGCTCGCTTTGTAACTGTGCGAGCTTGTGTTCCAAGGCCGCGAGATAGGTCTGCAGCTCCGCCCGTTTATAGAGGGCTTCAGCCGATCCGTCGCCTCGCCAGTCGGCAACTTGCTGTTCGAGAAGCTGCGTTTCCGTAGTCAGTGCAAAGATGCGCGAGCGGAGCTCGCTAAAGGAGACCGAAGTATCGGCGGCATAGGCCGCGACGGCGCACAGGACACAGGCCCACGCGAATGGTCGAACGGTAATCATGGTGTCAAATCCCCAAACTCATACGGCGTATCTTGTATTGATAGAAGAATATATGCGCGCTAAGTGCGATCGGTTCCGCCAACGAATTGATTAAGTTGCGCCGTCGTATCGAGCAGGCATTGCGCTTGCGCGTTCATCTCTTCAGCGGATGCCGCGCCTTCTTCGGAATTGGCGGCATTCTGCTGGCCAAGCAGGTCAATGCTGGTGATGGAATCGGTGACCTGATCGAGGCCGCGTGATTGGTCATCGGCTTTGCCAGCGATGTCGGCGACAAGTTCGGCCGCGGAGCTGGCGGCAGTCTTGACTTGTGTCAAGACACTGGTGAGTTGTGTTGTTGACTTGACGCCGCTGTCCACGCGCGTGAGCGTCTGTTCGATCAGGCTGCTCGTTGACTTGGCGGCTTCGGCACTGCGGAGCGCGAGGCTGCGCACCTCTTCGGCGACGACGGCAAAGCCCTTACCGGATTCTCCGGCGCGTGCAGCTTCAACGGCTGCGTTCAGCGCGAGCAGATTAGTTTGGAAGGCGATTTCGTCAATGGTGCGAATGATTCTGGACGTCTGGTCGGCGGCCTGCTTTAGTTCATCCATGGCCTTGCTCATGGACTCGGCGGTGTTGGCACTTTGGGCGACAAAGGTCTGGGTCTCGTCCATGCGCTGGGCGGCCTCCGCAGAGCTTTTGGCGTTGGCGCGCGTCATACCGGCAAGTTCGGACAGAACGGAGCGAATCTCTTCAACGGACGCTGCCTGCCGACTGGCGCCCTCGGCCAACGACTGGCTGGCGGCGGACACTTGGGATGACGCGGCGAAGACCTGCTCACCGGACGAATCGAGCACTTGCACGATTTCGCGCAGTGAGCGGACGCTGGCGCGAATGGTCCATATGCAGAAGGCGAAAGCGGCGGCCAGCGCCACCATAGACACCACGATAATCGTCAGCATCATGGAATTGACGCGACTGTAGATAGCCTTGAGATTGGTCTCAACCTTAGCAGCATACTTCTGGTTGACCTGATCAATGAGTGCGGAGATTGCCACGGATTGGTCGTCGAAGTTGCCCATGAAGGCGTTGCCGGCGGTAGTCCCTTGGTCTGCATAGAGGCGGGCCATTTGGTTCCCGACGTCGAAGAATTTTTCGAACTGTGCGCGGGTCTTCTCGCACAGAGCGACTCCGTCACGGTCGCCCTGCGCCACGAGGATTTCGCTAAGTTTGCGGACATCCTGGCGGAAGTTGTCGGCGTTTTCGGCGGCGAGTTGAATACCGTCATTGAGTCCGTCTTGGCCGCGCGTCGCGCCGTAGTCACTAAGGAATTGCTGCACTTCGGTCTTGCGGAGCTGCATGTCTTTTGCCAGGCGACCTGATTCGAGGAACTGTCCAGTGACCTGCGGGTCTGCAACTTCGCGCACGCCTTCGCCGAGTGTAAAGACCGTAGTTGCGATGATGGCGAGCCCAAGCATGGGGACACCACCGATTAGGAGCATTCGCTTAACGAGTGTGAGCTGCATGGGTCAGTTACAGTTTCATTGCTTGTTTGCGGTTGGTTGATCAAATCGCTAGCAAAAACACTACCATCGCATATTTGTGAACAATTTCACACACGGCCGAGGAGAGTCCCGCAAAAAGAGGCGGGCGAACTTGCAATATGCTCGCTACACGCGTCGGAAGATGTCTACAATGGATCGAAGCCAAGCCAGGGTTGCCGGCGATGTCGCCCAGATGAGGTAATACAATCCTGTTGTTCACTGGCTCAAACGAACCGGAGGTCAAAAGTCTCTGATAATTATCAACTTTCGATGGGGCCTACGTAGAGCTTTCAGCCGATTCGTTTGGTGAACTAACCGGTACAGGGTTGCCCACAGGAGATTTCGTTCGTACATTATGAATTGCATCTAATTGAATGACCGACAGGATAGGAGCAATACATGCGACGCATTGGGATCATGGGTCTGGTTGGTTTAGTGATGAGCTTACTAGTGCAGGCGGCACCCACGGTGACGCCGGGACAGGCATTGGTGCGTTTTGCGGAGCCCGTCTCGGTGGAGCAGGCGCAGCGCGAGTGGAACAGTAACGACTTTCGCGTGGCCCGTGTGCTCGTGAAGAAGTTGAATATTTTTCTGGTAACGTTTGACGCCAAGCGCGATGTTGAGCAGGCGGTCCAGCAGCTTTCCGGTCATCCGAAGCTGTTGTGGGCGCAGGCGGATCATATTGCATCGCCGCGGTTGGTGCCGAATGATCCGTCATACAGCAGCCAGTGGGAGTGGAATCAGGCAACCGACCGTGATATTGACGCGCCGGAAGCGTGGGATATCGCAACGGGCGGACAGGATCGCGGCGGCGCTGATCTGGTGGTCGCGATTGTAGACGGCGGCTGCAACCTCGCGCACCCCGATTTGGTGGCGAATCTGTGGCAGAACTTGGCCGAGGTGAACGGCACAACGGGTGCTGATGACGATGGCAACGGCTATGTGGATGATAAGAACGGCTGGGACGCATATGAGAACAACGGTTCAATCCCGGTAGATGATCACGGCACGCACGTGTCGGGCACCGTCGGGGCGCGTACGAATAACAGCACGCAGGTGGCCGGAGTGAATTGGAGCGTAAAGCTGATGGAAGTCGCGGCGTCGAGCAGTCAGACGTCCGTCATTTCGATCGGCTATGGCTACGTACTCGATCAGAAGACCTTGTGGCTGTCGAGCGGCGGGACGCAGGGCGCGAATGTGGTTTCGACGAACTCGAGCTTTGGAGTGGACTTGGCGAATTGCGCATCGGGCACATATCCTGTTTGGAATGATCTTTACAACGCGATGGGCGAAGTGGGAATTCTGTCGGCGTGCGCAACGGCCAACGCGAACTACAATGTGGACACACAAGGCGACGTGCCGACGAGCTGCTCGAGCCCGTACATGATTTCGGTGACGAATACGACGAGTTCGGATTTGAAGAACGCGGGCGCGGCTTACGGCGCGACGACGATTGATTTAGGTTCGCCGGGCACAAGCATATTGAGCACGGTGTCAAGTGGCGGCACCGGGACAATGACGGGTACATCCATGGCGACGCCGCACGTGGCGGGCGCGGTGGCGCTGATGCACGCTGCGGCGAGCATCGGGTTTTACAATTACTACACACTTTATCCGGACTCCGGCGCGCTGGCGCTGAAGCAGCTGCTGCTTGACGGCACCGATCCAATCGCAGCGCTGCAGGGGATAACCGTGTCGGGCGGACGCCTGAATCTGCATAACGCGTGCTTGGCGATCAGCGAGTTCGTGGGACCGAATCCGGATGAACCGTTTTTGCTGGTGGACGGTGCAGCCATGAGTGACGCGGTGACCGGCAATAACAACGGCACGTGGGAGCGCGGCGAGACGGTCACGGTCGTTGTGTCGCTTGAGAATTTGGGCGAAGCGGCGCTGAACGTGAATGGTGTGCTCAGTTCGGCGGATGGATTCGCGACGGTCGGCGATGCGGCGGGCGGTTTCGGCGACATCGCCAACGGGGCGATCGGCAGCAACGCCGGTGATGTGTTTCTGGTGACGCTTGCGCCGAACGCGCCGTTGGAAGACGCGATTTTGTTCGACCTCGACGTGACGGCCGACAGCGGCTATGCGCGGACGCTGGGCATCGTGTTGGCGAGTGCGCCGAAGGAACTCTATTACACGAACGACGTCGAAGGCGGCGCGGCGGATTGGACCCACGCGCTGGTCGGCGGCGCGGTGGATCAGTGGCATGTGTCTGTGGAGCAGGCGCATTCACCGGCCTCGGCTTGGAAATGCGGCAGCACGACGACGGGGAACTACGCGAATGCGCAGGACGCCGCATTGATTTCGCCGAGTGTGGTACTGCGGCCTGAGACCGAGATGCGCGTCTGGCACAGCCTCACGTCGGAGCAATCGGGGACGTATGCCGATTCGTGTTATGACGGCGGCAACGTGTGGATCTCGGTGAACGGCGGTGCGTGGGCGATCCTTACGCCGGTGAGCGGCTATCCGAAGCACTTCCGGTATCTGTCGGGCGGCGGCAATCCGTCGAGTGGTCCGCAGCCGGGCAACGCGTGTTTCGGCGGAACGATACCGTGGACGGAAGTGGTGTTTGATCTGAGCGCATACGCCGATTCATCGGTGCAGGTTCGCTTCCGCTTCTCGAGCGACGCCTCGGTGAATCAAGAGGGCTGGTATGTTGACGACATTCGTTTTTATGGTGCGCCGGCCGTCGCGGTGACGCCTGATCCGATTGACGGGCTGGTGATTCAATCGGAAGGCTTCGATGCTCTGTTGGCTTGGCCGCCGTCGGCGGCTGAGGGCGTGGAGTATCACGTTTACATGAGTCTGGACGCGGAGATTGAGCCGGTGGATGCCTTCCTTGTCGCGCAGACGACAGACACGTTTTTCGTGCATTCCGGAGTGTTGGACACAACAACGTTTGTGACGTATCAGGTCGTCGTGACGATACCATAAACCGGCAACCACTCGAATGGCGGCGCAACGCCATGAATAGCAAGCGCCCCGATGTGACCAAACATCGGGGCGCTTTTTTTCGCAGAGGGAGTGATAAGAAGCTTAATATTTCGGGAGCGAGTTGTCTATGTGATCGGCCCAGGCGAGGATGCCGCCTTCGAGGTTGTAGATTTTTTCGAAGCCTGCGGCGCGGAGCTGGTGCCACGCGCGGGCGCTGCGCACACCGCTGCGGCAGGAGATCACGAGGTCACGCTCTTTGTAAGGCGCGAGCTCGTCAAGGCGGAAGTCGAGTTCCGCGAGCGGAATGTGCAGGTCTTCATTCAAGCGGGCGATGGCAAGCTCTTCGGCATTGCGCACGTCGAGGACGATGGGCCGCGAGCCGTTGCCGTTCTGACGGCGCGCGAAGAGTTCGTGGACGGTCATCTCGCGGACTTGCGTGAGCGCTTGTTCTTCGGTGCCGAGGCCACAGAATTGCACGTAGTCCACGGGTTCGGTGATCGTGGGATGCGCACCGCACAAGGGGCAGTCGGGGTCTTTGTGCAGATCGAATCGCTTAAAGGACAAATCGAGCGCGTCGAAGCGTAAGAGCGTGCCGACCAACGGCGTGCCGATACCGAGCAAGATCTTCAGAGCTTCGTTGGCTTGAATCGAGCCGACAATTCCGGGCAGGACGCCGAGCACGCCGCCTTCGGCGCAGGAGGGTACCAGACCGGGCGGCGGGGGTTCGGGATAGAGGCAGCGATAGCACGGGCCGCCGGGATCGCAGAAGACGGAGATTTGTCCCTCAAAGCGATAGATGCTCCCGTAAACATTGCGCTTTTTGAGCAAGAAGCTGACATCGTTGACGAGATAGCGTGTGGGAAAGTTGTCAGTGCCGTCTATTAAGAGGTCGTAGCCTGCCGCGATGCCCAGGGCGTTTTCGGCGGTGAAGAATGTTTCATACGTTTCGACGTGCACGTGCGGGTTGAGGTTTTTGATGAACTCGCGCGCGCTGCTGAGTTTGGACAGACCGACGGAGCGTCGGCCGTGGATGATCTGACGCTGGAGGTTGGTTTCATCCACAACATCGGCATCCACGATTCCCATGCGGCCGACTCCCGCCGCGGCGAGATAGGCCAGCAGTGGTGAACCTAAGCCACCCGCACCGACAACGAGCACGGACGCTTGTTTGAGTTTGAGTTGACCGGCGACGCCGACTTCGGGGAGCAAGAGGTGACGCGAGTATTGGCGGTACTCCTGCGTGGTGAGCGTGGCGCGACTGATGCCGTTGCCGGTTTCCGTTTTCCCGCCCTTTGTCCCCCCGGAGGATTGTGGTGGAAGATCGGAACCGCCGGCGATGGAGGGCACGATGGTGAGTTGCGCTCCGTCGTGCAGGGCCGTGTGATATTTGTCAGGGAGGTGACGCACATCTTGCTGACCAACATAGACGTTGACAAAGCTGCGCAGCTTGCCGTCGCCGTCGTAGAGGTGTTTTTGCAGCGCGGGATGGGCGGCAGTGAGGTTATGCAATGCTTCGGCGACCGTAGCGGCCTCGAGCGTGACGGTGGCCTGATCGCCGGTGAAGCGGCGCAAGACAGTGGGGACGGAAATGGAAACGCTCATCAGACGGCAACCCGGTTATGGATGATGACTTTTTCTTCGTGATAGCCCGTGCGGTCGTCGTTCAGTTGATAGCTGCGCACTTCGGCGGGCTCAGAGCGGCGGACAGATTGGATGATGTAGGAGTAATACGGCAGCGCGTGCTCGCGATCGAAGTCGGACGGGATCGCGGGATGATCAGGATGCGTGTGATAGAATCCGATCAGATTGAGGTCGAGACTCCGGGCGCGCGCTTCGGCGGCGATGAAATCATCGGGCGTGATCAGGAAGCGGCGCTCCTTGTTGTCTTCACGGCTGTTGACGATGGGATGCACTTCGTGGATCGTGCGTTCGCTGCCAACTTCGAGCCCGAACAGAAAGCCGCAGCACTCTTCGGGGTAGCTGGAACGGGCGTGCGCGGCGATAGCGTCGTATTGCCGTTGATGCAGATGAAGAATCGGACGGGACATCAGGCGTGGCCCTCCCACAGCGGCGTGGACAGATATTTCTCGGCGCCATCGGGGAAGATCGTCACGACGAGGCCCTGCTCGAGTGTGCGCGCGAGTTTCAACGCGGCAGCGCAGGACGCGCCGGCGGAGGTGCCGACGAGCAAGCCTTCTTCCGAGGCGAGGCGACGGCAATAGGTGTAGGCGTCTTCGGTCGCGATTTCAAGTTCGAGATCGGCAATGTTGCCGTCGTAGATTTCAGGCACGTGCACCGACGGCAGATGTTTCAAACCCTCGAGCCCGTGAAAGGGTGAATCCGGTTGGAAGCTGGCGATGTTGATGCGCGGATCGCGAGCCTTGAGGTAGCGGCTGACACCCGTGAATGTACCGGTGGTGCCGAGACCTGAGACAAAGTGTGTAATCGCGCCGTCCGTTTGCCGCCAGATTTCCGGACCGGTGCCGGTCAGGTGCGCATGCACGTTGGCGGGGTTGGCGTATTGATTCAGGTAGCAGTATTGCTCGGGGTATTTTGCGGCGAGTTCGCGGGCCACTACTTGCGCTCCATCGGTGGAGAGCAACGGGTCGGTGTAGATCAGTTCAGCGCCGTAGGCGTGGAGAATCTGCTTGCGTTCGCGGCTGGCATTTTCGGGCAGACAGAGCGTGACGCCAATGCCCAAGGCCGCGCCGAGCATGGCGAGCGCAATGCCGGTGTTGCCGCTGGTGGCTTCCAGGATGCGGGTGTGCTCGTGAATGCGCTGGTCCCGCAGTGCTGCGGACAGCATGGCCCAGGCCGCGCGATCCTTGATGGAACCGCCGGGATTTTTCCATTCAGCCTTGGCAAATACGCGCACGCCGGGAGCGAGATCGTCAGCAACGGCTGTGAGTTCAATTAAGGGCGTGTTGCCGATCATATGCACGAGCGGCGGTACGGACTGGCGGCGCGGTGCGCGCTGCGTATCGAGATAGAGGCGTTGGGCGGGCAGAGACATGGAGACGGTAACTTGTAGTTAGAATTTGTAGATTAGGGTTGAGCGAGCTACCGTACTCTATTGCGGCGTGCGCTTGCTGAAATACCAGTCGGTGTAGTGCTCGGCTTCGGTTTTGCGATGATCGGCGGCCTGCTGCGTTTGCGGCGCCGGAATAATGCAAGCCTCGCCGGGCTGCCAATTTTCGGGCGTGGCCAGCCCGTGTTTGTCAGTGGTTTGCAGCGCTTCGAGGATGCGCAGCACTTCGTCAATCGAACGGCCATTGGAGAGCGGGTAGTAGATCATGGTGCGGACGATGCCTTTGTCATCAATGATGAACACGGCCCGCACTGCGGAGGTGTCGGATGCTTCGGGATGGAGCATGCCGTAGGCGCGGGCCACGTCGCCCTTGAGATCGGCGATCAGCGGGAACGGCACCTTGACATCGAAGTTGTGCTCGATGCTGCGCACCCAGGCGATGTGCGAATAAATGGAGTCAATCGAGAGGCCGATGATCTGCGTGTTGCGCTGCACGAACTCGTCGTGTTTGCGCGCAAAGGCCAGAAACTCGGTGGTGCAGACGGGCGTGAAATCGGCCGGATGGCTGAACAGGACGACCCACTTGCCTTTGTAGTCGGCGAGTTTGATTTCACCGTGGGTGGACTTCGCGGTGAATTCGGGCGCGGGTGTGTTAATGCGGGGCAGCGCCACAGGCGCGATGCCGTTGGGGGTTCCGTTGGTGTTCATTTTGTCTGGGGCTATTCATGTGAAGGAAGTTGACGGCCACAAAAAAACCCCCTCGCCAGCGGCAAGGGGGTTTTGATCAGTCGTGTAGAGATTCCGCTATTTAGTCGCGGACGCGCACACCTGAACCACCCTCGCCATGGGAGCGGGTCTGACAACAACACAGACAGGTGGTCATTTTTTGGGTACGCATACTTACAAGATACGCTCGTTGAGGGGGGCAAGTCAAGGGTTGGGGTGAATATTTTTTATGAGAGGGTCTGCACTTCTCACACATTTCTAACAGAAACTTAACTAATTATATGAGTGAGGATTGTGTGTGAATTTGGTTAGCTCACACGCATGTAACAATAAAATAAGAAATTACGACCACCAAGAAGGTGAGGTCTTCGATGCGACAGTGTTTTAGGAATTGGTTTTCGGCATGGCCGGCGGGTCCGGTCCGCTTTTTCGTCCATGTGCTCCTCGGATTGACTTTGTTCGCACCGCTTGTAGCGCGGAGTGAGTCAGAATTGCCGATTTGGATTGTTAATACTAAACTTAGTGGCGATTTTCGGTATCGGCACGAAGGAATTGACCGGGAGTTGACGGACGCTCTTTACAGAAATCGGGTGCGCTATCGTATTGGGATCCAAAATCAGGTCAATGAACACGTCTTGGTTGGGATGAGGCTGGCGACAGGTCGGATGGACCCGCGCTCGACGAATCAGGACCTCGAGGACGGTCTGACTCCGAAGTTCATCTACCTGGATCGGGCTTATGGCGAGTTGACGGACGGCGGACATTGGTGGACGACCATGGGGCGGTTCGCCAATCCGATGACGGCAACGGACCTGCAGTGGGATGCAGATGTGGCGTTTGAGGGTGGTGTCGTACGATATAGTCGCGGCGAGGCGATCAAGACTACGGTGACGGCCGGCGGGATTTGGCTGGAGCCCTATCGCAATCAGCACGGCGCCGGCATCTGGGTTGGCCAGGCCACCTTGGCCGGGCAAGCGGGCGATGCCAAATGGACGGCCTCGGCGGGCGTCTACAGCTATGTGCTGGGGGCCATGGTTGACCCGGTGGCCAACGGCAACACGCTCTTAAACAATCGCTACCTGCGTGATTACGAAGTGTTCGATGTTGTGTTTTCGGCGACGCTGCCGGGGATGATGAAGTCGAAATGGACGGTGACTCTCAATCCGCTTTTGAATACGGCGACATCGGAGAAGAACACCGGCTGGTTGGCGTCGGTGAATTGGAAGGGCAAGGTCCTGGAACGGTCGGCCTCGTGGAGCTATGACTATCGTACTTTGGAGGCCGACGCGGTCATCGGTTCGTTTGTGGATAGTGATGTAGCGGGCGGGCGGACGGATCAGCGCAGTCATCGTCTTTCAGCAGAGATGGGTGTGATCGAAGGTTTTTCGTTGGGCGGCGCGGCGATTTTCAGCACGCTGAGTTCGCAGGGCGACGGGGATTGGTACCAGCGGTGGATGCTTGACGGACAGATCAAGTTCTAATTAATTCAAAGAACGAGGTGAGATTGGCTCTTGATGAGGATTTCCTCACGGAAACCTAACAAACAATCGCTACTCTCACATTCCACGTATCATAGGAGAATCCATGCGTTTCGCAATTCGTTACGGCCTGTTGTTGGCCGGACTCAGTTTGATGTTGGTGGCGGTAGGCTGCGGGAAGAAGACCGACGTGCCCGCTGAGAAGACCTCGATTGATATCAAGGGCTCGGACACGATGGTGAACCTGATGTCGGCCTTGGCTGAAGAATTCATGAAGGCGAATCCCGGCAAGCAGGTGGCCGTCACGGGCGGCGGCAGCGGCACGGGGATCGCCGCGATGCTGAACGGAACAACGGACATTTGCGCGTCGTCGCGCGCGTTGACCGACAAAGAGCGTGATCTGGCGAAGCAGAAGCAAATGGCGCCGGTTGAGGTGGTCATCGGCATGGACGGTTTGGCGGTGTTCGTGAATCCGGCCAACAAGGTGGACACGCTTTCGCTCGAACAGGTTAAGAACATTTTCCAAGGCCAGGTGAAGGACTGGAAAGACGTGGGCGGCGCGCCGGGACCGATCGTGGCGCACTCGCGTGAGAGCAATTCGGGGACGTATGTCTATTTCAAGGAGCATGTGCTGAACAAAGGCGACTTTGCGACGGACGTGCGCCTGATGACTTCGACGGCGGCGCTGGTGCAGGAACTCTCCACGAACTTGGGCGGCATCGGCTACGGCGGCGAAGCGTATGGCAAAGACGGCAAGGTGAAATCGCTGTACATTCGCAAGGATGCGGCGTCGCCGGCCTACCCGCCGCAGGAAGACCTCGTGCGCGGCGGCCAGTATCCGATTTCGCGTCCGCTGTTTCTGTACACCACGGGCTCGACGGCCGGTTTGACACAGCAGTTCATTGACTTCTGCAATTCGCCGAAGGGTCAGACGATCGTGCGCGAAGTCGGTTATGTTCCGCTGAAGGGCTAATTGGTGAAATTGCCCCGGCAATACTGGAAGGCGCGGATCATCCGCTACGTCTTTATGACCAGCGCGGCGATGAGTATTGTCATCGTCGCGCTGGTGTTCCTATTTCTGGGGCGAGAGAGTTGGCCGTTCATCCAGACGCACGGGATCGGGCAGATATTCAACGAGATCTGGCGGCCCGTGTCGTTTGAAGATGAGCAGTTCGGGATGTTGTCGCTGATCACGGGTTCGCTGCTGGTGACGCTGTTGGCTACAGTGATTGCGGTGCCGTTTGGGGTGATCAGCGCGATCTACATTGCGGAAATGGCATCACCGGTTGAGCGTGAGATCTGGAAACCGGTGATCGAGATGCTGGCGGGCATTCCCTCGGTGGTGTTGGGGTTCTTCGGGTTAGTGGTCGTCGCGCCCATGGTCAAACAGGTGTTTCATCTCTCGTCGGGTTTGAACGCGTTGACGGGCGCGCTGTTGTTGGCGCTCATGGCGATTCCGACGATCATCACGATTTCGGAAGACGCGATTCGGAATGTGCCGCGTTCATACAAAGAAGCGTCGTTTTCCCTCGGCGCGTCGAAGTTGCAGACGATTTGGAAGGTGACCGTTCCGGCGGCGCTGTCGGGAATTGTCGCGGCGGTTATGCTGGGGCTGGGTCGCGTGGTGGGAGAGACGATGGCGGTGATGATGGTGACGGGCAATGCCGCGATCGTCACGTTTGATCCCACGGAATCGGTGCGCACGATGACGGCGACGGTGGCGGCGGAGATGGGTGAAGTGCCGTTTGGCAGCGATCATTATCACGCGCTGTTTGTCATTGGTGTTGTGCTGCTGATTATGACCTTCTCCCTGAATATGGTGGCGCAGCGGGTGCTAAAAAAGTATCGGATCGGCTGATGTCCAAGCATTTGTTCAGAGATGAGGCGCGGGTGATTGACTCCCGTTTATGCTCCCGGAAGACCGCGAGTTTGCGATGAGTATGAAGCCGCGCAATATGTCGGAACGAATCGTATACTACTCCATGTTTGGAGTGACGTATGCAATACTTCTGGTGGTTGTGTATATCATTGCGGATGTGGTGGTGGGCGGCTGGCCGGTGCTGTCATGGGAATTTCTGACGGACACGCCGCGCAAGAGCGGCGCGGAGGGCGGCATCTGGCCGGTGATCGTGGGGACGCTTTATCTTGTGTTGGGTACGGTGGCGCTGGCGATGCCGTTGGGGATGGCGGGCGCGATATATTTAAGTGAGTATGCGACTCAGGGGCGGCTTACGCGCATGATCCGAGTTGCGATTGTGACACTGGCGGGCATCCCGTCGGTCGTTCTGGGGTTGTTTGGCTTAGGATTGTTTGTAATATTCTTGGGCTTTGGCGCTTCAATTCTGGCGGGCAGCATGACGTTAGCGTGCATGATTCTGCCGACGATTATTGTGGCCAGTGAAGAAGCTCTGCGGGCGGTGCCGCAGTCGTTTCGCGAAGGCAGTCTGGCGCTGGGGGCCACGAAGTGGGAGACGATCCGGCGCAACGTGCTGCCGTATGCGGTGCCGGGGATGATGACGGGTTCGATCTTAGGCGTGGGCCGCGCGGCGGGCGAGACGGCGCCGATTCTGTTGACGGCGGCGGCGTTCTTCCTTCCCTCGCTGCCGCAGTCGGTGTTTGATCAGTGCATGGCGTTGCCCTATCACCTGTATATTCTGGCGACGCAGTTGCCGGACGTAGAGAAGGCTCGGCCGATGCAGTACGGAACGGCGCTGGTGTTGATTGCAGTGGTTTTGAGTTTCAACTTGACGGCCATTATCATTCGTTCGTATTTTCGCCGGAAGTATCGCTGGTAATGACGCACAACAATCCATTTCATATCGAAGCGCGCAAGCTCGATTTTTATTACGGCGCCACGCAGGCGCTCTTCGACGTTACGATTCAGTTGAAGCGCAGCAAGGTGACGGCGTTCATCGGGCCGTCGGGCTGCGGGAAGTCCACGTTTTTGCGCACGCTCAACCGGATGAACGACATCATAGACGGGACGCGGTTGACGGGGCAGGTTCTGGTGGACGGCGTGGACATCTACACGGGCACGTCGAACGTGATGGATTTGCGGCGCAAGGTGGGGATGGTGTTCCAGAAGTCGAACCCGTTTCCGAAGGCGATCTTTGAGAACGTCGCGTACGGACCGCGGATCCACGGAGAGACCAACAAGCGCAAGCTCGAGGAGATCGTGGAACAGAGTTTGCGGCGTTCGGGCTTATGGGAAGAGGTTAAGGATCGTCTGCAACAGAGCGCAATGGGGTTGTCGGGCGGCCAGCAGCAGCGGTTATGTATCGCGCGGGCGTTGGCGGTGGATCCGGACGTGCTGCTGATGGACGAACCGGCCTCGGCGCTGGATCCGCGCTCGACCGCGCGCATTGAAGACTTGATCGGCGAGCTGCGCGGGGAGTATACGATTGTGATTGTGACTCACAACATGCAGCAGGCGGCGCGCGTTTCGGACGATACAGCGTTCTTTTATGAAGGGCAATTGATTGAAGTGGGCCCGACGAAACAGATTTTTACGAATCCGACTGAAAAGCAGACGGAAGACTATATTACGGGGCGGTTCGGTTAGCGTCGGCGGGCGGCGTCGGAAGAATTCGGAATCGGATGCGCCGGCTCGAAGCGACGCGGGAACATGAAAACGAGGATCTACTATGCCGGCACATTTGCGGCGCGACTTGGATCGGTTGAAGCGCAAGATACTGTCATTTGGGGCGGCGGTCGAGGAGAACGCGCAGTTGGCGATGGCGTCGCTGCGGAATATTGACTCGACTCTGGCGCAGCGGGTGATAGACCGCGACGAGGACATCAACCGCGAAGAGGTTGAGATTGAGGACGAGTGTCTGAAGATCCTTGCGCTGCATCAGCCGGTGGCGGTGGACCTGCGCTACGTGATCACTGTCTTGAAGATCAACAGCGATTTGGAGCGCATTGCAGATTTTTCGGTGAACGTGGCCAAGCGCGCGCGGACGCTGGCGCAGCAGCCGCCGGTGCCGCTGCCCAAGGAGTTGAACAGCATCGCCGAGAAGTCCATTTCGATGGTGAAGGCGGCGTTGGACAGTTTGGTGGAGCAGGATGTTTCGCGGGCGCGCGCGGTGTGTATCGCCGACGATTCGGTGGATGAGCTGCAGCGGTTGTTGTATGACGTAATCCTCGCGGAGATCAAGAAGTCACCGGAGTTCGCGGCGCAATGGCTGCAGCTATTCTCGACCGTGCGCTACTTTGAGCGGATCGGCGATTTGGCGACGAACATCGCCGAAGACGTGATCTATCTTGTTGAGGGCGAAGTGGTGCGGCACAAGGACCTGGGGACCTGAGCCAAAGTCATGAAACGAAAAGCCGAGGCGCTGGCCTCGGCTTTTTTTGTGAGTCGCGGAAAAGCCAGCGGCGGCCCCTGATGGGGGCCGCCGCTGCTTGTTTCAACGACTACGGAATCGTGTTACGGCTGCGCGGGGCAGTCGGCCACGACGACGTAGAATTTCGGCGCACCAACCGGCGGCAGACCCACGAAGCCGGCCGGGGCATTCCAGATGTTCGGACCAGCGAGGAGGCCCGGCAGGGTCGCTTCGATGGTGAAGTCGGCATCAGCGCCGCTGTCGGGGTTGCCGTCATTGCCCGGATTGGTCGTCGAGTACACGATGTAATCTTCGTCCTGCGGGGCGGTGAAGTGCAACTGGACATGGTCAGGCTGGCTGCCCACGGTCGTGATGTAGACGCGGAGGTCCACGATCGGGTCACACGGGGCGGGCGGTGCTTCAAGTTCGAGGCAGACGCCGACGATGTAACCCTGGTCGAGGCTAGCGTTGTCGCTGACGGTCAGGATCCAGTTGCCCACCGGGTTTTCGCCGTCGAACGCCGACAGCAGCTGCTCGGGAATGTAGGAACCGGTGAACGGAGCGGTACCGGCGCCAATGGCCGTGGCAGCTTCGTCATCAAAGACCGTACAGAGGTAGTTTTCGAGGCTCGAACCGCGACGATTCGAGAGGGTGTCAATGGTACCCAAGGGCGACGTCAACGTGATGATGAGGTCACCGTCAAAGGTATGCAGCAGGTCGAGGCGGACGTTCAGATCGGTGACCGGGTTGGTCGCCGTCACATTGATGGTCACGGAGACGCTGGCGTTATCCACGATCGGATAGGTCGTCGCATCCGCTGCGATGGTCGAGTAGACGTTTTCCTGACCGACGCAATTGCAGGTGCAATAGGTGCTCGGGCAAGCCTCGGCGCAAGTGCCGCCGTCCGTCCATGTACCACCGAGAGTCGTGCACTCGGTCTGGAAGACCTGGTCCACGCACTGAACGTCACAGAAGCTGCCGCCGGTGTAGCAGCAACGGCCGAGCGTCGGGCACGGGGTGGTGCAATCGAGGGCGTCATTCCACGAGCCGCCGAGGAGCGTGCATTCGGCCTGGAGGTTTTCGACACAGGCCACCACACCGCCATCCAAGTAGCAGCAACGGCCCAGCGGCGTGCATTCGATCGCGCCAGTGCAGGGGATGCCGTCATCCGAGATGGTCAACGCGTAGTTACCGGAGTTCCCCGTGGTACCGAACGAAGTCACAAGAACAAGGTAGCTATTGCCAGCGGCGGAGCACCACGTGACCGTGGAGGCGGTGCCGCAGAATACAACCGTCGTCGTCGCCGCCAACACAAACTAAGCCGTCGCAGCTGCCGCAGAAGACGAACAACTCCGAGTCGTAGTTTGTAATGGGATCACACATCGAGGCGGTCATGGTGTTGCCGGTTCCGACCACGGTGTACCAGACACCATTCGACGTCGTTGAGTATCCCGAGCCACAAGTGGGAATACCGGTTTCAGGCGTGCTGCCCGCGAGCGTACCGGCCACGGACTGGCCAACTGTCACGAGCACGGCATTGGCGCAGAGGTCGGCGCCTTGCAGAATCACCGGGCAGGCGCTCGTGGCACAATCCAGAGCGTCATTCCACGAACCGGCGAGGGCATTACACTCGAGCACGGTGTTGTCCGTACAGAGGGTCGTGCCGTTGTCGTCGTAGCAGCAGCGGCCGATTTCGCACGGGGTGGTGGCGCAATCAAGTGCGTCAACCCACGTACCGCCGAGGAAGGTACATTCGAGCTGAATGACATCGGCACAGGCGGCGACGCCATTGTCAAGGTAGCAGCAGCGGCCCACGGCGCACGGGGTCGTGGCGCAATCCGCGGCGTCCGTCCACGTACCGGCAAGGGCGTTGCACTCCAAGAGGGTGTTATCTTCGCACGCGCCAGCGCCACCGAGGAGGTAGCAGCAGCGGCCGATTTCGCACGGGGTCGTGGCGCAGGAGAGCGCGTCATTCCACGTGCCGCCCAAAGCCGCACATTCAGCCGAGAGGTTGTCCACGCACTGCGGATCGCCATTGACATCGAGGTAGCAGCAGCGACCCGTCGGATTGCAGTCAATCGGGTTCGCGCACGTCGTACCGTTGTCGGAGATGAACAGGCTGTAGCTGCCCGCGTTACCAGTCGTGCTGAACGAGGTGGCTAGGACATAGTAGGTCGTACCGGAGACCGAGCACCACGAGAAGATCGAGGCGGCTTCGGGAGCCGGGGAAGTGCAGCCGTCGTCATCGCCGCCGATGCAGGTCAGACCGGCGCAGCTGCCGCAGAAGACAAAGACTTCAGAGTCGTAGTTGGTACCCGCATCACACATATTGGCCGTCATCGTGTTGCCCGTACCAACGACCGTATACCAGCGGCCGTTCGAGGTCGAGTTGTAGCCCGAGCCGCAAGCCGGGAGGCCGGTTTCCGGCGTGGAGCCCACGAGGCTGCCATTGACCTGCTGACCGACGTTCAGCGCAACGGCGTCAGCGCAGAGGTCGCCGCCGTTGAGGATAATCGGGCACGGATTCGCGGCACAGGTCTTGGTGGTGTCAAACAGACCGGCGACGGTCGTACAGTAGGCCGCCGTCGTGTCCAAACAGCTATTGCCGTTATTGTAACAGCAACGGCCCTCATAGACGATGACGTTGACGCGGAGCGTGTCGTTGCTCCGATCGGTGTCAGTCAGGAGGTCGGAATAGAAGGTCAGGCTGTAGGAACCGGGGACGGACGGGGCCGTTTCGGTACCGGTGAAGTCATGATCTTCGGTAGCGAACTGAGCAAGCGACGCGGTGTTTTCGGACACCACAGGGCCGCCGTTGAAGGTGTACTTGACCGGCGAGGACTGCGTGGCCGTACCGGCGTTGCGGAAGCGGGCGACAACGTTAAATGCAGCGCCTGCTTCAACACGGTAGGGGCTGACCGGAGCAACCACTGCCGACGTCGAGAAGTCGTTGACCGCAAACGGTGACGTGTAGAACCACACGGCGCGGTTCTGAATCGTGTCCTGCGCGGCGTTGCCGAGGGTGTTACAGCTATAGATCAGGAAGTTGTTGTTGGGAGCGGTGCTGCCCTGCTGAATAGCGATCGTAGCGGACGGCAGGTTGGCGGCGGTACGGGCGAGATCCAGGTACTGGAACTTGATCTTGCCATCGGAGTACAGAATCGCCTGATAGGAGTAGGCATAGCCGGCGGCGCCGCTAAAGCGGCCAACGGAGTCCCACTGAATGATGACGCGGTCGCCTTCGTCCTTGTACCACACTGAGCCGGAGTCGGAGGCATACACGCCGCCAAGTCCACCGGTCTGCGTGTGCTGATCATCCCAGAACGGGAAGATTGCGCCGGTGCTGAACGCCACGTCGGTATTGGGCAGCGTGCAGGAATTGGAGAAGTTCAAACTCGCCGTCGGAGCCATACCAATGGCACCGTTGGCGGACGGATAGACGGTCGTGCGGTTGACGCCATAGAAGGGGAAGTTGAAGGACAGCGTCAGGGTGTCGTCGGTGTCGTCAGCGTTACGGATGTCCACCAGTTCGACCGCGCCGGGCGCGCCGACGATGTCAATCCAGGCGAAGGTAGCGGTATCGCCGCCGGTGTTGTCAACGTAGCGGTAGCCAAAACCGTCGGGGCCGCCAGCGGCGTCAATGGCGCCACCTTCTTCGTAGCGGCCTTCGTCAAGCATGCCGCTGTCGTAGAGGTCTTGCTTCTCGGCGGGGGTCAGGTCAGCGCCACTTTCGTAGCGATCCCAGAGCATGCGATAGTAGTTGACCATCGCGTCGTTTTCGTTGCCGGTGCGCTGGGCCGCGTAGTAGGCGTTGTCCTTGACCGGGTCAGGAATGACGACGGCTTCGGCAGCGGCCACGGGGGCGGCAGGCGCCACGGTTTCGACGGGAGCCGAGACTCCGGCCTGCTCATTCAGCTGCGCCAGAGCCTCAACATAGGCGGCGCGCTTTTGGAGCAGTTCGTCGGTTGCTCCGTACTTCGCGATGCGCTGTTCGACATCCTGGAGGGCGAGCTGGACGTTCTCCAGGCTTTGCACAGATTTACGTCCTTGCTCGGTCGCGATCGCCAGGTAGGCGGCGCCGAGCAGGATACATGTCATCACAGTCAGCGATAACCACTTCTTCATGCGTTTTACCTCAGATTTTGGGGTGGATTCCCCGGGAGTATTCGCTCCGCAGTGTTAGCCGCGGAGGTATTGTGAAAGAAAAAGACCGATGGATTAGACCGTTCAAGAATATACAGCATCAATGGAACGGAGTAAAGTCAGAAAATGGGGCAGGAAAATTTTCGTTTCCGTCAAAATACGTCAAAATACGCGGCGGCCCGTGCATAACTGCACGGGCCGCCGAGATTTAGGTCATAGTGACTGGTTTAGGGTCACCGTGTCGAAGAGGTTACTCGGTAATGTCGAGCGTGTAGTTACCGCACGCGCTGCCGTAGCCGTCCACGATGATATAGTACGTGTTACCACCAGTGACCGCGACTCCTGTCAATTCGGAGACGAAGCCCGGGCAGAAGTCATCGTTGCAAGCGTACGGCAAGCCCGGGGTCACGGCGTTCTCGTAGATGTAGAGCTTGGTATCGTAGTCGCTACCCGCGCACATCGACAAGTTGATCACCGAGTTGGCACCAGGGGTGTAGGCAAAGACGACGTCCGGCGACAACGAGCCGCTGTAGGGGCAGGTTTCGTCATAGTCGTTCACATTCGAACAGGTGTTGCCAGTGGCCGAGTAAGGCAGGGCGCCAATGACGAACGGATCGTTAACAGTCTCACCACCGGTGAGCGGGCACGGGTCAGCGCAGGTCAGGAATTGATCCCACGTACCGGCGAGGTTAGCACACTCGGCAGCCGTAACGTCGGCGCAGAGGTCTTCGTAGCAGCAACGACCGGTCGGCTCCACAAACGGCTCACAGACGGCCGTCACGACGTAGAAGGTCGGGCCGCCAACCGGGGGCAGACCAGCGAAGCCAGCGGGAGCCTGCCACGAGGTCGGGCCAGCCGGGACGCCAAGGATGGTGGCAACGAGGGTGAAGTCGGCGTCGGCGCCGTCATCGGGGTTACCGTCGTTCATCGGGTTCGTCGTCGCCCAGACCTTGTAGTCGTCGGTCTGCGGGGCAGTCCAGAACAGCTGAACGTTCGTGGGCTGCGACGCGGCGGTTTCAATGAAGATCGTGAGGTCCACGACCGGATCACACGGGGCAATCACGCACGGGCCGAAGTCGTAGATGGTCAGGTCGTAGATACCGTTCCAGCTCGCGCCGAAGTGACCGGCACGGATGTAGTAGGTGCCCGGGCCAAACGAGTCGGCGATCATCGAACCATAGTTCGCGACCGGACGCAGGACCGGCGGCAGCCACGGCAGGAGGTCGAGGTCGCCGTTGCAGCCCCAGTCGTCGTTACACGCATCCGCAACACCACAGCATTCGCCATCCGGGTAGACCGCAAGAGCCGGGTCGCAGGCAAACGCGCTCGGGCCGTCACCGACGATTGCCAACAGGCGGCACTCGGTCAGGGTGAAGGTGTAGAACTGGTCAATGCTGGTCGAACCGCTAAACGTGCAGAGGTCGCCACAGACCGGTCCAGCACAGGTGAAGGTCGCACCTTCAGCGCCGGACGCTGTCGTCACGCTGCCGTTGTTCACGGTGACGATGACTTCGGCGTTTTCGCAATCGTCATTGTCCACGGGGACCGGGCAAGGACCGGCGGCACAGTTGGTCGAGCCGTCCCAATCGCCACCGAGGGCCAAGCACTCGTCGGAGGTGTTGTCCGCGCAGGACAGACCGCCGTCATAGCAGCAACGACCGATCGGGCAGCTGGTCGCCGGGGCACAATCGACCCACAGGCGGTAGTTGGACGGGGAGTCGAACGTCGTGCAGAGGTTACCCACCAGGCCGAACCAGGCGAAGTAGGTACCGGCAGGCAGACAGAAGGCCGTCGCCGTGGCAACGGTTCCGCAACCCGCGTCAAAGGCGAGGGCCGTGAAGCTACCGTTCGGGCACGGCGCGGCAATGATACCAACGAGGTAACCGGAGACATCAGCGATCGCGCTCACGCTCACATCTTGAGCCTGCGTGATCGTGAATTCGTACCAGTCGGTGTCGCGGTACTGCGGTCCGCCGCCGTTGTCGCAGTAGTAGTAGGAGATACCGGCAACAGTGTCGCCGCAAGCCATCTGCGTGAAGGACGGGACAGTGTTGTTACAACCACCGTTCGGGTCAACGAACGTGAAACCGCACGAGTCGGCTTCGAGGGGTTCGATGATGTCCGTGACGCCCGGGGTGACCGAGCAGGTGCGGGTGCACTCGACGGTCTGGCAGAGGGTACCAACGCCATTGAACACACCGCCGAGGGCGGCACAGTCAAAGTCAAACAGTTCGTCGCAGCAGAGGCCGTCGTTGTAGCAGCAGGCACCGAAGGCGCACGGCTGATCCACGCAGTTTTCACCTTCGGTCCAGAGACCGCCGAGGTTGCCGCATTCGATTTCGAAGTTGGTGGCGCAAGCCGGGGTGCCGAGGTCATAGTAGCAGCAACGGCCCGTCGGAACTTCGCAGGGGGTGCAATCCACCCACGCGCGGTAGCCGTTGTTGAGACCACCATAAGGCAGGCCGGTGAAGGCGTTCAGACCGACGACGAAGAAATAGTCACCGGCGGGCAAGCAAGCCGAGGTGAACGTGAAGACTTCGCCGCAACCGGCAGCGGAAGCGCTGCCGTAGAACGGCTGGGTCACACAGTCACCACCGATGAAGTAAACGACGGCATTGTCAAACGCCGCACGGACGCTGACCGACATGATGCTCGGGACGGTCGTGGTAAAGCGATACCAATCGAGGTCGCGATACTGGAAGACCTTGCGTGCACTTGATGTAGGTGAAGGCTTCGGCGCACGCGGTGTCGCCGCAGGCGAGGTCGGTGAACGTGAAGACTCCGCTCTCATTGTTGCAACCACCGTTGGGGTCACTGGCGGGCAGTATACACGTATCCGCTTCGAAGATTTCCAGGATATCGTTCGGGCCGCAAGTCACGTTGCAGTTCGGGCACGGGTTATCGATGCAGTTGGCAAAGGCATTCCAGATACCGCCGAGGGTGACGCAGTCGGTTTCGGTCACGTCGTCGCACGTGAGGAACTCGCTGCCATAGCAGCAGCGGCCGATGGCACCGGCGCAGACGGGGGTCGTCGAACAGCCCTGCGCCGCATCAACTTCAACCTTGAGGGTGTAGGGGCCCGTGCCACTGCTAAAAGCGTCCACCAGAATGTAGTAGATAACTCCGGCGGAAACGGTCAATGTTCCGAAGGACTCGGAGCATGACTGCAGGCCGCACCAGTCATCATTGTTGAAAATTAACGAGCCGCCGGCATCCGGGCAACCACCGGAATAGACAAGCAACCGGGTGTCATATCCGGAGTTACCGCAGAGCGAGATAATGATGTTCTCCGTAACGGCAGGCGTGTAGGAATACACGACTTCCGGGCCAGGACCATCCGGGTAATCGTTGAGCGCACCAACGGTCGTGCCCTGATCGCAATAGGGAAGCGAGGCAATCGCCGGGGCGTCCACGCAGGTTTCGCCACCCTGGTCGAGCGAACGACGCGGGGCGCTGGGAGCCATTTGCGCAGTGATTTCGTTGAAACGAGTCTTTTCCGCGGTATAGTCGCGGCCATTCGCCTGAAGGTCGGCGATTTCGGCCAGCAACGCATCGCGTTCTTGGGTCAAAGACGGGTTCAACACGGCACCTTCGGCCTTGTTGCTAAGCATGGCGCGGACTTCGTCGCGGCTCAACTGGGCCGTTTGGTTGTCGCGCGACGCGACCGTCGCTTTTTCGGAGGCAACGACCTCGCTACCCGCGGACGGGGCGTTCTCGATCACCTTGACGGCACCGGGCTGTCCGGCCATGGCCTTCAAGTTGGATTGGATCGCCTCTTTCTGCTTCAGCAGGTTCGAGTCCGATCCGTTCATCTGCAACGCCTTGTCCAGGTTATGCAGTGTGGCGTTTGCCGACGCGGCCTTGGACGGCATCGTGCGGCTGGTCTTTGTGGCGGCCGCGAACGCGATCACGCTACAACAGATTAGGCCAGTAACGACATACATCAGCCATTTCTTGGTCATGTTTTCTCCTCTGCGCTTGGTTTGGGTCTGGGTGGGGGACCCGTTAGTCAGACATCTGCACGTAAACTCACATTTATGTCGGTGTATTCCACCGAACTCGTAGCAAGTGGAATATATTGTCGGTGCATCAAGGAGTCAATGAGTTTTGGTTGAAATCCACACAAGTTGATTTTCCGTGATTCATCCAACTAACTCATAGTAAACAAATTCTTAGTGGGTCTGACCCTGCACGACCTGCGCAGCGTGCAGACTCAAATTAAGTAAAAACAACAAAAGCCCATCCGTGCGCACGCTAGTATACAGGAGACCCCCGTCCAGAATGCCTCTCGCGGTGTGCAACCCGGGCGGTTGTGGGTCGGCAACAGAACGGCCCGGAAAACCGGGCCGTACGCGCGATAATGTCACACCGAATGTTAGTGCGCCGGGCAAGCCGACCTGAGGGCCCGGAAGTACTCTTTGCTGAAAATGCCGAAGTCGTTTCCGCTGGGCGAGAAGTCCTTATAGAGAATTTCACTCGCTCCCAGGGAGCGGAGTTCGTCCCGCAATGAAGGCTGGTCCCAGATCGGCAATCCGGTGACGACGACGACTCCGGGATGGCTGTTGCGTTCGACGAGCTTCATCAGAACGGAGCGGCCGCTCATGCGCGGCATTTCGAGATCCAATGAGATGACATCGGTTTCCACGGACTCGAGCGCGTCCAGACACTCGTCGCCATCTCCGACGGCGGCGGCGACTTCAAAGCCGGCTTCCCGCTCGACGAGTTTTTGCAGGATACGCCGGACGACCGGATTGTCGTCGGCGATCAGCACACGGACCGGATTCCCCCGTAGACTCATACGATTATTCGGTTGTGGCCAAGCGAATGAACTCGCGGGCGCGGTCGATGTTTTCTTCGATTTCGGCGACAAAGGACGGAATATCGAGGGTCAGGATATTCGGATTGTCTTTGGCAAGCACTTCCCACGCGGGGTCTTGTGCAAGGTGCGCATTGACCATGTCACGAATATCGCGATCCAGAATCCCACGCGCGAGACTGGAAGCCAGATGCACAATGGCGGTCAGGGTGCTGTGCTCAGGCGCGAGATGCGGCTGGTGGTGATAACGGATGCTCTCGACGATTGAGGAGGGCAGCGACCATTTTTCACAGAGCCAGGCCCCGACTTCGGCATGATCGGTACCGAGGATTCTCTGTTCGGCAACGATGGACGGGATTTTTTCCTGGACGGACATGTTAAAGGCATTGGCCAGTTCCGTGCTGTAGTATTGGTGCAGCACGATCTTGCCGATGTTGTGCAGGAGTCCGGCTGTAAATTCGATGCCGTGCAGCCGCAGTTGCAGGCGACTGGCAAGGACGCGGGCAATTTCACCGGTTCCGGCGCTGTGCTCCCAGAAGATTTCGCGCTGGAATCCCCCAGCGGACACCTGTTTCGGGAAGGCGCCAAGCACGGAGATGGACGTTACGAGGCTCGATACTTCGCGCATGCCAAGCACGACAAGCGCCATATTGAGCGACTCGACGCGGCGAGGCATGCCATAGAAAGCGCTGTTGGCGACGCGCAGGATTTTACCGGTCATCGAGGGATCGTTGCGGATTATGCGCACGATTTCGGACATTCCGGCGAGCGGGTCATTGGCTAGACGCGAGACTTCGAGTGCGATGGTCGGCAAGGTAGGCAGGTCATGGGCATCGCGGAGCCGCGCGAAGACGGCCTTGCTGCGCGTGCTGTCGCCGATGATCAGGGTGTCATCGGTGGGCACGGAAACAAAGCTATGGGACGAGTGCTGCATTAGTTCTCCATTGAGCGGGCGGACATACGGGACATCAGGTCATGGACATTCAACCAGAAGACGTCGCCATGCCGGGTAATGGTGCGACCGCGGGCCGGCAGCGGGCAGGCCTCGAGGTTATGTGCGATCCATCCGCGCGCTTGCACGGGCAGGACTTCGTCAGCGAAATCAAAAGCGAGAGCGACCGACTGGCCGTGGTTTTCAACGAGCGCCAGTGCGGGCAGAATAGGCGACTGGTGTGCTGGCGCGCGTAAGTCAATGACCGGTACGCGGCCCTGCGGCAGTTGCACAAGTCCGCTGCACCGTAAGTCGGTAGACGGAATAAGGGGCAGCCCGGTGTAGAGTCCGAGGATTTCGTCTACGGCCAAAGCGAAGCGCCAGCTTCCGACGCGGAAACAGACGTGTTTGGACGGGGGCGACGCCGCAGCGGCGGCTCGGCGGATTTGCCGGGGAGGTGCGCTAAGCATAATGCCTACTGTTGTTTGAGTTTCTTCTCAAGACCGAGAAGTAGACGAGCGGCAATCCTGTTGGGTGTGGATTTGCCGTTTTCCCACCGGTTGACGGTGGAGAAGGTGACACCGATGAGGTGCGCGAAGTCTTCCTGCGTGAGCTGCATCCGTTGCCGGATTTGGCGGATGCGTTCAGCTTCCATGCGATTCTGATCCAAGGGAGGCTCCGGATAGGTTGGGTACGATACTGTGCTTATCCGGGGACTGAAGTGCAAGAGCTGGGCCATTGCGAAGCCTATAGCATGCTGGCACCGGCGCGCGAGCGTAAAAATAGTTAAAATAATAAATTAGAGAAGAGCAATGCGACAGCGATGTAGAAAGCGGATAGGCAGGATTGGGTAGGTCTGGGGGTCAGCGAGGTGTGTCGAGGGGGGAGCACAGGCGGAGCGGGCGGCGGCCCGCCGCAGGCCGGAGCCTGATGACGGGCGGGGCGAAATGAGGGAAGTGTCTAATATTCGGCGTAGAGTCCCCCGGTTTGTTCGTACCAGTTGTAGATTTTGTCGGCGAGGGCGGGCAGGTCACCGCCCGAGACATCGAGCTTGAGGACGCGCATGGCGGAGCGGTCGGCCAAGGCTTCGAGGTATTCCTGTTCGCGGATGAAGCGGGTGAGATCATCGTATTGCGACGGATTGCCGGAAACCTCCAGACGCTCGGCGCGGGCGGCGACAAAAGTCGCTGGTTGGCGCATGCAGAGCACGATGCGAAAGCCGACGGCCGCCAGCCGCTCTTCGAGCCAGCGGAAGTCGTAGTCACGGCCGCAATAGAGATGCTGATGCATCTGCGTCGAAAGATGAAAGCGGTCCACAATCCACGAATAGTAACGCAACAGCTCGAAGAGCTTAATCCACGTGTGATAGGTCTCGAAGGCGCGTTGCTCTTCTTCGAGTTCGAAGTTAATCAGGCCGCGTCCCCAAGGGAAATTGGAGAAGGCGCACCATTCGCCCGAGACGTAGGGCGAGTGATAGCGATACTTGCGCGGGCCGATAAGCTTAGGGTGCTCGTTGAGCAGGAAGCCCAGCTCGGTTTTCGAGGTCAGGCGGGTGCCTTCGAGGATAATCTTAGGACAGAGTTTGGCGGACACGGTGGTCTATGGGATGAGTGATAGTAAAAACGTCGCAGATCTGTAGACCTGCGACGGGGAAATGGCTGTTCAGGTCGGCGAGACTACGACTCGGTGCGTTTGGCGCGACGGGCCTCCAACAAAATACCCACCAAGATGGCCAATTCATAGAGTACGATCATGGGCGCCACCATCAGCATCATCGTCAGGGCGTCGGTAGTGGGCGTGGCCAGCGCGGCGATGATGAAAATCAGGACGATGGCGATGCGGCGATGCTTGCGAAAGAAGCTTGACGGTACCAGTCCGGTGGCAATCAACACGCCCATGAGCAACGGCAGTTGGAAGATCACGCCGAATGCCAGCAGCAGAAACAGCACGAGGCTGATGTAGCTGTTGAGTGACCAGAAATTTTGCAGCCCGACTTCGGCGAACGAACCCAGGAACTCAAGCGCGGCGGGTAGGATGATCCATGCGAAGATGACACCGCCCCAGAACAGGGTGGTCGAGATGATCATGATGGGCCAGAGCCAGAGCTTTTCTTTTTTGCGCAGCCCCGGGCCGATGAATCCGTAGAGCTGCCAGGCCACGAAAGGTGACGCGAGCAGAATGCCGACCAAGAGCGCGATTTTGACTTCAATAATGAAACCTTCGGACGGGCCGAGCAGCGACAACGTGCCGGGAACGGACTGTTTGAATGGTTCAATCAGGAAATCGCGCGCGCGATCGGCGGACAGGAATCCCGCGATGGCGCCGAGAGCAATGAACAGAAAGCTGCGCAACAGGCGTTTGCGCAGTTCGTCAATGTGGTCCCAGAAAGTGAGTGCGGGTGCGGACAAAAGGCGAAATTGGAATCTTGAAATTGAAAATGAAACGGTGCGGACGCCTGCGTCCGCGAGGGGCGCTCGCGCGTGGGTTGACTTACTCGTTCGGGACTGTTACTTTGCGGGGGCGGCTTCGGTGAGCTTGAAGGGATTGAAGCGCGTGTTGGTGTCGTAGATGTCCACGTGTTCGTGGCGCTTCAGGTAGCCGACCGCGGCATAAGTGACCGGGGTCAAGCAGATCTCGATGCCGCATTTGTAGACGTAGTTGAAAGCCAGCATGAGCCACAGTTCCTGTGAGGGTACGATACCGACAAAGGCGATGACGACAAACAGCGCGGTGTCCACCGCTTGACCGACCAATGTGGAGCTGATGGTCCTCGCCCACAGTTTGCGGCCGTTGGTTTTGACCTTGAGTTTGGCCAGAATCACCGAGTTGGTGAACTCACCGAAGAGATAGGCGATCATGGAGGCCAGCACGATGCGCGGGACGAAGCCTAAGATGGCGTCAAACGCTTCTTGATTGGGCCAGATACTGGCGGGCGGCATAACACTGACGAGCCAGAAGGTCAATGCGGCCAGGAGATTTGCCGCGAAGCCCAGCCAGATAACTCGTCGCGCACGCGCAAAGCCGTAGACTTCGGTGAGGATATCGCCGAAGATATAGCTTAGGGGAAAGAGAAATGTCCCGCCGTCAAACGGGAAGGGCCCGAAGCCGACGAGCTTGGTCGCGGCGATATTCGAGATCAGCAGGACCGCGACAAAGAGTCCGGCGATGAGGTCGAAGTAGCGCAGGCCGCGCGGGAGTTCGGACGGGCGAATAATCCAGATGGACACGGTGAGGATGCCGGGTGAATAATGAAAGATGGAGGCCGCGGGTAGGCTTGCGGCTTTCCCTCTGGAAAATAGTGAGACTGGGGCGGAATTGCAAACGGAGATGGAATTGACCCTTGAAGGACGGATTGTAGCGCGCGCCCGGGAATTGGGCTTTGATCTGTGCGGGATCGCTCCGGCCGCGCCGCGCCGTGGGGCGGAGTTTCGTGCGTGGCTCAAGGAGGGCTATGGGGGGCGAATGACGTACCTCAATCGCTCGGTGATGCGGCGCACCGAGCCGGAACGCATCCTGAAAGGGGTACGGACCGTTATTTCCGTCGGGCAGTCCTACTTCACGGGGTACCTGCCGGAGGAGATACGGCGCGATCCATCCCGCGGGATTATTGCGAGCTACGCCTGGGGCGATGACTATCACGTCTTAATGGCGCAGGCGCTGCAGGAACTGGGAGACTTCGTCCGGGAGCACGTGCCGGGCGCGGCGACGCATTGGTGTGTGGATGCGCAACCGGTGCTGGAACGCGACGCGGCGGAGCGCGCGGGGTTGGGTTTCATCGGCAAAAATACGATGCTGATCCATCCGAAGCTCGGTTCGCAGTTCTTTTTGGGTGAGATTCTGACGACGGCAGATCTAACGCCCTCTCCCCCGCCCCGCTTGCCGTCGTGCGGGAGCTGCACGAAGTGTCTGGATGTGTGTCCAACGCACGCATTTCCGGTGCCGTATGTGCTGGATGCGCGGTTGTGTGTTTCGTATCTGACGATTGAGCTGTCGGTTCGATTCCAATTGAACTCAGAAGCAAGTTGGGCAACTACATTTTCGGGTGCGATGATTGTCAGACATGCTGTCCGTGGGTGCAGCGCTTTTCGACGTTGACGCGGCAACGGGCCTACGAGAATGTGCTGGAGCGTAAGGCGCCGAAGCTGGTCGTGCTGGCGCGCTTGACGGAAGCGGAGTTTGACGAGCTGTTTCGCGGAAGCGCAGTGGTCCGGCCCATGTATGAGGGGTTCATGCGAAATGTGGCGGTGGCGCTGGGGAATTGGGGGACTGACGAAGCGCGCGCAGCGCTGGCTGCGCTGTTGGTGCATGAAAGTGAGTTGGTGCGCGAGCATGCGGAGTGGGCCTGGGAGCAATGCCGGTAACCGCGACCGAGATGGGTGACGGCCCGGCTATTCACCCCATCATGCCCTGGGCGGACAGGTGGAGATCAGAATGCAAAAAGGCAGCCTTGCGGCTGCCTTTTTGATTGCTACGAACTGCTACTCAATAGCGAAGTCTTCTTCGTCTTCGCCGGGGTGCAGGTTGATACCGAGGTCTTTTGCCTTTTTCCACAGCGTCGTGCGGTCAATCTGGAGCATGCGCGAGGCCTTGATGACATGGCCGTTGGCGGCCAGCATCGCGTTTTCGATGAACTGCTTCTCGAAAGCGCGGACGGCATTCTTGAGGGGTCCAAGCGTGAACAGGTTGTCGCTGGCCGTGGAGACGGGAGCGGCACTGGTGTTCGCGTGCGAGTGAGCCGTGTTGACCGGATAGTTGACCGGGGGGTTGAAGCTGATGTTCTCCGTCGAGGGATTGGTATGCTTCAAGAATTGCAGCGTGGCCGCGGTGATGGTCGTGCCGGTCGACGCGAGCAGCGCTCGTTCGATGACATTTTCCAATTCGCGGACGTTGCCCGGCCACGGATGCGACAGCAGGAGGGCCATGCCTTCATCGGAGAAGGTGAAGTTGCCCTTGTTCAGGCGGCTGCCGATTTTGTCCAGGAAGTGGGCGCACAGCAGTGGGATGTCTTCGCGGCGTTCGCGGAGCGGCGGAATGGTGATGGGGACCACATTCAGCCGATAGTAGAGATCCATACGGAAGCGGCCTTCCTGGATCATCCGTTCGAGGTCGCGGTTGGTGGCCGTGACGACGCGGATATTGACGGGGATCTTGCGATTCCCGCCCAGGCGCTCGATTTCGCGATCCTGCAGGACGTTGAGCAATTTGACCTGCGTGGAGAGCGATAGTTCACCGATTTCATCGAGGAAGATCGTCCCGCCGTTAGCGGCTTCGAACTTCCCGATGCGGGTCTGCTTGGCATCGGTGAAGGCCCCCTTTTCGTGTCCGAAGAGTTCGGACTCGAGCAGGGTTTCGGGCAGTGCGGCGCAGTTGACCTTGATGAAGGCCTTTTCCGCGCGCGGCCCTTCGAAGTGCAGGGCACGCGCGACGAGTTCTTTACCCGCTCCGGTTTCGGCGCGGATCAGAACGGTCGTGTCCACGGCCGCGACCTCGCGGATGGCATCGAATACTTTGTGCATGGCAGCCGAGCGTCCCACTAGGCCACCGAGCTTGTGATCCCCGCCGAGCCGGCGCTTCAATTTTTCGACTTCGCCCGCCAGACGAAGGTTTGAGAGCGCCGCATCTACGGTCCGCGCGAGCAGTCGCGGTTCGAGGGGCTGGGTCACGAAATTAGTGGCACCATTTTCCATAGCCTCGACGATCCGTTCGGAGTTGTCATTGTCCGAATAGATGACGACGGGCAGCCGCAGGTGCCGCGAGCGAATATCGCTGATGAGCGAGATGCCCGAGGTGTTTTTGAAATCCACGTCGCACAGGACGACGTCCACATTATCCATTTCCAACCGGTTCAGCACGTTGTGTGGATTCGACTCGTGCAGAACTCGGTATCCGCCTTCTGAGCGCAGCGTCCGCGTAACGCGCTCGAGGACGGCGGCCTCCTCATCAACAATCAGCAGTGTAGGTTCCGGCATCTTCCGGGTCTCCCGTTTTCCATATCCATTCGTTAGCACCCTTAGAACATCCATTCCCTCGGCAAAAGCTGGGCCGAGCTGATACATCGCAACCTCCTTGTTCATCCGTTACAACATCGGGGAAAGCCCGCACTAATTAATAACCAACCTCCAAGAAATACTGAGATAGGCTTACTTTATCAACATATCATTTTGCAGAGCATCTGGCAGAAATGCAAGGGTTCTGACCCGGATTTGTAGAATTCTCAAAACGGGTTGTGGGTGCAGTTGAATTTGACAATCCAGCGGCGCTCTGGTATATTCTAATTCGGGTATTTTGGGCATGTTGCGCGAATGCGACAGGCCGGGAAGTGAACCAAACTCCATAACAACATGAACTTCTATACGGGATTGTGGGTCGCGGTGGTCACGCCGTTCCAAAACGGGCAGATTGACGAGGCGGCCCTGCAAAATTTGGTCGGTGACCTTGCGAATCGCGGCGTGGATGGATTTGTGCCCTTGGGCACGACGGGTGAAGCCTCATGCCTCTCTTTGGACGAGCGGCGGCGGGTCATTCAGCTTGTTTTAGAGGCGGCGGACGGACGCTTTGTGGCCCCGGGTTGCGGCACAAATGTGACGTCGCAGTCCATAGAATTGGTCAAAGAGGCCAAAATACTGGGTGCTCACGGGGCGATGGTGATCACGCCCTACTATAATAAGCCGACGCAGGAGGGGCTTTACCAGCACTTCCGGGCGATCCATGAGGCGACAGACCTGCCGCTGATGCTGTATAATGTGCCGGGCCGGACGAGCGTGAACATGCTGCCGGAGACGGTGGAACGGCTGGCGGACCTGAAGCGGGTGGCCGCGGTGAAGGAAGCCTCGGGAAATCTGGAGCAGATTGCTGAGGTGGCGGCCCGGGTGGATGGGCGCATGACCGTGCTGTCAGGTGATGACGGGCTGACGCTGCCGATTCTGGCGGTGGGCGGGGTGGGCGTGGTGTCCGTGGCCGGGCATGTCTGTCCGGACTTGCTCAAGGGAATCATCAGCTCATTTGACCGGCGGGACACGCACTCGGCGCTGCTGCTGCATCAGACTTTGGCTCCGATTGCCAAGGCGATGTTCCTCGAAACAAGTCCGGCTCCGGTGAAATATGCGCTGTCGGTGATGGGCAAGATGCAGAATGAACTGCGACTGCCGCTGGTGCCGGTGAAGAAAGACACGGAAGGCAAGATTCGCGCGGCAATTGCGCCGTATCTGGAGAATCTCCATGTCGCATGAGCGGATCAACGCTGTTTTGTTCGGTGCGGCGGGCCGCATGGGCAAGGTGATCTTGCATGAATCGCGGCAGGATCACCGGGTGTATATCACGCACGCCTACGATCCGTCCGGTGCGGGGCAGTGGTTCGACGACCTGCAGATTGAACCGGCTTGTCACGGCGTGCACGACCATGTTAAGGTGGCGATTGACTTCTCGACTGCGGCGACGGTGGCCGAACATGCGCGCTGTTGCCGGAAGGTGAAGATCAACTACGTGTGCGGCGTGACGGGGTTGCATGAATCCACTCAACAAATCCTGCGCGAAGTGGCCAAGGACATCGCGGTCTTGCATGCGCCGAATATGTCGCCGGGAATGAACGTGCTGTTCGCGCTGGTGTCGCAGGCGGCGGCGGCGCTGCCGGAGTATCGCGCGTATTTGACGGAAGCGCATCACACGATGAAGGTGGATGCGCCGTCGGGCACGGCGCTGCGGATTGCCGAGATTGTGGAAGATACGGTGGGCAAGAAGATCGAGGTATTTTCCTTGCGCGTGGGTGACGTGGTGGGAGAGCATACGCTGGTGTTAGGCGGCCACGGCGAGCGGTTGGAGATTACCCATCGCGCCGATTCGCGCGCGGTGTTTGCGCACGGTGCGCTGCGCGCGGCGGAGTGGCTGGCGGATCAACCCGCGGGGTTTTATACGATGGCGGATGTTCTCGGGCTCTAATGCGAGGAATCAAACATGTTATTCATCGTCGCCATCTTCGTATCAGTATCCGCGTGTCTCGCACAGCCGTTTCCGCCGGACTCGGTGTGGACGTTTGCGTTTGATGATGGCGGGGATGAGTATTTTTATGATGCGGTGGAAGTTGAGGACGGCTATTTGCTGTGCGGCGAGGCGCGGGAGTGGAATGCGCTGGCGGGACATGGTATCATTGTCAAGCTGGATCGCTCCGGACATTTACTCTGGGAACGGCCTTATCCTCACACCCATCCAGAACGATTTCCGGAGATCTTGAAGCGAGCGGACAATGACTACCTGTTGGGTTGTGAGCTGTTGTCCAGCAACGGAGAGTCGCACCGGCTGCGGGTTTATGAATTGGATGACTGGGGCAATGTGAACGTCACGTTCTGGCACGAATTGGGACAGATGGACCCCTATCCCGTCCGCATGGGGACTATGAACATGCCGGGAACGATTAATTTCACGACTTCATATTCGCTCGAACTGTTTGAAGGCGAGAGGATGTGCGTGCTCGAGATATCGGATAGTGTGGGCAATTCACAACTGCGCTATTTCAACACGGGCGGATTGAATGACAACGCGGGGCATGTTTTGCTTGACTCCGCGACTTTCGAATCAGTCTTATTCGGAACCACTCGGGCGAATATCACGAGTGACACGGACGGCTTGCTGGTTTATCAAGGTGACGTACATGCCGCGCATGGCGACGTCGGTGACGACGGCTATCTGGCGGCAGCTTATGACGCCGTTCGTGGCCGGGTGGTTGCAACGGGTTTCACAACGACCAACGGCAGTGCAAGAGACCTGTGGATTCAATCCACCGTCCTGCGAAATCCGGATTCGGTGAACTGGTCACATCATTTTGGCGGATTGTCGAATGAAAGCGGCGCAGCGATTCTCAACGCTGATGATGACGGCTATATCATCGCCGGAAATTTCTCATCGGAAGACATCGAGTTTGAGCAGTCGGATTTTTGGTTGTTGAAGGTGGATGAAGATGGCGACAGCGTGTGGTCGGTGCTTGCGGGGCGCGACGAGGCGGATCGCTGTGAGGGGATGATTCAGACTGAAAACGGCTTCCTGCTGTTCGGCGCATCGCAATCGTTTGCCGTGCCGGGGTGGGATGGGTGCGCAATGTATTTGGGGTATGTGCCGGATTTGGCGGTGTCGCCTGCGAGTTTGAATTTCGGGCCGGTACAGGTGGGCGACAGCGCGGTGCGGACGGTAAATTTGGTCAATACGGGTTCGAATGTGTTGACGGTGAGCAGTTTCACCGCGACAGATGTCTATCATGCGCGCTTCAGCGAACCGGCGACGGTCGAAATCGGCGACACGCTTCGGGTTGAAGTGGTGTTCGCGCCGCAGTCGGGCGGGAGTATTGTGGATACGCTGCGGATTCAAAGCGACGCGATCACGGGCGAGAAGATTTTACGCTGCCTTGGCGCGGGAACAGGCGTGAGCGCGGAGGATGGGACAGTGCCGCGCGAGTTCGCACTGCATCCTCCCTATCCGAATCCGTTTAATGCGACGACGACTATGCGATATGATCTGGCGCGGGAATCAGACGTGCGGCTGGAACTCTTTGACGTGAGCGGACGATTGACGCGCGTGCTGGTGGCGGGTACGCAGTCGGTGGGTTCACATACAGCAACTTTGGATTTGCACGACGTGAGTTCGGGGATTTACTTTGCGGCGCTACGCGCGGGGAGCGATCATGCGGTGCAGAAGTTGTTGCTGGTTAAGTAGCCTGCTGTTATGGGCGTGCGCCGCGATGGCGCAGCCGCCGGGGATAGATAGCATTTATCTGTTCACGCAGTTTTCCGGATTGGTTACGCAAGCGATTCCGCTTGAAGGTGGTGACGTAATTCTGTCAGGCCATCGCAGCATTCCGCATCAAGCTGGCGAGTGGCAGATCATGCGGATGACGCCGGAACGTGAGATCCTGTGGCGGCGGACAATTCCGGAGCATGTCGCATCCGCGCAAGGAGAAGCTGATTATTGACGGCGACTGGATCGTCGGCGTCGGGCGCACGTCCGTTCGGATAGACTCCAACACATTCAGCTCAGAGTCCGTGTTGATCCGATACTCGATTGACGGCGACAGCGGGTGGGTGCGCGACTATAACGATCCGGTCAACTATGAAACGCTTTACAGCGTTACCGCCGACGGACAGGGTGGTTATTATGTGCTGGGCACGAAAGCGATGCTTAGCAACGAGACGTACAACTACCAGGTTTGGCTGTTCAAGGTGGATTCGAACGGCGACATGCAGTGGGAGCGATTCTACGGCGACGAGCATTTGGATCAGGCGGGCGATATCGTTAGGCTCGTGGGCGACAGTCTGCTATTCTCGATGACGACTACACTTGGTGCGAATGATCACGAGAGCTTTGTCTGGACGACCCTCGAAGGCGACAGTCTGACATCGGTCGCGTTTGAGTCACAGGGTGCCGCCTACGCATCCCTTGGCATGTACCTGGTGCCGCGCAACGGCGGTTGGGAACACCTCTGGCTGAATGCAATCAACAATGTCGAAGACGAACTGCACTATTTACGGACGGATTACCTCGGCAATGTGATTTTTCAGCAGGTTGTGACCGCTCCGCAGAACGCGATTCAGGACTTCCGGCAGACGCCGGATGGTTTGCTCACGGCGGGATACAGTCCGTTCGGTGACATAGCCACTCGGGATGTTGTTATCGGGCGGCTTAGCGAATCGGGCAACTGGTACTACGTTGAAGCGATTCCCATGGACCTCACGCAATCGACCTCCGGGTTCTTGCCAACGATCGGTGGCCAGATCGCGCTGTTGGGCAACACGCAGTTGGATGACACGACGTACAGTGCCTGTATCTTTTATTTGCACGACAATGAACACGACAGCTTTCTATTCGCGATACCGTCGCGCGTGAATTTCGGAGTCGTGCCGGTCGGCGAGGTGCGGCTGCAGGAGATCAGCTTGATCGTGTCCGGTGATTCGTCGGTGACGATTTCCGAGCTTTTGCTGCCTGACTTCATGACCGCACAATTTCCGACGCCTGTCACGGTTCTCCCGGGGGACACGCTGATTTTTGAGATTGGTTTTCGCGCGGACGAGCTGCGTACTTATGCAGATACCCTGACGCTGACGTCGGACGCACGCAATCCGGTTTTGGGCATTCCCGTGTCCGGTCAGGCACCGTATCCGGCGTGTGAGCCGGCGTTGGGAGTGCTGAATTTCTTCTGGATTCCGGTGGGGGATAGCGTGCGGCGGCCCTTCGCGGTGCGGAATGCCGGGGTGACGACGCTGCACATTGAACCGATCGTCGAGCCTGCGCCGTTTTATCTGGACAGTCTGGGGCCATTTGACGTTGCGGCGGGCAGTGAGGCGGTGCTGTGGTTCACCTTTAGACCGGACTCGGCCGTGGACTATCGCGGCGAATTGATTTTGCAGAGCGACGATCCGTTTGGGCCTGACACGGTGACGCTGTTAGGTCGCGGCGTGACGCGCCCAACGGACGCGGACGATGCGGCGGAGCTTCCGCGGGAGTTCAAGCTGCACTCGGCCTATCCCAATCCGTTTAACGCGGCGACGACCATACGATTTGATCTGCCGCGGGAAAGCGCGGTGCGGCTGGAGCTGTTTACCGTAGACGGGCGCTTGGCGGGCACGCTATTGGACGGTGTGTTCGCGGCGGGAGTGCATGACGAAACTTTTGATCTGCATACCTTGAGTTCAGGAATCTACTTTCTGGCGTTACGCGCGGGGAGCGACCATGCGGTTCAGAAACTGTTGCTGGTTAAGTAGTTTGATGGCAATATCGCTGTGTGTGACGGCGGGCGTAGCGCAGCCGCCGGCGTTGGACAGCACATACATGTTTGACGAATATGGAGTCCTTACGGCGATGGCACCGCTGCCGGATGGGAATACGCTGGTCGCAGGGCAGTTTCGTGAAGATGGAGTATTCTTCACGCAGTTGCGCGGTATGAACGTAGCCCGCCAGTTTGAATGGACCCAGACGCTATCCACGACGGCGCAGGGCGCAGTTGAAGGGCTGTGCGTCGGGACGGAGTCGGTCCTCGTGCGCGTGCGCGAACGGGTTCCCATTGACAGCATTTCGTGGACGACACGGAGCAATTTTGAGTGCCATAGCTTTGCGGGGGACAGTCTGTGGGAAATCCGGCTGGATGATGACAGCGTAAATTTTGTCACGCTGGGCCCATGCGCCGCGACGGCGGACGGCGGGTTTCTCGTGCAGACCCTGGTCTCATATGTAGACAGTATCTGGGTTCGCTGGAGTTCAAAGCTGACGAAGCTGGGCGCAGATGGCGAGCTTGAGTGGGAACGCTTCTACGGCGACTCCGCGTATGGCGAGCCGGGCGGTCTGATCGTGACGAACGCCGATTCGATCTTGATGGCGCTGTTTGAAGTTGAGACGCGGGGACCGATCGTGCGGTTCGTGTGGCTCGACGCGGATGGCAATCCGGGTCGCGAGGCGCGCTTCGACATTGAGGGCATTGAATCGAATTCCGTTCCAGTGCACTTCATCGCCACGGCATACGGCTATGATCTTGTTTGGGCGAACTCGGCTCCGGGCAATCTCAATTACCAGCTGAATCTGTTGCGCATTGATGACAGCGGGGCGCAGGTGATGTATACGGGGGCCTTGGCCTCGGTGAATCGCTATCATGCGTTTATTCCAGTTGAAAGCGGTTTATTGGTCGCGGGCAACGGCGATTTCGGCCAAAACACCGGCGTCTACCTCGGGCATTTGGGAGCCAACAGCAGTTGGTATTTTCTGACGCAATATCCTGCGATGACGATTACGTCGGTAGTTGGCGCGCTGCCGGGCGTCGGGATAGGCGCTTTTGGCGCGATGAACGATATCTTCTTTGATACGCACCCGGCGCTGTATTACTTTGGGGATCTGGGAGCGGCAAGCTATTTGTACACGACGCCGAGCCGGTTGGATTTCGGATTGGTGCCGTTAGAAGAGACGCGGGAGCTGCAGTTCGCGTTTCAGGTGACCGGCGATTCGACGGTGACGATCACGGACTTTCTGATGCCGGAATCGTATGCCATTAGCGAACAGACGCCGGTCGTGGTACCGCCGGGCGCAGTGGTCACGGTGCGGGTGGGATTTCGACCTGAAGAGCGGCGGGAATTTCGGGACACGCTGAGTGTGGTCTCGTCCGGGCTGAATCCGGTAATTGCGGTGCCCCTGACCGGTGCGGCGCCGTTCCCGCTGTGTGAACCGCATGCGCAACAATTGGATTTCCGCTGGTGTTTGGTCGGCGACACCGCCCGCGAAACGCTGCGGCTGGAGAATCCGGGGACGGAGCCGCTGCACATTGATGCGCTGGCTGATCCGTTGCCGTTTCGGGTGAGTGATGCGGGGCCGTTCACGGTGGATGTGGAAGGGAGTTTGGATTTGAGTTTGTGGGTCACGGCGGCGGAGCCGGGCGTGATCAACCGCGAGCTTCTGATTTACAGTGACGAACCGGCGACGCCGGATACGATTCGGCTGACCGTGCGTGTTGTTGAAGAGCCGGATGCGGCGGGTGACGCGGTGCCGGTGCCGCGCGAGTTGCGACTCTACGCGGCGTATCCGAACCCGTTTAACGCGGCGACGACGCTGCGTTTTGATTTGCCCCGCGAGTCGGCGGTACGGCTGGAGCTTTTTGACGTGAACGGGCGGCGCGTGCGAACGCTGGTGGATGAGCCGCTGACCGCGGGAACGCATGCGGTGCGTGTGGAGTTGAGCACGGCGGCTTCGGGGCTGTACTTTGCGGTGCTGTGCGCGCAGGGCGCGACGCAGGTGCAGAAGGTGCTGCTGGTCAAATGAGGCTCGCACTGTCCTTATTGTGTTGCGCGCTGCTGTGCGTCTCGTGTGAAGAGGGCGACACGCCGGAGCCGGGCGTCAGTTATGAAATCGCCGTCGGCGACACGCTGATTACAATTCCGGCCGAGGCTGTGAATTTCGCGGGCACGCTGGGGCGCGGCAACCATTTTGTATGGGATGCCTATATGCTGCGCGAATATCAGGTGGCGAGCAATCCGAATTTGCCGCGCGAACACGGCGTGCCGTATCAGGGGACGCTCGAACAGTGGAAGAACACGTCGTGGACGACGCGGCGTTCATTTTTGGTGCCGCCGTATGACCACAATGTGACGACGACCTCGCCGGAAGCGTTCTATTACATGATCGGCACGTATGCGGAGCAGTTCGGCTATGGTTGGGTGGATACGTACGATCCCGAGGCGAATTTGTGGGACAGCGCGCTGCGTCCGTGGCTGCATCCGGCGGATTCGACCTTGCTCCCCGACAATCCCGGCACGATAGGCTTCGACGGCGGGCTTGGGGATATGGCGGAGTACCGGGCGATGTGGGTGGTGGAATAGGAACGGCGAACTAGCTAGAGATCAAATTGAAGTTGCAAGAGTCCGACAAGCTACTACCGAAGCATGTGTAATGTATCCACGAGATCAGCGGGTGGTTATCACTTCGCAATCATATTACCATTCATAATAACCCCATGTCCTTAGTCATCCAAAAATACGGCGGCAAAGCCCTCGCGACCTCTGCGGATATTGCGCAGGTGGCGGGGTTGGTGTATGCGCGGGTAAAGGCGGGGACGCCGGTGGTGGTGGTGGTGTCGGCGTTGGCGGATACGACGGATCAGTATGTGGCGCTGGCGCGATCGGTCAATCCGCAGCCACGCGGGCGGGAGCTGGACGTATTGCTCTCGACGGGCGAGCGCGTGGCGATTGCCATGCTGGCGCTGGCCCTGAACGCCATCGAAGACGACATCGCCGTCTCGTTGACGGGTGCGCAGGCGGGGATTATTACAGACACGCTGCATACGGCGGCGCGGATCGTCGAAGTGCGGCCCTTGCGCGTGCGTGAGGTGCTGGAGCAGGGGAAGATCCCGGTGATCGCGGGCTATCAGGGGATTACGACCGAGAAGAATATCTCCACGCTGGGCCGCGGCGGGACGGATGCGACGGCGGTGGCCCTGGCGGTGGCGCTGGGCGCCCGGTGCGTCGAATTTATGAAGGACGTGGACGGCGTGGCCAGCGCGGATCCGAAGCTGGTTGCGGGGACGCGGATTCTGCCGGAGTTGGACTACGCCGATGCGCTGGCCATGATGGGGTTCGGCGCGAAGATTTTGCAGGTGCCGGCCGTGGAACTGGCCGCCGAGTTCGGGATGCCGCTGGCCATCGGAAACTCCAAGACGGGCGTGGCCGGGACGATCATCACGGACAAGCCACTGGCGCGGCGGACGCTGGGCGCGGTAGTGCAGACGGCGGCGACCCTATTCACTCCGGCAAGTCATGCGGAATTTCTTTATCTTGAGGGTTGCCTGCGGGAGCGGACGATTTTGCCGCTGTTCGTGCGCGGGGGCGACCAGCCGCTGATCGTGCTGCGAGCCAGCGACGAACCGCACCTGCTATTCCCGGAGCTTGCCGCGCGGTTTGACAGCCGCTTCGACCTGCTGGCGCTGCTGGGCGCGGGGGCGGGCGGCGTGGGCTCACTGGCCGACCGGATCGCGGGAGCCGTGGCACCCTATCGCGCGGACTTGCGGGATGAGTTGTATTTTGAAGATCGCGCGCTGCTGCTGGTAGAGCGTACGCGCGCCTCGGAACTGGGTCGAACCTTGCACAGTCTGTGCGCGCCGGCGCAGACGGTGCCCGCGCACCTTTGAGACGGCTGGTCGGTACAGGGGAGAATTGACAATTGGTCCTTGCTTAACTTATTGCTGAAGAACTCGTGAATACGCACCTATCTCCCGCGACACCGCCCGTAACGGTGCGCGTTGGCCTGTTGGAAGGTTACGAACGCGTGACTTTCAAATACACGGGCCGCTATCGGATTGAAACGCGATCAGGGACGATGCTGCGCGACGCGGCAGTGTCGCCCGTGAAGTGGCGCGTGCTGCGCGAACGAAGCACGCCGACGAAGTTTTTGTTCAGCGTCCTGGCCTCATCGCACAAGACGCGTGAAGAAGCGATGACGCTGGCCGAGCAGTTCGAAGAGCGCGGCATGCAGGCGGCCGTGCGGCAGATTGGCGGCCCGATCGAAGTGGACGGCCAGGTCGTCGGCGACAACACGCTCTACCGCGTGCAGGTCGGGAATTTTCAGCGCGAGGAGGATGCCCGGCATCTCTTCTCGAAGCTGGCGCTCGACTATGCGCCGCGCTTGGTGCGCGAGGTGCTGACGCACGCGTCGGGGCGGCTCGAACTGTTTGACCAGAGTCTCGAACAGCATCTGGAAAGCGTGGACGGTTTCCGGCTCGTGCCGCTCGATCCGGACGCGCGGCTGACGCTGTACGGCGTGCGCATGAACTCGGGCTTTGAGTATGAACCGAGCGAGGATCGCACCTACGAGGGGATCATTGAGTTCTATGTTGATCATACGGGCGACATCGCCGCACTGACGGAGATCCCCATTGACGTGTATCTGCGCGGCGTAGTGGCCTCGGAGATGCCGACGGAGTTTCCGGAAGAGGCGCTGCGCGCGCAAGCAATTGCCTCGCGCAGTCTGGTGATCGCGACGAAGGCGATCAAGCACTTGAACGATCAGTTTGAGTTGTGCGCGCACGTGCACTGTCAGGTGTACAGCGGCGTGACGCACGACAATGACCGCGTGAGTCAGGCGGTGGCCGATACGCGCGGCTGCATACTGTTCCACGAAGGGACGATCGTGGACGCGCACTATTCGGCGGTGTGCGGCGGGCATACGGAGGACGTGCAGGCGACGTGGGTGACGCCGCCGATCTTCGCGGGGACGGGCGTGCCGTGTTCCTGCGAACACGAGCTCGAGATTCCCGACTTGATGACTGAGAACGGCGCGCGGCGCTGGATTCAGACGCGTCCGGCGTCGTGCTGCAATCTGGAAGGATTGAATCTGCCGGTGTCGCGCAACTACAGCCGCAAGCACTTCCGCTGGGAAACGACGTTTCTGCGTTCGGAGCTTGAGGAAATTCTGTTGACGAAGACGGGTGTGGACATCGGGACGCTGTACGATATCCTGCCCATTCGCCGCGGACGGAGCGGACGCTTGATGGAGGTGGAGGTGCTGGGATCGCTGGCCAATTTGCGGATCAAACGCGAGCTGACGATCCGGCGGCAGCTTTCCCATACGGCGCTCGAGAGTTCGGCGTTTCTGGTCGAAGTGCTGAACGACAGTCAGGGTAATCCCATGGAACTGGTGTTCACCGGCGCGGGCTGGGGGCACGGTGTGGGCATGTGTCAGGCCGGCGCGGCGCACATGGCGGTGAATGGCAAGAGCGCCACGGAGATTCTGCGGCACTATTATGTGGGCTGCGTAATCGAAAAGAGATATTAAGCCGGTTACAACGTTGCGGGGGACAGCATTGTGGTTATCCTGGCCTATGTGGCGCTATGTCTGATCTGGGGCACGACCTATCTGGTGATCAAGGTCGCGCTCGAGGGCTTTCCGCCGTTTGTGCTGGGCGCGGTGCGGTTTGCCCTTGCCGGGATCATATTCTTGCCGTACATGCTACGGGACCGGAAGCGGCTGCCGCAGACGCGCGCACAGTGGGGATGGATTGCGCTGACGGGGACGATGATGCTCGCGGGCGGAAACGGTCTGGTGAATTTTGCGGAGCAGTATATTGACTCGGGATTGACTGCGCTGACGGTGGCGACGAGCCCGGCCTGGTCGGCGGTCTTTTCGTGGATGATCATCGGTGAATCGGAGAAGCTCGACCGCATGTCGCTTGTGGGGATTGCGCTGGCGATGACGGGCATCTATGTGCTGCACCACGATCACATTAGTCTGTCGGCGGATGAGTGGCCGGGATTTGTGGCGCTGATATTGTGTCCACCCTTGTGGACGC
Organism: bacterium; assembly: GCA_016702305.1. Classification (NCBI taxonomy): domain Bacteria; species bacterium. The sequence continues at coordinate 125,623 of JADJEH010000009.1, forward strand.
TGGCCTCGGTTCTGTCGCGCAAGTATCTCCGTGAACTCGACGCCTTCACCGTTTCGGCGACGCAGATGTTCTCGGGAGCGGTTGCATTCGGGATTATTTCACTCATCATCGGGGAGTCGTGGGCGTTGGCGCCGAGCGCGAAAGCGATCGGCGCGCTGCTGTATCTAACGGTACTGGGTTCGGTGGTGGCGTTTACGGCCTACGCCTATTTGCTCAAGCGCGTGCCCGCGGCGCGGGTGAACACGTACACATTCATTAACCCGGTCATAGCGCTGGTGGCCGGCGCGGTGATCTTGAGCGAGCCGATTACGCCGGAAGTCTATCCGGCGACGGCGCTGATTTTGGCGGGCATGGGGATCCTCTACGCGATGCGTAATCGCCGAGCGGGACAGACAAAGTAAACTGGAGATTGGATGAAGCCTGAAGAATTGTCACAACTGATCGCGGAGCATAAGCCGAAGCTGGACATTCTGCGGAGGTCGCTTTGACTATGCCAAGCGCATAGGGGAGATCGAGAAGCTCGAAGTCCTGGCCGGCGGCGCGGGATTCTGGGACGACCAGGAGCAGGCGCAGAAGGTGCTCAAGCAGATAGCGGAGCACAAGTCGTGGGTTGAGGCGTACCGGCAGGTGGAATCCGCGCTGGGCGACCTCGACGCGATGCGTGAGTTGGCGGTGGAATCGCCCGACGATTTCAGCGCTGCGGATTTGGCGGGCGAAGCGAAAAAGTTCGCCCAGCTCTTTGAAGAATTGGAAACGCGCGCGATGCTGAAGGACCCCACGGACATCAAGAGCGCGATTATCCATATCCATCCGGGCGCGGGCGGGACGGAATCCTCGGACTGGGCCGCAATGCTCTACCGGATGTATCTGCGCTGGACGGAGCAACGCGGTTGGAAAGTAGACCTGCTCGATTTGGAACCGGCGGAAGAGGCCGGGATAAAATCGGCAGTGATCGAAGTGCAGGGCGAATACGCCTACGGCTATTGCAAGGCGGAAACGGGCGTGCACAGGCTCGTGCGCATCTCGCCGTTTGACGCCAATGCGCGGCGGCACACATCGTTCGCGAGCGTGTTCGTGTATCCGGAAGTGGAAGAGGTGCCGGAGATTCAGGTGCGGCCCGAGGATTTGCGGATTGACACGTTTCGCGCGTCCGGCGCCGGCGGTCAGCATGTGAACCGGACGGAGTCGGCGATTCGCATCACGCACTTGCCGTCAGGACTTGTGGTGACGTGCCAGACGGACCGTTCACAGCACCGCAACCGCGACTCAGCGATGAAGGTTCTTTATGCGCGGCTCTATCAGAAATATCTTGACGACGAGCGCGCGAAGAACGCCAACATTGAGAGTTCGAAGACGGATATCGCGTGGGGACACCAGATCCGCTCCTACGTGTTCCAGCCGTATCAGATGGTCAAGGATCACCGGACGGGCGTGGAAACGTCAAACATTCAGAAGGTGATGGACGGTGACTTGGACGAATTTGTGCGCGCGTTCCTGTTGACGGGTGCGCAAGGTAAATACGCGCGATCACGGCAACAGGCTACGACTGAAGACGATGACCTATAACATTTCTCGTGCAGGGAGGAATATGAAGAAAGTGCTGATCGTTCTGTGTTTTTGCATTGCGGCGGCGGCGTTAGGAAAGCCGACGCCCGTGGCGACGGATGGTGAACCGTATTACGCGTTTGTGCCGAATCATGTGCTCGTGGCGTTTTCAAAAAGCACGGCGCAGACGACGATTGACGAGATTATCGCGGGCAGCGGCGGCAAGGTGGGCAGCTATTCCAAACTGCTCGACTTCTATCGCGTGGAAGTGCCAACCGGGGCGGCGGCGGGTGTGCGTTATTTTCGCGCGCAGAACGCCGTGCTGTGGGCGAACTACAATTACCTGTTGACGGCGCTAATGGTGCCGAACGACAATTTGTACACGTATCAGTGGCACTATCCGCTGATCGGTTTGGAACAGGCGTGGGATCTGACGCAGGGCGATCCGTCGGTAAAGGTGGCGGTGCTGGATCAGGGTTTTCAGTTCGATCACGAAGACATGGCCGGCGTGCAGACGGTGAGCGGCTACGATTGGATTGACGAGGACAACGATCCGTCGGAACCCGATCTCGTGGACTCGCACGGTATGCACGTATCGGGAACGATTTTCGCGCGCACCAATAACAACACGGGAATCGCGGGTATCGCTCCGAATTGCCGCTTGATGCCGGTGCGTGTGCTGGACAATTCGGGGTCAGGTTCGTCGGAAGCGATTGCCAACGGGTTCGCGTGGGCGGCGCAGCAGGGCGCGCAGATCGTGAACGCGTCGTTGGGATTCCCGAATCAGAATAATCAGCCGCCGGTAGATCCCGGTCAGCCGCTGTCGGGTGCGATTCAGCAATGCGCGGCGGCGGGTGTGGTGCTGTGCGTGGCGTCGGGCAATGACAACGCTGACTATGTATCGTATCCGGCGGCCTATCCAGCCTGCATCTCTGTCGGCGCGACGGCCATCGGCAATGCCATTGCGCCGTATTCGAACGCGGGCAGCGAATTGGATGTGTGCGCTCCGGGCGGAAATACGGATCAGGACTTGAATCAGGATTCGTACGTTGACGGCGTGCTTTCGACGGTGCGCGACAATACCGGTTCGGACTACTACGTATTCTGGCAGGGAACCTCCATGGCGACTCCGCATGTGGCGGGCGTGGCGGCGTTGTTGATGTCGCGCGGTTGTCCGGCTCATCAGGTGCGCAACGCCTTGCAGAACACCGCGCTCGACTTGGGGCCGGCCGGTTGGGATGTTACCTACGGGCACGGGCGCATCAGCGCGTTGGCGGCGCTGCAATATGATTGGAGCGGCGGCGGCGGTGAAACGGTGCTGTTCGACGGTCCGATGGAAAGCAACAACGAGGGCTGGACGGTGCGCGAGGACGGCAACGACGGCGTGGGTTGGCGTTTTCTTGATTTCGGCAGCGCGGATTGCGGCAATGCAGCGCACGGCGGGCAGAACGGCATCTGGCATGACGACGAGCAGAGTGTCGGGCTGCTCGATGATTGGCTGTTCACGCCGGAGATCAGCGTTCCGGCCAACGCTACGGCCGTGACGTTTTCGTTCTGGCAGCGAAATTGTTTTGTGACGCCGCAATACTACGACCTGCATGCGATCTACTATTCGACCGACGGCGAGGACTTCACGTTGATCAGCGAGTTGGACGACGCGGCGCAGAATTGGGAACAGATTTCGGTGGACGCGGCGGCGCTTGCGGGTGAAGATGTCTATTTCGCGTGGCGCTATCGCGGCGACTATGCGACCGAATGGTTTTTGGATGACGTGCAGGTGACGGCCGTGCTGGGCACGGACGCCGACACACGCGCAGATCTGACGATTCCCATGGCGTTTGTGCTGGAGCACGCCTACCCGAATCCGTTCAACGCGGCGGTGCAAATTCCGTTTGCGGTCAACGCGGCGCGTGAATTGTCGCTGGAAATTTACAATTTGGCCGGACAGAAGGTGGCTACGCTGTTTGAGCACACGCACTTTGCGCCGGGCGCGCAGCGTGTGCATTGGCAGGCCGACGGCCTGGCCAGCGGCGTCTATCTGGTGAAGCTGTCGAGCGGCAAACAGATGCAGACGCAGAAGATCCTGCTGGTAAAATAACTTATCCTGTGACTCCCGAGACTGTCAGTTTGCCGACGGTGCTGGCCGCCGATCATGTGCGGCCGCACCGTCCGACTTACGCGCGCATCTACCGTGATGCGATTGCGGAGAATTTCGCGCGCTTTCGCGAACTGGCTCCGCGGTCGCAGGTGATGGCGGTGGTCAAGGCGGACGCCTACGGTCACGGGCTGTTGCAGTGTGCGCATCTGTTCGGCGAATTGGGAGCGGATGCGTTCGGAGTAGGATTTGTGGAAGAAGGAATCGTCCTGCGGCACGCGGGTGTGCGCGCGCCGATTCTGGTTCTGGGCGGTATCGTCGGCTCGCAGATCAGTCTGTTTCTTGAATATGATCTGGACTTGACGGCGAGTTCCGTGTTCAAATTGGAAGCGATTGAGCGGGCAGCTCAGATTAGCGGCAAGATCGCCCGGGTGCAGATCAAAGTGGACACGGGCATGAACCGTATCGGCCAGAACTTCCGCACGGCGGAGACGCTCCTGCGCGCGGCGAAGCGGGCCCGGCATGTGCAGGTGGCCGGCATCTACTCGCACCTGGCGACTGCCGAGGAGGATGACGAATCATTCGCACGGCTGCAGATGCACCGGTTCGCGGAAGTGAAACGGCTGGCACTGTCGCTGGGTTTTACCGACGCGCGCTACCACTTGGCAAATTCGGCGGGTGCGATCCGCTTTCCGGATGCGCATCACGATCTGATTCGTCCGGGGATCGGGCTGTACGGTCAGCATGCGGCGGCGCCGCTGCAACGAGACTTTCCACTGCGTGCGGCGCACGCTTTGGTAAGTGAAGTGGTCTACGTCAAGGGCGTGCGCCAGGGCGAAGGAGTGAGTTACAACCTGCAGTGGACCGCCCCTGAGAACGTGTGGGTGGCGACGGTGCCGGTGGGTTATGGCGACGGCTATCCCCGCCGCTTGTCCAATCGCGCCAGCGTTCTGATCGGCGGCAAGCGCTATCCGATTGTGGGCACCGTATGCATGGATCAGTTCATGGTGAATTTAGGCCGCGACAAAGTTGAGGTGGGCAGCGAAGTCGTGCTGTGGGGACGGCAGGGCGACGCGGAAATCACGCTGTGGGAGCTCTGCGACGCGGGCGGTTTCATTCCCTATGAATTGCCGATCTATCTTACAGGCCGCGTGCCCCGAGTTTTCGGATGATTCGCCTCGCGACACCGGGTGACGCGGCGGCGTGCCTGAAGATTTACGCCCCAATTATCGAAGCGACGGCCATCAGTTTTGAGACGGTTGTGCCGTCGGTTGAGGAGTTTGCCAAACGCCTTGCCAAGATTCAAGCGCACTACCCCTTTCTGGTGTGGGAAGAAGATGGCGAGGTCTTGGGCTATGTCTATGCCACGCGCTACCGTGAACGCGCAGCCTATGATTGGGTTTGTGAATCGGCAATTTACGTGAGTCCGGCTGCGCATGGCCGTGGCATCGGGCGGCGGCTCTACGAGCGGCTGTTCACCAATCTGCGGGCCATGAACATGATCTCAGTGGTCGGCGGCATTCGCTCGGGCTCTGCGAGTGCGGAGTTTCATCGGCACATGGGATTTGTGCCGGTGGGCACGATTCCGTTCGCGGGTTACAAGTTCGGCGCGTGGCACGACGTGGAGTTTTGGCAGTACTTGCTGGCCGATCCCGTGCCCCTCTCCCCTGCTCCGGTGATCCCGTTCCCGCTGTTGCAGCATCCGGTGAGCGGGCATGCCTAAGACGGCGCTGATAACCGGCGCGTCGAGTGGCATCGGGTTGGAGCTGGCCAAGGTTTTTGCGCGGGACGGAATACATCTTGTGCTGGTTGCGCGGTCTGCGGCAACGCTTCGCGACGTAAAGGCGCAGTTGGAGCGCGATTACGGCGTGTCCGTGACGGCGCTTAGCGCCGATCTGAGCATCCCCGGCGCTGCGTCTTCGCTTCATGCAGACGTTACGGCTCGCCAGATTCAAGTTGACTATCTCGTCAATAACGCGGGCTATGGGCTCTACGGACCTTTTCACCGGCTGGCGCTGGACGACGAGTTGGCGATGCTGCAGCTTAATTGCGCGGCGATGACAGCGCTGACGAAACTGTTCTCGCAGGAGATGCTGGCGCGGGGCACTGGGCGGGTGCTTAACGTGGCTTCGACGGCGGCCTTTCAACCGGGTCCCCTGATGGCCGTGTACTATGCGAGCAAGAGCTACGTCCTGCTGTTGAGCGAGGCGCTGCATAATGAGTTCGCAGGGACGGGGGTAACGGTCAGTTGCCTCTGCCCGGGGCCGACACCGACGGGATTTCAAGGCCGCGCGGGGAACAGCACGTCGGGTTTGTCCGGGCTGGTCTCGACCTCGGCCCAGCAGGTGGCGCGGGCCGGTTACCGGGGCATGCTGCGCGGCAAGTCGGTGATTGTGCCGGGGTTGATCAACAAGCTGCTGGTGTTTTTGGTTCGCTTTGCCCCGCGCACCTTGGTGACGGCGGCATCGCGTTGGACAGCCGAGAGCCGTTAGGGCTTTTGTTCGTTTTTCGCATCGAGACTGACACAAATCGTCGGAATTTCTGCTCCAGTATTCCATGACGGGTCCCTGGAAATTGATTTTGGACTATTCTTGGAAGGAGGGGCAATGCCTCTGGCGATAGTGGTTTTGTTATTGGGTCTGACGGCCGGAATTGCTTTGGCCGAAGAAGACCCCCAGTACATCATGACGGCGGTACGGCGGACTGCGCCGCTCACCATTGACGGTCGGATTGAGCGTGCCTGGCTGACCGGCGCGAAGGCGGACAGCTTCCTCCAGCGGGAGCCGGACTATCCCGCGCCTTCCACGCAGCGTAACGAAGTCTATGTGCTGTACGACCGGGACGCGCTGTACTTCGCGTACATGCTCTACGACACGGCGCCGGACAGCATTCGCGGACAGATTCAGCGGCGCGACAACGACGAGAATTCGGATTTTCTGGATCTGTATCTCGACACGTTTCACGACCACCGTTCCGGGTATTGGTTTACCGTGACCGCGGCGGGCGTGCAGGCCGACGGGACGTTCTACAACGAGAACAACCTGTCCAATTCGTGGGATGCTGTTTGGGAATCGGCGGTGGCCCGCACCGACAGTGGGTGGAGTTGCGAACTGCGGATTCCGTTTCAGATTCTGCGGCATGGCGGCGAGCGCGCGGATGGCTGGGGAATCGCCTTTGCGCGTAAGCTCTACCGCCGCAACGAAGCGAATTTCTGGCCGCCGGTGGATCCGGAAATCGGCTGGCGAGCGACCAAGATCGGCGCCCTCGTGGGCCTGAAGGACATTGCACCATCGGCGCACGTCGAATTGCTGCCGCACGCCGTCGGGCGGTGGGATGCACCGATGAGACAGGACTGGCGGTCTGAGAACGAAGCCGAGAATATCGGCCTCACGATGAAGTACGTTCCCTCGGCGGCGCTGAGCATTGACGGAGCGTATCAGCCCGACTTCGCGCAGGTTGACGTGGACGAAGCGGTGATCAACCTCTCCGACTATCCCGTCTTCTTATCGGAGAAGCGGCCGTTTTTTCTCGAGAACAAAGAGTACTTTGAAGAAACGCCGTATACGTTCGTGTACACGCGCCGCGTGGCCGATCCGGACTACGGCGGCCGTGTGAATTTCCAGCAGGGCAACGCGAAAGCGAGTTTCTTTGCGGGCAAGAACCGTCTGTCGTATTACAACGGCGCAACGGGTCGCGTTGAAGAGAAGCTCCAGGATGCGTTTTTTGGCCGGACGACGTGGAACTCGGGCAAACATCGTTTCGGTGTTACGGGAACGTATCTGAATCAAACCGGTTACACCGCGGGAGCGCTGGGTCTGGACGCGCGGTTTCGCTGGCGTGAACGTGACCGGCTATGGATTTGGGCGTCGGCGGTTGATCGCAGCGGATTTCCCGACCAGCACGCTTGGCGCGTAGATACGCTGCGCGACGAGCAGCCGGTTGAAGGCCGGCTCTCCTACACGCGTGATTTGGGCCCGTTCCGTTTCGACCTTGCCGGAGCCTACCGCGGCACGGACTACGACGTAAACGACCTCGGCTGGGGGGATGCCTCGAATTCGATTCGCGAGTCGTTTTGGGTTGGAGATAACTACTATCTCAACGGGACGTTTTTGCGGAACATTGGCTTCGACGTCAATCAGTTCTATGCTACTCTGTCTGACGGCGAAGCACCGGAAGGCTACGCCAATTGGAACATCTTCGCGACGACGCGCACGAACTGGGAATTCGGTGGGGGCTTGGAATGGGGAACGGATTTCCGCCGAGTGTACCAAGGCCCGACGGGTGGCGAGTTTCGTGACAATTATGGCAGCTTTAACCACGAATTCTATCGCTATTATTGGCACTGGGTGTGGTTGTGGAGCGATCAGACCAAGCCGTTCCGCTACGGATTCGACGGCCGTTACCGCACGTTCCGCGACGGGAATGCCTTCGGGTTTGAACCTGAGATGATATGGCGGCCGCGCTCAAATGTTGAGACTGCGCTTGAAGTGGACTGGACGCAAGTCTGGAATGCGTACGACTTCAACGAGGAGACGGTGGATTTTCGCAACTGGATTTGGAAGATCTCGTGGTCGCCGAGTTTGCATCTTTCGTTCCGTGGTACGCTGCAGTGGATTGAAAAGAGCTATTACAGCGACGAAGGCCTGTCCTTTTCCAATCTGTTGATGTCGTACAACTGGAGTCCGGGCAGTTGGTTCTACCTTGTTTATGACGAATCGGCGCGCAGTCTTGATCCACTTGCGGCGAGCATGCCCGGAGACCGCACGCTGCGCGCGAAGTTAACGTATTTCTTCACGGTGCCGTAAGGCACATTTGGTCCCGCAACTACATTTTACCCCCCGTAATCCCCGAGAGGACTGGGGGGAAAGCCAGAATGACAGAACAACACGATTCGCAAGACCTTTCCGATCTGCTGCGTTTGCGCCGCGAGAAGCTCGACACGCTGCGCAGCCACGGTGTCAATCCCTATCCCTATTCGTTCCGCAAGACGATTCACATCCCCGAGTTGCTCGAGCAATTCGAGTCGATAAAGGAGTCCGAGGAACACAGCGGCCCCGAATTCGCGGTTGCCGGGCGCATCGTATCCGTGCGTATCATGGGCAAAGCGGCCTTTTGTCATGTGCGCGACGAGTTTGGGCAGATGCAAGTTTATGTGCAGCGCGATCGCATCGGAGAAGAGGCGTTCGCGCTGTTTAAGCTCTATGACATCTCGGATTGGATCGGCGTTCGCGGCACCGTATTTTTGACCAAGACGGGCGAAAAATCCATGCGGGCGTCCGCAGTTGAGCTGTTGTCGAAAAGCGTGCGGCCCTTGCCCGTCGTGAAACAGCAGGGTGACGAAGTATTCGACGCGTTCACCGATAAGGAGTCGCGCTATCGTCAGCGCTACATTGACCTCGCGGTGAATCCGGACAATCGCGATATTTTTCGCACACGCGCCAAGGTGATATCCGCGATCCGGGAATTTTTGGACGGACGCGGCTATCTGGAGGTGGAAACGCCCGCGTTGCAGCCTCTCTACGGCGGCGCGCTGGCGCGGCCCTTCATCACGCACTATAACGCGCTCGACCGCACGTTCTACATGCGCATCGCGGATGAACTCTATCTTAAGCGGCTGTTGGTCGGCGGATTCGAGAAAGTCTACGAGATTGCGAAGGACTTCCGCAACGAAGGCATGGACCGGTTTCACAATCCGGAATTCACCATGCTTGAGTTTTACGAGGCGTACGCCGATTTCTCGATGATCATGGATCTGTCGGAAGAACTCTTCCGGCACGTGGCGCGGCGCGCATTGGGTACGACTGAGGTGACCTATCAGGGCAAGACGGTGGATTTCAGCAAGCCGTTCCGGCGTGTACGGTTCTTTGAATTACTCAAGGAAGCGACCGGCAAGGATCTTTTGGGCATTCCGCTCGGTGAATTGGGGCAGATTGCCAAGGGGCACGAAGTCGAAATCACACGCGAGATGGGTGAAGGCAAAATACTCGACGAGATGATGAAGACGCTCGTGCGGCCCAAGTTGGTCGAGCCGACGTTTATCTACGACTATCCGCTGTCGTTGTCGCCGCTGGCCAAGAAGCACCGCGACGATCCGCGTTTGGTCGAGCGCTTTCAGCCGTTTGCCTTGGGCTTTGAGTTGGGCAATGCGTTTTCCGAGTTGAACGATCCGCTCGATCAACGCGAGCGCTTCGAAGCACAGCGCACGCTGAAAGAGGCCGGCGACGAAGAGACGCAGCCGATTGACGACGATTTTCTGTCCGCGCTCGAATACGGCATGCCCCCCACCGGCGGCATGGGCATCGGCATTGACCGCTTGACGATGCTCCTGACGAATCAAGATTCGATCCGCGAAGTAATTTTGTTTCCGCATTTGAGAAGTTAGCATCTGAACACTCCGCTTTTCATCGCTGCGCGTTATTTGAAGGCGCGTTCGCACGGCGGGTTTATCTCGCTGATCACCTATCTATCGGTCGGCGGCGTGACGATTGGCACGGCGGCGCTGGTGATTGTGCTGTCGGTGATGAACGGCTTTGAGACGGAAGTGCGCGCGCGGATATTAGGCGCGGACGCGCATCTGCGGCTGGAGACGTACAATCCCGACGGATTGCCAGCATGGCGGGAAGCGCGCGAGATTGTCAAACAGGAACCCGACGTCACCGGCGTTGCGCCCTATATTTTCGAGAAGGGAATGGTGCGCGCGGGCAAGCGCTCGGAAGCGGCCGCCTTTCGCGGAGTGGATGAAGCGGTCTTGTCCGAAGTGTCCGACCTGCCGCAGCACATGAAGACGGGTGAACTCGCGCTGAAGCGCGACGGCTTGCCGGGGATAGTGCTGGGACGTTTTCTGGCGGAGCGGTTAGACGTTGTGCCGGGCGACACGGTGGTCGTGTTTTCTCCGGCCGGCATCAGCGGTCCGCTGGCCACGCCGCAGGTCAAGCAGTTCGTGTTGACCGGCACATTTCAGACGGGGTTGTTCGAGTTCGATGACGTGCTGGCCTACCTTGATTTGGAAACGGCGCAGAAGGTCTTTCTGCGCCGGGACCGCGTGGACGGACTGGAGATCAGGATTCGCGACATCTTCGCGGCGGATCAGGTGCGCGAACGGATTGAAGAGCGGTTTGACGCGGACTACTTCGTGCGCACGTGGCACGAGTTGCGCGCGACGTTGTACTCGTGGATGAAGATCGAGAAATGGATGTGGACGATTATCCTGTCCATTATCATTCTCGTCGCGGCCTTTAACATTCTTTCGACGTTGATCATGGTGTCCATGGAAAAGCGGCGGGATATCGGCATCTTGAAGGCGATGGGCGCGCGCGACCGCGACATCGCGGCGGTGTTCTCGCTGCAAGGCTTGATCGTCGGCGTCAGCGGCGCGCTGCTCGGCACGCTATTGGGTTTCATTGTGTGTTACGGGCAGCAGCATTACAAGTGGATCGCGCTGCCCTCGGATATCTACTTTCTCGATGCGCTGCCGGTGAAGATGCAGGGACTCGACTTCGCGCTTGTGATTGTCATTGCGGTGTTGCTGGCCTATTTAGGTTCGCTCTACCCTGCGCGGACGGCCGCGCGCCTGTCACCCGTGGAGGCCATTCGTGAAGGATAGCCGCGGCGAAATGCCGCTGTGGCTAATCGGCGCGCTGACGCTCGGGGCGCTGCTGGTGCGCCTGCCGCTGTTGAACTACAGCTTTTATGGTGACGAAGGGTTTTCGCTCCTTCGCGACAGCTCGCAGTTGATCACGGACACGGAAGACCGCTTTCGACCGCTGTTCTTCACTCTGCTCTACTTGTGGCGACAGTTGGGATTCGCCGGGGAGTGGGGACTCCGACTCCTGCCGCTGCTGTTCGGCGTCGCTCAGATTCCCTTGGCCTTTCTGGTGGGGCGCAAGCTCCGGGACGAGCGATTCGGCTGGATTCTGGCCGTGATGTGTGCGGCTTCGCCCATGCTGATCGAGTTCTCGCAAGAGCTGCGCATGTACTCGATGGTGACGGCGATCGCGCTGGCGCAAGCGTGGGTGACGCTGCTGCTTTTTGAGCGCTGCTCGCGGCTGCGGATGCTGGCCTTCGTGTTGATTGCCGCGGCGGGCGTGTACACGCATCTGCTGTATTGGTTCTTCCTTGCGGGAATCGCCATCACCTTTGTGCGTGAGCGTGAGCGGTTTTCGTGGGTTCGCGGTTGGGCGTTGCTGGCCGCGACGGTTGCGCTGTATCTGCCGAACGTGCCGAACCTGCTCAAGTTCATGGCGATTCGCGGCGACGAGTATCCGATGCACTTTGCCAGCGCCGTGCCGAAATTACTGGCCGCGTTTACGGTCGGCTTCAGCTATTTTGATTTGGGCGAGCAGGGCGCGGGCCGCGCGATCGGGGCCAGCACGCTAATGGACAATTTGCCGTTTGTGATTCTGGCCGTCGCTGCCGGATCAGGCGTCGTATGGAAGCTGATTTGGCTGCATGGTCAGCGTGAACAGCGGCAACTGCTTTGGTACGGGCATGAGTGGTTTACGCTGCCGGTTTTGGTGGCCACGCTGGCGAGCGCGGCGACGGGTAAATACTTTTTACAGCCCAAGTATCTGATCTTCGCGCTGCCGTTCGGACTCACGCTGCTGGCGCTCGGATACGACGAAATGCGCAACGTGACGGCACGCAAGCTGACGGTGGCGCTGAGCGCGATCATCTGTGCCGTGGCGATTGCGCACTATTGGCAGCCGTCGCATCACGGACGCAAGGAGGATTGGCGGACCGCGGCGGAGGTGCTCGACACTTCAATTGGTGAGCGGAATGCGCTTGTGCTGCTGCCGGGACACTATCGGCTGTTGGCATACTATGCGCCGGGGATCGAGCGGCGCTGGGAACAGATAGACTTACAGAAGGACGTAGCGCAGGCGGAGCGGCGGTTGGACGAACTGGCCGCGACGAAGCGCGACATATACTATTTGAGGCACGACGTCGTTCAGAATCTGCGGGATCCGGAGGATCGGTTGATCGCGCTACTCAACCGGACCGGGAAGCCGCTTTCCATAACGCAACTCAATCCACGTTTCAAACTTTACCGCTGGGGGTAGCCTTGCTTCTGTCTCGTCCCACCACTTATGCCGTGCGGGCTTTGCTGTATCTCGCGCAGCAGGACCCAAGCATGCCGGTGCTCGCGCCAACGATTGCCGCTGCTGAAAGATTACCTGCGCCATTCTTGGCCAAGCTGTTAAGAACGTTGTCGGAAGCGAAGATTTTGTCATCGAGCCGGGGTCCCGGCGGTGGCTACAAGCTGGCGAAGTCGCCGGATGAAATTACCTTGAATGAGGTTGCGATCCTGTTCGAGGGTCTCGCGTTGGCGCACGAATGTCTATTGGGTTACGGTGTGTGTTCGGACGACACGCCGTGTCCGGTTCACAAGGTCTGGGGTCCGCGCAAGACGTACATGCAGGACTTCATGTGTCAGACGACTATCGGAGCGCTGTTGCGGTTGGAGTCCACGCGTGAAGCGGCGGAGTTGGGCGCGCCGCGCCGTGGCCGCCGCCCAAAGGACGGCGGGCAGTAAGCCGCGCCTGCTGAAAATCGAAAAGGGTCGCCGATGGGCGACCCTTTGTCGTTTCAGACTTGACCGGATCAGTTACCGGCTACAAAGAAGAAGTAGTATACGTTGGCGACGATAGCCATCTGACCGACGACCTGCGCGACGTCCGCCACAAGCTGCCAGGCCGAGCCGTGCACGACGACCGTGTCTTCAGGTTTCAATTGCGGGATTAGCCGTTTGTCTCCCGTCTTGATATACTTGCGGACATTGACCGTCAGCACGTCCTGCTGCGCGTCGGCCTCTTCACGGACAACTTTTACATCAGACAGTCGCGAGCGCGCGCCTGGACCGCCGGCCAAGGACATGAGCGACACGAGGTCAGTCTCGGCCGGAACATAGTACTGGCCGGGGCGCTGCACGCGGCCCCAGATGTTGACGCGAATGAGCAATTCGTTGGCCTCATTCAGGTAGTACTTGCTGCCCTCGCCGACGCGTTTGACTTGCGGGATCTTGTAGGGCACGGCGCCGACTTGCACGTCGCTTTGCGCCAGCGCGCCGAGAGTAAACGACAGGAGCAGGGTGACAAAAAGGAAGCGAGTAAACCTCATGCGGCCTCCGTTGCGGCTCATTCTTGGTAGTTAAAGGTAATGTACTGCGCTGCGCCGGCAAGCGCAACATCGTTAGAATCGGACGCGACCAGACTGACAGCATTGAGCTGCCAGACGTAGGAACAGTCGGGCGTCAGCGTGCCAAACGCGCCGCCTTCACCGAAGGCCACGGAATTGACGTCCGCATACAGTTGCACCTGATAGTCCCATTTGACCGAATCCACGCCGAACCACGCCGAGTAGACGCGGATTTTGTAATACGAAAGATAGGTGCTGGCCCCGCCGATGGGATAGTTCCACGTGAGTCGGAGAGCATCGCCGGTACCCACTGCATTCAGATTGTAGGGATTGTAGAGCAGACGGAAGTAGAGGGAATCACTCCAGTCAGAGCGATTGCCCGCCGTATCCACGGCCTGAACTTGCCACCAGTAGCCTCTGGTGAAACCCTCGGTCGGTGCCAGCAGATTAGCGGGGTCACCGAATTGATCGTCGCCGCGATCTACCCAGAACAGGATCGGATTGTCGAGCAGGTCTACATCCGGCGACAGGTCGGCGATGATCGGCGCTTCACTGGCGACGGTGCCCTCGGACCAGCGGCGCACGCGGTAGCTGCTAAGATCGTCTTCGGAATTGCGGTACCATTCGATGCGGACCCAATAGAATCTTTCAGCGGACGTCGGTTCGGCACGCACTCCGGCCTGTGGATAGGCGTCATCGTCCGTGCGCGGCACGACTACGGGTCGTTGCGGCGGAACATCGTCAGCACTGAGCGTGTCTTCACCGCAACTCCAGACGAGCAGCGCGGCCGCGCCCAGGATGATTAGAATTCGCAGGTGATTCATGGGCGGCTCATTTGAGTTTGATCGAGACGCTGACACGATGGGTTGTTCCCAAGTCGCGGGCATAGTACGCGTAGTCGGCGCTCATGCGCCAGAACGAGACGCCGGCGCCCGCGGACCATTCGTCGTGCCAGAGTCCACCGCGCAGTGAGAGCACGTTTTCGAAATTGTACTCGATGCCCGTGTGACGGCGGCGCTCATAGCGCTTTTCGGTTTCGTAGGCGATTGTCAGTCGGCTGTTGCGTCCAGGCATCTTCTGTTCGAGCGAGACCGAGCTGTAGAAATTGGTGGGAACGGCGTCCTTGACGCCCTCGCCCCAGTCCACTTCCGTGCGCGTGGCGTCTTTAACGACGGCGCCGTAAGACAGCTTGGCGCGCCAATTCTCGAGGATAATTTCATCCAAGGGGAAGCGGAACTGAATACCCGCATCCGCACCGATTCCCGTGGACGAGGCGTCGCCGAGTTTATTGTTTATCAGTTTCAGATTGAGGCCAATCGGCATTTCCATGGGCACGGTGAAGTAGGACCAGCCGAGATCCATGGTGAACTGATTGTACTTGGCGAAAGTGAAGAACAGCGCCGACTCGTTGTCCGTGAAAAGTCCGTCCGGCGCCGCGCCCGTGGCCAGAAGATACTCTTGAACGGAGTTGATATAAACCGTGTCGCCGTCCACGACCACATAGCGGAAGGCCGGCGCCCGGGCGAGTATCTCATTGACGACGTCGTCGTAGTTCGGGTGTGCTTGAATGTCCGGCACGCCCAGCCGAACGTAGTTAATCGCGAACACGGATCCGGTAACGGGCAAGGTGATACCGGTCGAAGAGAAGTTCGCCAGCCCATCCCACAAGTCAGCGTACATGCCGGTGGCTTGAATACCGGTGACGTAGCCCATCCCGGCGGGATTCCAGTAAAAACTCGAACCATCGTAGGTATGCGCCGCCATGGCACCGCCCATGGCAATGCCGCGGGCGCCGACGCCGAGTTCCAGAAACTCACCGGCATATTTGGCGGCGTGAGCCGACGAGCTCACCAGCAGCAGAAGCAGGGCGCTGAGCAGGATGTTTTTCACAGGCGCACCTTGGCCAGCTTGACCGTTTCTTCGATGGTCTGATCGTGATGCTTGGCGATGATGCGCGCGAAGTATACGCCGTTGGCCACCTCTTCACCCTCGTCGTCGCGGCCATCCCAGGTCATCGTGCGGTAGTTGGCGGTGGCCCGTTCGGTATCGCGCAAGGTTCGGATCAGGCGGCCTGAAACCGTGTAGATTTTGATTTGCGTGAAATCATCGGTGACGCCCGTTAACACGTAGGCGATGGTCGTATTGTTGCGGAACGGATTGGGATAGTTGATCGCCCATTCGAAGCCGAACGTGCCGCGCACTTCAAATTGCGCGACGTACGACGAGACGTTGCCATAGTTGTCCGTGGCGCGCACTTCGAGTGTATGCTGACCGTCGGCGAGATCGGGTTCGATCATCGCCGTCAGCGCCGCGGCAGACACGAGGCTCGTGTCATTCCAGGCGATGAGATCGTCCGCCAGCGTATCCCCGTCAAGAATGAGATGGAATGTCTCGCCGGAACGCTGAACGCCCGCCGGATCACGGAACGTCGCAAAAATCTGCGGTCGGTCGGGGACGAGCGCGCCTTGCGTGAAGCGCAACCCGCCCACGGCGAGTTCGATGTTCGGTCCTTGCACGTCGGTTTGGCGGAACAGCGCAAGCTCACCGAGATGCGGAACGCTACCGGTAATACTGAGCTGCCAAACGACAATCGAGTCCAACGACGGATTGCCGGGATTCGTGACGCGGAAGGTATCCACCGGCAGTCTCGTCGTCTGCAAGTTTGTCGCGCGCACCCAATAGTCACGGCGCGGATCACGCGCGAAGACTGCATAGTTATTGACCGGTACGGACGCGCGCAGCGTGTCCCGGCCTTCGAGCTTGAGCGTGACGAACAGCGGCATCGAATCAGACAGCGTGGCCAGCGTGTCGTCGAACATGGCCTTGAAGACGCCGTGCGTGCTCTGGCTGAACGGTGTGCGCAGCCCGAGAGCCTGAAGGCCGAACAGATCCGCTTGGGCCAGCGCACGCGGCTGTGTATAGCCGATGCTCGCGCTGTCGCGCGGCAGCGAGCCGGGCGGCACACGGACATAGAGCGTGTCTCGTTGGGTCATGGACCAGTAGCGATGAGCGCCGACCTGCAAGGGGCGGGCGTAGAAGGTGCCGATGGTCTGCGCCACGGGATAGTACTTGGGCAGCGCAATAGTCACATCACGGCGATTGTTGTTCTCGTTGCTTTCCCGATACTCGTTGTCAGGATCCGCGATGATCGTCAGGTCATAAGCCGCGGGACTGAGGCTTGTGGGCATCCATGCGCCCTGCTCCGCTTCGCCAAAGCCAAGCGTCGAGACGATGTGATCCACGGCAAAGGAGTCGAGCAGAACCCGCACCGTATCACCTGAAGCAAAGTACGTGCAATCACGTACCGTAATCAGGCGGAACTTGACGTCGCCGATATCAGCCGTGGCGGACGAGCGGCTCACGCGGATCGGTTGATAATAGTACGGTCGGCGTCCACCCTGCTCGCCGGGCGACGACGATTGCACGAAAGTCAGATTGAAGTCGGGCTGCTGTTCGAGAGGCAGGTCATAGAAGCTCGATTCGATTTCATCCTGTCCGGTGGGAGTGACGAAGAATTTGATTCGGTAGGTCGCGCCTTCCGTGTCGAAATCGTAGGGGCCGAGCGGTAACGGCGTCTGGAAGTAACCGGGTTCGGTTTGGACCATGTTCACGGTGTCAATCGTGATCGGACCTTGCGCCGGCGTATAAACGCCGCGATAGCGCACACGTTCTACGTCATCCTGATGCAGGATGGTGGCGCTGACGCGGAACTCCTCACCACTGACCGCCACGGGTCCCGGCACGGGTAGGACGTCGAGAATCTGTACATGCTCAAGACTGTCAGCCAGGAAGATGGGCAGGCAGCCAATCGCGCTGCGGCGCGCAATCGGGTCGGTGATATAGACGACGGTCTTGCCGCGCGTTGCCACGAAACGCGGTAGGCCCACCGCCTCAGTCGTGCAGGGCCGCGATTCGCAATCAAGCGGGTCGAAGTCGCGCGGGTCAAAAGCGGGTGTGTGTGTCGAGCGCAGACTGAAGCGGACACGCGTTGTGTCAAATTGAATGGCCTCGATTACATCACCGTTGTACGGCGCGACGTACGCTCGTAAAGCCTGTGACGGCTCCCACGGCGGGTTGATGATCACGCGCAGCGAGTCGGAATTCTCACCGTCGGTCGGGTCGAGGACGTTCGATTCGGCGAATATCTCCGGTTCGATCGTCTCCTTGGGAAGACTGAGACGCAGTCCCGGATCGCCGAGCAGGTTCATCATCATCATCATACCCATCGTCGGCGTGAACGTGACGGGGGTATTCAGCGCACTCCAATAGCGGGCCTTGTTGAACTGGACCGCTTCGCCGATGGTATAGCCGGGCGGCTCAAGGAAGAAATCGAAAAGGTTGCGCTGCATGATCTGACCGGAAATTGCCCAACCGACGCCGGAGGAGCTGTAGAAGCCGATGCCCCCGATGAGATCATTGTTATTGTTGCGCGTGAACATGAACGCCTCACCGAGCACGGCTGACTGACTGCGGTCGTCAAAGGCGCCTACGTAGCAAGTGAAGTTGGTGATGAACGGGAACGAGAGCCGGTTGTTGAGCAGCCGCACGCCGTCCACCTGTATCAGTCGCGCGCCGGACCAGACGCCGCCGCCGCCGTGACCGTTGTAGTTTGCGACGACGCAGCCGTTGCGCAATTCGTCGCGCAAGCGAATCGGTCCCTGTCCGGCGGGGATGCTGTCGAGATAGAGACGCGTGACGTTGTAGCAGCGGTCGCCCTCCGTGAACATACGGATGGCGGGTTCCGAGTAGTTGCGCGAGAAGTTGTTAGAGCCGTCGAAAGTATCGGCAATCATCAGCACATTACTTTGGAACATGCCCTGATAGTCAGGTTCCGTTTCGTATTTGATGATCTTGCCGACATAGGTCTGCAATTCGAGCGGTGTGCGGCACGAAATCCGACCGACGGCGATATCGGGAATAATGTCGGAACCGGGGCCGGAGACACAGCCCATCAGATAGTCGGCGGAGGCCGCGCCGAAGCTCAGCGTCACAGCGGGGAATGACGGAATCTGGTTCCCGGGGACGTTGCCTTCGCGCTGTTCCAAGACGGCGTCGCCAATCAGACAGCAGTGCGTCGGGCGCACATCCCAGTTGTCGTAGGCATACTGCAGGAAGTCATGCACGGCGTACGGCGTGACCAGGCCGCCCGAAAACTGTTCATAGATTTCCGACAGCGGGATGGTCAGCACGGAGTTGTCAAAGCTGATCCGCCGCAGGCTATCCAGAATACGCAGCGAGGTGTCGGCCAGGAATGGATCGTAGGCGATCATGACATACTCCGCGCCCGTGTTATTGCGCAGATCAATCTGAATCGTGTCAGGCTCCATGCGGAACGGCGGGAAGATGTAATTCTCGCCGAAGACCAACACATCCTGCGGCCCGTCGGAAATGATGGGAAAGCGCACGGACCAACTGGCGCTTTCGTCCGCGGGCGTGACGCGGCGCGTGTCAAGCGACGTGAGGCGGGCCTGGCCAAGTTTCCAGACTTGCACGTTCGGCGTACCGAAGCCGCGAATATCATACGCGAACGTGTCGCCCAGCGTCTTGTCGAAGTGGAAGCGGAATTCGCCGTTGCGCGACCGCATGTCGCGTTCGTATTCGAGTTCAAACCAGTTGACCAGTACCTTGTCGAGCGTTCCCGAAAGTTCGTTACCGGGCACGGTCACCGAAAAGGTGTTGATGCCGTTCAGCAGGTCCTCGGTTTGGATGTGGCTGACACCGGAATCGAGTACGGTCTCGAAGATGATCGGCTCTTCGGCAACCCACGACGTGTCCGGATCGGATAGGCTCTGCTTGCCGGCCGTCAGACCGTTATCGGTCAGACCGTTAAGCGAGACCGTTGCGTAGTGATTGAGGATCAGGCCGCCGGGGCTATAGCCGGTCATGCAGGCGCGCACGATGACCGGGAAGAAGCTGAAGGGCGCGTTGGGATTGGGAAAGGGGACGAATTCGTCAAAGTTGCGCGACGTGAGCGCGTCAATGCGATCGCCCCAGAACCAGTTATCCTGAATCAGCGCCAGCGGTCCTTCGCGGGTAAGCCGCGAACTTAGATAAATCGGCGACTGCGACAGTCGGTCGTAGTAACGGTCGCGCTCGAAGTGCATAGTGACACGCACGCTGCGCTCGAGCGAGAGGTTCCAGGTGGGCTGCCACGACCCATTGATCTCACCCAGCCTCATGCCCGGCCGTCCGTCGCCCCAATAGAGCAAATAGCAATTTTCAGCCGAAAACGGGTCCTGATACAGCGACGGGACTTTGTCGAGGTAGGTGCGCTCGTTGCGCTCACCGAAAAACTCGACATAGTCGAAGTCATCGAAGCTGCCATCTTCCTGTCCTTCGACCACAATCGGGATCTCGCGACCCTTATTGTAGACGTGCAGGTCCCATGGCGTTACACGGTCCAGCGGCACGCCCATTAGGTGCATGTACTCACCGGTGAGGCGCACGATGCTGGTTTCGCGGACGTAGACCCGCCAACTGTTGACGTTGTAGATCGGGCCTTCGTGGTCGTCGAGGTTGTCGTGTTCACGGGTTTCCCGCCGATCCGGGATCCGCGTGGGCAGAGCGGATTCGGCGAGGATGCCGAGCATATTACGGAGGGCACGGGACTCAGTCGCACGATCAGCCATCCGCATTTCGTCATTTGACGAATTAGGCAGAAGAATCTGAATTTTTGCCGACTTCAGAATCCGGCCCATTCCGGTTAAAGTATTGACTTGAACTGGTTTTAGGGTCACAGACCGCAACTGGTGACCACGGTAGACTCCGGCCTCGGACACCTCAACATTGCGGTCCGGAGTGAGCTGCGCCGACTTCGGCTGCCGGAGCTGGCGGTCCAAAAGCGAGAGGCCTTCGGACTGCACGCGCGTAATGCCCGCCGCCTCCTCGCTGGGGGCCGAAGGTCGGTCGTCAATAATCCAATCCTCGGGCATCGGCAGGCAGTCGCCGAGGAGTAGCGGGGCATATTCGGGATTGAGCAGGGTCACTGAAACCTGCCCGGGCAAGGCATCGAACACCTCGGACAGGGTCGGGAGGAGAATGACACCCGGCTCATGGGCGAGGTTCGTCCCGGCCATCCGTACCTCGGTGACCTGCCCCGTGACGGGATCGGTGACTGTCTCGGTAGGCGGGGCGTACCACTCGAGGAGGATACGATCCGGGCCGATTTCAAGCACGCGCAGCCCCGGCTCGACCTTTTTCGCAAGCGGTTTGAGCGCCGTCGGCTTCTGCTTGGCGGCTTGGGAGAAGCTCTGCCAAAAGAGGCCCGTCAGCGCAATTAAGACGATAATAATCGGAATCTTAGATTTCATGCTTGCTATAGAGGGTGCCATAAACAAAAAGTTCGCGAACCTTTTTCCCCTCCGGCGTAACCACACGGCACGAGGAGTCGCTCTGGTTGGAAGGACTCCGGCCGAAGAAAGCAGTTACATCGAACGGGAAAAGGGTGAGCGAACTTTCGCTGGGTATCTCTCGTGTCAAAATGACTCAGGAGTATAGGTATCTTTTTCCAGCTTGTCAAGAGAATATAGGCCTTTACCAACGGAAATCCAGGGTTTACAGCGACTGGGCAGTCACCGCTTCCTATGGTGCAAAGGTTAGACCGACCTTGACCCACACCAGCTCACGCGGGTGGCGAGAAGCTCAATTTTCGCCTTGAAGTCCTGCATAAAATTCTCTATAATTGGTACTTAGCAGAAAAATCTAAAGGCGGGCCAGGGACGGCAGCCAAGCCGCCCGGCCGGACAGCCCTATTGTAGCCATCCTCGGGACTTGCGATCCGCGCAGCCCGTTAGCCGTTGGGAGTATTCATGTCGCTGAACATTCAAGTCAGTTACGCCCTATCGAAAAAGCTCGCGGGCCACGGGATCTCGAACGAGATGCTGAAGCCTGCTTTGGAGCGCACGACGAAGGCCGTCGAGCATGTACGGAGTGAACGCGCGGCGGGTAAGCTGCCCTATCTGGATTTGCCGGAAGACGGCAAGACGAAAGCGGCGTGCCGTGAGCTGGCCGAGAAATTCAGCGGCTACGAGAATTTCCTGCTCGCAGGAATCGGCGGCAGCTCGCTCGGACCGTTAGCGATCTTTCAGGCACTGGGACATCCGCTGCACAATCTGCTGAGCGGTGCGAAGCGCAAAGGCGCCCCGCGCTTTTTCGCGCTGGACAATATTGATCCCGTGCAGGCGGATGCTTTGTTCTCGTTCTGCAAGCCGGAAAAGACCGTTTACAACGTGATTTCGAAGAGCGGCGCCACGGCGGAAACGGCGGCGGCGACGCTGCTGATCTTCGAGCAGCTGCAGAAGAAATTGGGCGGCAACTGGAAGAAGAACGTCGTCTGCACGACCGATCCGACTACGGGGGATTTGCGCAAGCTGTGCAACGCGGAAGGCTTGCAGACATTACCGCTGCATTCGGGTGTGGGCGGCCGGTTCTCGGTGCTGACGCCGGTGGGCCTGTTCCCGTCTTATTGTCTGGGTTATGACGTGGATGCAATGCTGGCGGGCGCGGCGGAGATGCGCGAGCGCTGCTTCGACACGGACCCGCACCGCAATCCGGCGACCCAACTGGCCGCGCTGCTCTATCTGCTGGACACGACGCAGCACAAGAAGATGCACGTCATGATGGCCTACGCCAACGGACTCTATGGTCTGGCCGATTGGTTCCGACAGTTGTGGGCCGAATCGCTGGGCAAGGAGCTTGATGTGGAAGGTCGCGTGGTGAACGTCGGTCCGACGCCGCTGAAGGCCATGGGCGCGACCGATCAGCATTCGCAGGTGCAGCTCTATATCGAGGGGCCGCACGACAAGGTCTTCCTGTTCCTTGAAGCGAAAAAATTTGGCAAGCGTGTGAAGCTGCCGGAACTCTACCCGCAGGTATCCTCGCTGAACTATCTCGGCGGACAGTCGCTGAACAAGCTGATGGCGGCGGAGTTTGCGGCCACGCGCGAAGCCCTGGCCCAGCGCGGTCGTCCGTCCATCACGATGACCTTCCCTGAAGTGGATGCGCACGCGGTCGGCGAGTTCTTCATGCTGTGGGAAATGACCACATCGCTCGCCGGTGCGCTCTACCGCATCAACCCCTACGACCAACCGGGCGTAGAATTAGGCAAAGTCCTAACCTACGGACTGATGGGCCGCGCAGGCTTTGAAGACAAGGTGAAGGGGATGAAGGTATAACCTCATAGGAGGGGTTATGCGTTGGCTGCTTCTTGCACTGCTGCCGTTCCTTTCATCTTGCGCTCACCAATTCGTCCTGCGCAAAGACGCTCCGCCGGAGCGCTACGCCGAGGCGCAGCAGTTCTTGCATCAGGATCGCGCGGCGCGGCTGTTCACGAAGACGGAAACGATGCTGCGGGTGACGGATTGGCATATCGGTCCCGATTCGACAACCTACCGCATTGACGGCGCGACCGACCGCGTCGTGATGCTGAACGAGCGCATTCGCACGCTGACGACACAGGATTCGCGCATGGGAACGCGAAACGGCGCAATAACAGGCGCAATCGTGGGTAGCGGAATGGGTTTGCTCGTCGGGTTGCTAATTTCTGCGATAGACCCGCAATACCATTGTGAGACGGGCCCTGAAGAACCTGACTACAATTGGTCGTGCGGACGAAGAGACGATAATGATGCTGTAATTATTCTCTCCGGTGTCGGGATCGGCGCTGCAATCGGCACCGTTGGCGGTGCCCTAATCGGCAGTCAGACAGGCACGATGCGTTCTGTGGTTTATTATCCCGACCCGAAAGATCCCCGCCGATGGGAATACTTGCCCCGATAGTTTTTGCACTTCTCTTTTCTACGTCCGTGGCTTCCGAACTCTACTCCATCCCCTTCCAAACCAACTCCGGCGACACGACGTCACTCGCGGCCTACAAAGGCCAAGTAGTGATGGTTGTGAATACCGCCAGCGAGTGCGGACATACGCCGCAGTATGCAAACCTTGAGAAGCTGTACGAGCAGTACAAGTCGCGCGGGTTTGTGGTGCTTGCGTTTCCGTCGAACGATTTCGGTGCGCAAGAACCCGGATCGGATGCACAGATTCAACAATTTTGCGCCACGAACTTCGGCGTGACCTTCCCGCTGATGAAAAAGATACCGGTGCTGGGCGAGCACAAGCATCCGCTCTACAAACATCTGGTCCAGCAGAGCGAAGCACAGGCCGAGGTTGAATGGAACTTCACAAAGTTTCTGATTGACCGCAACGGCAAGGTTGCGGCACGGATTCACTACCGCACGCTCCCGGACGCGCCGGAGGTGGTCGCGCAGATTGAATCACTTCTGGAGGCGAAACCTTCGGAATGACGCGCAGCCCGGTTTTTCGCCCCGCCGCCGATCGCTATTTGCCATTGGGAATCGCCGCATTTAGCGCCGGCATGATCGTGTGGGTGACGCAGATTTGGGGATTGGCCGTACACAAGGAGCAGTTCGGTCCGCTGCTCATCGCCCGCAGGTTGGCAGGCGGTGCGCCCTTCGCCTTTGGTGTCACGGATTTCCCGGCGGGCCCGTTGTGGCCGTTGTGGTTATCGTTCTTTGCCGAAACCGGATTTGCAATCGAGAGCGTTGCGCGCTTTGGACAGGCGCTGGTCACGGCCCTCCTGCTTTATACGCTGACGCGCTTCTATCTGCGCCATCTATTGTCGCGCGCCATTGTGGCAGGCACGGCCTTGGCGGCCTGCACAGGGATGCTCCTGTTGGGCGAGGTCTATACCCTCTCGCCCGTGCCGACCATGATGCTTCTGGCCACGCTGGGACTCCTGTCCTTGGCGCGGTTCCTTCTGGAAGAGCAGGTGCTCGCGTTTCTGGCCGCAACAGCGTGCTTGACGGCGGCCGCCTTGCTATGGATTCCGGCGGTGGCTTTGTCGGCGGGTGCGGCACTGGCCATTCTCTTAGGCGGCCGCGGCAATTTAGCACGGCGCGCAACCGGCGCCATGTTCTTCAGCGCGGCGGCCATCGTTCCGGTGATGCTCGTGCTGATACAATCGGGCTGGCCGGAAAGCAGCGGCATCCTTGCGGGCTTTCTGGTCGGGCTCGACCAGTTGACGGCGTGGAGCATGTGGGCGGCATGGCCCATGTGGCTGCGTTCAATATTGACTCTGTTCGTGCTTGTCGGCTTGGTGTTGGTATATTGGGTAACGCGCGGCCCGGCGGGCATCGGCCCCGCTCTCAAACGCCGCGAATTGCAACTGTGGATTCTGATTTCCATTGTGTGGACCTTGCAGCTGCTGGTCATGCCGCTCAGTGCCACGCTGCTGCCGTTGCTTCCTGCCTTGGTGCTGTGGCCCGCGTTGGGGCTGGATAGTTTCCGCGATTACACGCCCGTTGCCCGTGAACTCTCCGGGCGCGGTGCACGCTTCGCAGTCTGGGCCAGCGCAATTTTGTTGATCATTCCCGTGTGGCAGACGATCACGGGAGCCTGGTGGCTCTATCGCGCTGGCGACGGAGTGCGCGGTTTCCAATGGCAGACGTCACCGGTGGTGTATGAAGTGCGCACCGGTCCGCAGTGGCCGCTCTACAGCGACCAGCCCGAGCTTGCGCAATATGTGTTGGATCGTCCGCTGCGCCCGTTGCCGACGGACTTAAGCAATCTGGAATTGACCGAAAGCCGCATCTTCATTTTAGGTGATTCCTGCCCGCCGGGATTTTGCGATGCGGCCGCTCAACACCCGACGTTAGCGATTACCGCATCTCTGGCGACGCGCGACGCATTCCTCTACGACGTCACGCTGCGCCCCGCCGAACCTGCCTTGACCGCCTCGGACTCGCTCATCATTCCGTAATCCTTTTCAGTTATCATACTTTTTCTGCCATGAACTTGCTGCGCATTTTCGCTACGCTGCTGTTTTTCGCGTCTGTCTCTTGGGCTCAGGCGCCGCTGCCGGATGATCTGGCGGGCACACGTCCGGGCGCGTTTACCGCGCGGGCCCTCGGACTTGGTCACACATTCCTGACCAGTCAGTCAGGCTCGCACGCGCTGATGGGCAACCCCGCGCTGCTCTCGGATCAGACCACGCGCTGGATGCTCAACACGCAAGCGGATATTGCGCGCGTCAAGGAGACGCGGTCGTATCCGTTCTATGATGCGTTCGACGGCGTGCTGGGCTACAATAACTACGCGCTGAACGACCACGTCTATTCGAAACTCGATGGCGGCGTATCTTATCTGCTGCCGCAAGAGCAGTTGCAATCCATCGTGCTATCGGTGGGCAGCTATTCGGCGTATCAATTCGGCTACCGCTATCATGAAGAAGTGCGCAACCGCTTCTCCACCGGCGGTGTGCAGGACATGATTCTGGGTTTCAACACGCACGACGTGAGCGGCGATCTGCGCGGCTACGCCGTGGGTGCTGCCGCAGCGGAAGGCCGCCTGGCGATGGGCTTCAGCCTGTCCTTCCTCGGCGGTGATTGGGGCTACGTGCATGCCGTGAATTATGCGAGTCCGGATTCACTCGACCTCGTGCAGCGCGCGGACTTTTCACCGCAGGGCACGCCCGCCGATTTGAATTTCGGCGGCGCCTATCAAATCAACGAGCGCGTACGCTTGGGCCTCCGCGCCCTGTTTCCGGCGGGCAAGCTCAAGTATGAATATACGAGCACGATCTCGATCGGGGATTCCACGACAACGGGTTCCGGCACGCAGACGGTGAAATACCCGTCGCATTTGGCGCTTGGCGCCGAGTATCGTCCGCAGAATGAATTCCGCCCGATGCTCTATCTCGAAACTGAGCTGCACACCTATAGTGAAGTCAGCGACGAGATGAACGACGTCGTCGAACTGCGCGCGGGCGCGGAACAGCAGATCGTCCCCGGAGCTCCGGCGCGTTTCGGACTCGTCTATGCCACGTCACCGACGGACAAGGATCGCGCCACGACGCTCTTCACCGCGGGCATCGGATTCAAACTCGGCGAGATGAAGGCCGATTTCGGTCTCGAATTCGGAGAGCTGAACTACACGGCGGACGATCTGTTCCCGCAGTCGCTGTATGGCGAGATAGATCGCATTGACCGGGATCGCATCGAGACCGGGCTGTTCCGCGGGATGATTTCACTGAGCTGGGAGCTTTGGAAGCTATAAGCAGCGGTCAGCCGTTGGTAACGATCGGGCTGCCGATCTACAACGCCGAAGCCTACTTGGCCGATTGCATCGAGTCCATCAAGGCTCAGACGTTGCGCGAATTTGAAGTGCTCGCGGTGCTCGACGGCGGAACGGACCGATCAGCGGAGATCTTGCGCAAGCACGCCGATTCGCGCTTTCGCATCCTGGACAATGGCCGCAACATCGGGCTGGCGGCGACCTGCAATCGGATGCTCGAACTCTGTCAAACCGAGCTCTTGGCGCGCATGGACAGCGACGACTTGATGAGGCCGGAGCGTCTGCGCAGACAGTACGACTTCATGCAAACGCACCCCGATGTGGATGTGCTGGGAACCTATTTTGACACAATAGACGAGACGGGGCGGGTTATCGCGGGACCGGTGGCGTTCTCGACGACGCCTGAAGCCATCCGCGAAGAGTATCGGGTGCAGGCGGCGCTGCACCATCCGACCCTCATGTATCGCGTGAAGCGAATCATCGAATTGGGCGGCTATCCGGACAGCCACGTGAGCGAGGACACAATCTTGTGGCTGCGTGGCCTGTCGCAAGGTTTCCGCTATGCGAACCTGCCTGAAGTGCACTGCTCGTACCGAATCCACTCGTCACAAATGATGAACCGGCTGCGTGAAGCGACGCTGGCCGCGTTGGACAAGGCCTACGCCGATTTCGGTCCGCAGATTTGGGGTGACCGCGCGCCGGACTACGTCTCCGGCTTGAACCGCTGGGAACGATTGCGGCGGCGATTGAAACGAAATCTCACACGTTTAATTTCCTCATGAAGCATTTGCTGTTAGCCTGTATCGTATGCGCCCTGTTCGCCGGTGTTTGCTCCGCGGAAACGTATTCGCTGGTCATCTGCAATACCAACGACGTGCACGGCGGAGTGGACTCGGCGCAGGCCTCATTTATGAATCCGGAGTTCCCGCCCGAACTGGGCGGCGGCGCATCCTTGGCCACGCTCGCGCGGCGGCTGCGCGCATACGCTCAGGCCCAAGGCAAGGGATTTCTGCTCTTGGATTCGGGCGACATCTTTCAGGGAACGCTCGTCGGCACCAAGAGTGAAGGCGAAGCGGTCATGCGTTTCATGAATGAAGTGCAGTACGATGCGTGGGTGATCGGCAATCACGAGTTCGACTTGGGCCGCGACGTCTGCGAACGGCTGATCAAGCAGGCGCAATTCCCGACGCTCTCGGCCAACATCTTTGATGTGCGCGACGGTGATACGACGGCCTTTGCCAGGCCGTATATGATCAAGCAATTCGGTCCGCTGAAAGTGGGCGTCATCGGCATGACCACGAGCGGCACCGAACGCGCGAGCTTCGCCGACAACGTCCGCAATCTCTATTTCGCGCCGGAGACCACCACGCTCGAACGCTATCGTGACACGCTGCTGGCGCAGGGTTGCCAGGCGATCATCGCAGTCTGCCACTTGGGTTTGCCCTTCGACCGCTGGGATGCCTGGGCCGATCTGGAAGAGGCCGAGAGTGCGGGCTGGAAGACGCCCTATACGCGCAACGCCTTTGAGTTGGCCCGCCGCGTGAGCGGTATTGACGCACTGTTCGCGGGGGATATTCACGTCGGCTATGTCGAACCGTGGGTGGATCCTGTCACGCACACGCCTTGCTTTCAAGGGTATGGCCGCGGTACCAATCTAATGGCCGTGGAGTTTGAGTTTGACTTGGCGACCGGACAGCTTCTCGGTTGGAAGAACTTCTCCGACGAGAGCACGTTGATTACATTGTTCTCCGATCAATTCCCCCGCGACCGTCAGGTGGCCGAGTGCATTGACACGGTGGTGGCGCGTGTCGAGGTGGGATTCAACGAGCGTATCGGCGTGGCCGAGCAGCCGATCACGCGCATCGGCGAAGGCGAAACGGCGCTTGGCAATTTGGTCTGCGACGCCCTGCTGTGGCGGCTCAAGGGTGATATTTCGCTGACGAACAAAGGCGGCGTGCGCACCGACCTCCCGGCGGGCAACGTGACGCCGCAGGATGTGTTTAACATCCTGCCCTTTGACAACACGCTCGGCTCGGTGGAAGTCTCCGGGAAATTCATCAAGGACCTGCTCGAAGACAAAGTCGCATACGGCGGCAGCGGTTTGTATGTAGGCGGCATGAAGGTCAAGGTAGATCGCTCCCGCGAACGCGGCGACCGCATCGTTGGCTTGGACATCGGCGGCGCGCCCTATCAGGCCGACAAAATGTATCGTCTGGTGACTACGGACTATCTGCTCGAAGGCAATTCCGGAATGGAAAAGCTCGCCGAACTGCGCAGTCAGGCCGCCGTCGAATCGGGCGTTTACATGCGCGACGCGATTATCGAGTATATCAAGTCGCATTCGCCGCTCCGTCCGATGCTGGACGGTCGCTGGCAGTTCCTCGATCGCAGTTAAACAACGGCAACAACTTCTGAACATATCACATAAATCGGAGACACGTACCATGAAATTGAAAGCACTTGTGCTGCTCTGCCTGCTGGCCACGACGGCGTTCGGGCAGGTCATGATTAACGAATTGCTCTACGACACGCAGGGCACGGATGACACGGCGATCATGTACACGGAAATTTACGGGCCCGCGGGCACGAATCTCGCGGGTTGGTCGCTGGTGAATATCAACGGCAACGGCGGTGTTATTCACTTGACTGTGAATCTAACCGGCACGATTCCGGATGACGGCTATTACGTCGTCGGCGGCGCGAGCGTTCCCGGCGTGGATCAGGTGGCACCGCACGATTTTCAGAACGCCGGTGGCACGGGTGGTCCGCAATGCGACGGTCTGGATCTTGTAAATAACAGCGGTCAGACGGTTGATCATCTTTGTTACGGCGAATGCGCCGCGGCCGAGTCGTGTGACGGCGAAGGTGGCGGCAACGCTCCCGATCCGTTCCCATCCGGCGGTTTGAACCGAGTGCTCGCTCGTATTCCCGATCACACAGACACCGACCACAACGCAACGGACTGGGTGGCGTCGGATACGCAGACCCCGGGCGCGCCGAACAGCGGCGAACCGTGCGAACCAATCAACGCGATGTTGGAAGATGTGCGCGCTAACGACGGCAACGGCGTACCGGAACTCAACGGCGAATTCGTCATAGTGCGCGGCGTGGTGAACATCAATAACTACGTCGTGGACGACTCGACGTCGAGCTTCTTTGTGCAAGATGACAACGCGGGCGTCAACGTGTTCGGCGGTGGCGTGCAGCAAGGCATCGCGGAAGGCGACTGCGTCGAAGTCTCCGGCTGGGTGAGCAATTTCAACGGCTTAACGGAAATCGTCTCCTCGGGCGCAGGCAACTGCTCTTTCCGTGTGGACGTTCTGGAAGGCAACGCGGAAGTCGAACCGCTGGTGCTGACCGGCGCGTCGGCTTTTGAAGCATTTGAAGGCATGTTGATCGAGATGCGCAACGTCACAATCGTGGACG
This sequence comes from bacterium, assembly GCA_016702305.1. Taxonomy (NCBI): domain Bacteria; species bacterium. Next base: position 155,912 of record JADJEH010000009.1, read on the forward strand.
GAGATTGGCCGACGGGTCCGACGCAGAATGCCAGTTTGACCATTACTGATGGCAACGGCACAGTTGGCCTGCGCATTGATCGCGACACGGGTGTGTGGCAAGCCGGCGAACCGGCTGGCGCGTTCACCGTGCGCGGCATTCTCACGCAGTTCGACGACTCCTCGCCGTACTCGGATGGCTATCAGATCACACCGCGATACGTCTCCGACATCATGGGCACGGCCGCCGATGACCGCCCGCTGCCGCTGGCGCAGGGTTTTGAACTCGTGAATACATATCCGAATCCGTTCAACGGCGTGGCGACGATTGAATTCGCCGTCGGCAGTTCGCGTGAAATCGCAGTAACGATTACCGATGTGCTGGGCCGTGAAGTGTACGCAACCAACCTCGCCAACCTCACGCCGGGCGCGCATCGCTTGCAATGGGCGCCCACGGGCGCGGCGGGCCTGTATTTCGTGCGGGCGACAAGCGGCGCAACGATTGCGACAACCAAGCTGCTGTACCTGAAGTAATCCGCCGGCAATTCGGCGGAACGCAAAACGGGCGACCCATCAGGGTCGCCCGTTTTCATTCTCCAGCGGCAGTGTCCGCTTAATACAACTCCACCACCGTGCTGCCGAAGTCATCCTGATTCGCGCCGCCGTCGTGCATGTGCTTCACGAGCGGGTGACGCTGCAAGAACTCCCGGACTCGCACGCGCAGTGCGCCCGTGCCTTTGCCGTGAATAATCTTGACCGACGGATAGCGGTGCGACGACGCGACGGTCAGATAGCGGTCAATGATCGGCACGGCTTCGTCGCCGAGCTTACCGCGCAAATCCAGTTCACCGGTGATACGCTCTTCCGAGAGCATGACATTGATCCTGACCTTGTCCGATTTCTTCTTCATCGTCAGCGGCGGGATGTAGAGCCGCGCGGAGTCAAACCACAATCGCACGCCGTTCATCTCGACTTCAACCTGCTTGCCGCCGCGCTTAAGATTGGTGACGACGCCGTCGCCCTCCACCCCGTCTACTGCGATGCGCAAACCGGCTTCGATCACGGTCGGGCGGTTGCGCTCGGGCTGCGGTACCGCGAGATCCTTGTCGGCACGCTTCTGCTCCGCGGAAACTTTGCTTGATAATTCGCGCAGTTTGTCCCGTGCAGCCTGCACGGACGCGCGCTCGGCCTGCTGTTCTTTGATGACTTTGACCAACTGCTCAATTTCCACGCGCGACTCGTCAATCAACTGCTCCGCTTCGGCCAGCGCCTGCTTGCGCGCCTGCGCTTTGATGCGTTTGAGTTCTTCGGTGCGCTCTTCATAGAGCTTGGCCAGCGCTTCGTATTGGTTGAGTTTGAGATCGGACTCCTGCCGCAGCTTTTCGTACTCCTCGATCTTGCGCGAAAGCTCGCTGACAAGCTCTTCCAGACCCAGCGCACCGCGGTCCAGAAAACCGCGCGCGCGTTTCAGCACGCGTTCCGGGAAGCCGACCCGCTGAGCAATTTCCAGTGCATAGCTCGAGCCCGGCAGTCCTTCGCGAAATAGGTAGGTAGGAACAAGACTCTGCTCATCAAAAGCCATCGAGCCGTTGACCAGCCCTTCGGTTTCATGGGCAAAGGCCTTCAACGCGCCGTGGTGTGTGGTGACCACGCTGACCGCGCCCTGTCCGGTCCACTCGAGGAGCGTAGCCTGCGCCAAAGCGGCTCCGATCGCCGGATCAGTGGAGGATCCGATTTCGTCCACGAGCAAGAGCTTCGGCTGTGCGTCGTCTTCAGTCATCTTGCGCAGTCGCGCGACGTGCCCGGTGAAAGTCGAGAGATCGCCTTCCAGCGATTGCGCGTCGCCGATATCGGCCCATACCGTGGCGAAGTGGCACATCTGACTGCCCGACGACGCCGGAATGAAGAAGCCGGAGTTGGCCAGCAGGCTCAACAGCCCGACGGTCTTCAGCGCAACGGTCTTTCCGCCGGCATTGGGACCGGAGATCACAACCGACCGCACGGGCGGCACGATTTCGATCGTCAACGGCACAACTTCGGCGAGCTTGCGTTCGCGCACGCGCTCGAGCAGCAGCGGATGCCGCGCGCGCCACAGCCGGACGACGCCGTGATCATTGAGTTCGGGCGCCACGCCTTCCCAGCGCAGCGCCAGCCGCGCACGCGCGTAGAGTTCATCGAGTTCGCTCATCAGCTCGAGCGACAGCGCAATCTCCTCAAGCTGTGCGAACACCAGCGCCGTGAGCTTGAGCAGAATCCGGTGAATCTCGCGCTTCTCTTCAAGTTCGAGCTGTCGCAATTTATTCGATATCGGCAGCGTCTCGACCGGTTCCAAAAACACCGTGGCTCCCGACGCGCTGGTGTCCACCATCACGCCCTGTACCTTGTGCTTGGCGTCGTCGCGCACGGGCAACACCAGTTTCCCGTCACGATAATTGACCACGCTGTCCTGCAGATAACCTTGATCGGCCCACTTCTGCATGATCAAACCGAGACGATCTTCAAGATGCTTGCTCTCGCGGCGGCGCTCCTGCCGCAGCCGCTTAAGGTCAGGCGAAGCGTCGTCGAAAAGATCGCCGTTCAAATCAATAGCCCCTTCGATCTGCTTGGCGATGCGGCCGTGATCCCACAACCGATGCGCGAGGCCGGAGAGTTCGGGCAGGTAGCTCGCGCGGCTGGCGAGTTGGGCGCGCACACGGTTGATGCACGTGAGTGTCTCGGCGATCTTGCGCAAGTCGAGCGGATCGAGGCTCGCTCCTTCGATACTCGCGCGCGACAGCGCTTCGCGGATATCCGCCAAGCCGTCCATCGGCAGGCCGCCGTTCGTCTCGGTCAGCACCCGCACCATCTCCTGCGTGCGCGTCAACAGCAAATCGGCGCGCTGCCGTGTAAGCGGTGGTTCGAGTGTCAAAAGCCGCTCCGCACCCAGTGGCGAAGCGGCCAGTTCCGCCGCAATCTGCAACACGCGTTCCCATTCGAGGGCGTGAATAGTCTCTTCGCCGATCACACCCATTCGCGGTTTTCGCGCGACTCCCAATGCGTGATGTCAAAGGCGATGTCGCGGCCGTAACGGATCAGCTTGGACTTATTCATGAACGTGCGCATCTGTCCGCTCGCGTCAGCCCACTGAATGACGAGCACCAGCGCGGCGATCAGGAAGATTCCCTTGGCGATGCCGCCGAACAGGCCGAGGATCCGGTCGGGCCACTTGGCTCTCGTGCCGTCAATCCATTGGTGCAGGCGGTGACCGAAGTAGGCGAAGATGAGATAGATGATGAGGAAGAACAGCAGGAACACGAGTCCCGAGCCCCAGCGCAACTCCCACCCGGGCGCGGCGAAGCGCCCGGCCAGGCCTTGCAGCTGCTCGCTGAACACCAGCGTCAAGGTCAGACTGGTCGCGAGGCCGATCGTAACCATCAATTCGAACATAAGCCCGCGCTTGACGCCGCCGATCGCGAAGCCGATGAGCAGAAAGATGATCAGATAGTCGAGGAGATGCAAACCAGTAGTCATGCCAAGAAGATAGCCAAGCGCTTGTTTGTTCGCAACCTTAGGACAAAAAAAATCGCCCGGACAGACGGCTGTACGGGCGAGACGGAAAAACGGACGGCAGCTTAGCGATTACGAAGTATGCGGTTGATTTTGCGGATCTTGCGCTTGGTCTGGCTTTCTTCGCGTTTATTGGTTTCGCTGGGCTTTTCATAGAACTGACGGCGGCGGAGTTCGGAGAGGACACCGGATTTCTCGCAGGCTTTTTGGAAACGGCGCACAAGGCGCTCCATCGGTTCCCCATCTCGGGCTTTGACAAATGTCATGGCTTAGACTCACCTCCTTCCGCAGCGGTTTAATTACAGACTCTGAATCTACACTCATTAGGCCAAAGAAGCAACCCCCATCAAAATGAGTGCAATAGCGTGCGATTAAGAACAATATTGCGCCTCCTGATTTTGGACTTATAAATCTTAAATTAAGTTTATTCAGCAATTAAGGCCAAAAATGTCAAGATCACGGCCTATTGATTCCCAGATGGCCCGGTGCTAAATTATGATATCCTAAGAGGAGAACCCAATTCATGCAGAAAAACAAGTTATCACACGGCGGGGCTTCGACCCTGCTCATCTTCGTCATCAGTCTGGTGGGCGTCCTGGTGCTCCTTTGGCTGCTGACTGACATCTTTGAAAAAAAGCAGGAATCCCGCTATTCATATATCAAGACGCAGGAAATCGCCTGGGGCGAACCCGATCCTGAGAAGTGGAGAGTGAACTTCCCGCGCGAATATGCCGCGTACATGAAGACGATGAAGACCTCGGAACTGGCGACAATCAGTCCCTACGCCCGCTATGGCGGTTCCGAGTCCATCTCCAAACTCGACAAGGACCCACGCATGAAACGCCTGTTCGCGGGCTATCCGTTCAGCGTGGACTATAACGAAGAACGCGGACACATGAACGCCATGCCGGACATGCTGAACATCAAACGGCTGGGCGACAAGAAGCCCGGCTCGTGCATGACCTGCAAGAGCCCACAGGTACCGCTGTTCATTGAAGAGCACGGCGCTGAAGCGTTTTACCAGACGCCGGTGACGGAGCTCGTCGAAAAGCACGGTTTCAAGCATTCGATTTCCTGCGGCGATTGCCACAATTCGGAGACCATGGAGCTTGTGGTGCGCCGTCCGGCGTACATCGAAGCGCAGACGCGCCGTGGAATTGACATCAAAGCGCACGATCAGAACCTGAAGCGCACCGACGCCTGTGCACAGTGCCACGTGGAATACTACTGGCCGAAGGAAACGAAGTACGTAACCTTCCCGTGGGACAAGGGGCTTTCGATTGACTCGATTGAAGCCTACTACGACTCGATCGGCTTCTCAGACTGGGTGCACGCGGAGACGGGCGCGAAGATGATCAAGATGCAGCATCCCGAATACGAGATGTGGAGCGCGGGCATTCATTCGCGCGGCGGCGTCGGCTGCGCCGACTGTCATATGCCCTACACGCGCGACGGCTCGGTTAAGGTCACCGACCACTGGATTCGTTCTCCGTACATGAATTTGACCAACGCCTGCTTGACCTGCCACCGCGAGAGCGAGACGGAGATGGCTCAGCGCATTCGCGAGATTCAGGACCGCACGTGGAATTTGATGGATCGCTCGGAGGTGGCGCTGATTGCGGCCATTGACGCCATCAAGGCCGCGATTGACGCCGGCGCAACGGATGAAGAGCTGGCCGAATGCCGCAAACTCCATCGCAAGTCGCACATTCGCTGGGACTTTGTCTCAGCCGAGAACTCGATGGGCTTCCATGCGCCGCAAGAGGCTACGCGCATGCTGGGTGATGCGATTGACTATGCGCGGCAGGCGGAACTCGCTGCGACCAAACTGCTGGCCAAACACGGTAAGCTCGAAGTTGCCGCGCTGACGCACTAAGCGAAAGGCGCCACATGAAACCCCCGAACACTCTGGTCACCCTGACGGCGGTATTGCTCGGCGCGTTCCTGGCGATCGGCGCATACACGGTGTACTACAGCAAGGCCTACTCGTATTTGCAGGACGATCCGCGGGCGTGCATGAACTGTCACGTGATGAAGGACGCGTACGACGGCTGGCGGGTGTCGAGTCACCGGAACGTCACGTGCAATGAGTGCCACACTCCGCACGACTTCGTGGGCAAGTACGCGACAAAGGTGGAGCACGGCGCGCGGCACTCCTACGTCTTCACGTTCGGCGATCCGCAGTTGATGCGGTTGAAAGAATCAGGCGAAGACATTGTAACCGACAATTGTGTGCAGTGTCATCAGACGCTGGTCAATAACACGCTGCCCGATCACGTGGGTGAACGAAGGTGCATTCAATGCCATCAAGGCGTCGCCCACGGCCGCATGGCCAACCGGCGCAGATAAGTCTTAACGGGCGGCAGGGATGCCGCCCGTTGCGTAAGATAGAGTTAGTTGACTAGTCATGAACGCAAAAAGCCCACTCGCATGAGTGGGCTTTTTGAATTTATCGCGATGAACCTAGTATTCGTCGTCCCCGCCGCCTTCGTCCACGCCGCCGTAACCGGAATAGTCTTCCTCACGCTTGCGCGCGGCGACACGTTTCTTCAGGCAGTTGAAACACACGCGCTCAACCGACAGCCAACCGTGCGGCTGTCCGCACTCGATGCACGTTTGCATGCGCGGCGCTAACCGCTTCGGGCGCGGCGGGAGCGGTGCGGCAGCCGTTGGTGCAGGCGGCGGTCCGGGCAAATCCGGATCAAGAATCAGCGTGGCCGAGAACGGATCAAGGTCGTCGAGAATCTCAACATCCTCGACCTCCTCCGTCACTTCCATATCTTCTTCCAGAAACTCCTCGGTAGCGCTGCGCTTCCGCATGCGTCCACCGCGTTTTCCACCATCCGCCTTGCGGGGCCGCGAGGGGCGATCGTCGTCGCCATCGTCCTCTTCATCGTCGTCGCGCTCATCGTCGCCATCGGCAGCCTCCACACCCGGCGTCTCTTCGTCGTCATCCTCGTCGTCGTTGGCGTCGCGCGCGCTCTTCTTCACGGTGCGCGCGGCTTCGGTTTCAACGGCATCCTGCTCCTCAGCGGCCTTGCGGCTCCGCTTGGCAGGCTTCGCGGTTTCGACGGCAACAGGTTCAGTTTTGGCAACGACCTTCTTGATCGGCGGCATCGGTTCGGCCAATGGCTCGGCAAGCTCCACGATCGGCTCGGCGGCTTGAATCGGAGCGGCGGTCTTCTTGGGCTTTATAGTCTTGGTGGCTTTCGCCGGAGTTTTCTTAACGGGCATGGGGCTCTTGGCCGGTTTGGCAGGCTTGGGACGCGTGGCTCCTTGGGCGGCCGGCTTGGGGGCGGCTGCCTTGGACTTGGGAGATTTTGGTGCTTTCGAGGGGGTCTTTTTTGCCCGCGTGACCATACAGCGAGACCTCGGTTGGGACAGTTTGGGGTGTCCGCAGAGCTGGACTGAAGCAGAAACCCATCAGGAACTGCAATTGTTCCCAGCACTTCAGGCGGACATTAGTGCGTTTAGCCCAGGAGCGCCCCAATATAGGCCACCAATGGGCACGGGTCAAGCTAAACTGCTGAGGAATCCACAGCACCTGCCATCGCTCATCATTGCAGAAATCACACAATATCAAGTGTTTAATCAAAATGCCGTCAAACATGACGGACGAGTGAGGAGGCGGACAGAGGCATCCTGCGGTCATTTTCGCGTGGCACTTTCCTTGCACAGGTGAATCTGGTCTTAAGCAAATATGAATGTGAACTGTGTTTGAGAGCATTGCCACGCCCCGACTGACCGACGACACCGAGCAGCCAACATCTTTGGGAAGAGTGCTATGGTTGGCCGCGCATGCCAGCGGGCCGACCGCGCCGATCCAAGTCCACGACTTGGGCCTGGAAGTGCGAATTGTCCGCAGCAGCCTGGTCGCCCTGGGATTGGTCGCGGACTTTGACCCCGAGGTGTTATGGATAGACAGTCTCGATGATGAGCTTACGCTCGAAGAGATTCTCTACGCATTACGCATACCGCGTCGGATTCATCCCATAGCCGTGGTGATTTCAACGCAGCTTGCCAATGACTACCCCAATCTTATCCTGACGGATTCTGACGAAGTGCTGGATCCGGTCGAGTGCACGAAGCACGTCGGGCAGCTCTTGCAGTTGATAAAAGTCACGCGGCTCGAGCGGCAAGTGATGAAGCGCGAGCACGAGATTCTCGACTCGCTCCCGCATGCGCTCTTTGTCGTGGACCGCAATTTGACGCTCTGGAAGGTGAATCGGAATCTGGCCACGACGCTGGATATCACCGATCCCGAATTTCGCAAAAAAGCCCTCGGGCGCTCGCTGGGTTCAGGTCTCGCGCTGGCGGGATTACCGGTTGACGGCGACACGCCTCTGCCGCATCTCGTGCACGAATTGGAACAGTGCGTACGCAGCGGCCGCAAACGGTTTCGCGTCAAAGAGCGCATCAGCTCCAGTGATCGGCTGTTTACGGGTGAACTGACTCAACTCGTTCATAGCCCTGAGCATTTCCTCGTGGACTTGCGCGACATCACGGCCGACGAACAGGCGGTACTGGTCGAGGCGCGGCGTGAACGGTTGGCGACGATCGGCAATCTCTCCGTCGGCGTCGCGCATGAAATTCAGAATCCGAATACCTTCAGCCGCGTGAACGCCGCCAACTTGAAGATGATGTTCGAGGCGATCAAGCCCGTCATCTCGCAAGCGGCCGAAGTCATGGGTGGTAAGCTCGGCAATCTGCCGGCGCCACAGTTCATCGCCAAGATGAACGAAGCGATTGGCGCCGTGGACATGGCCAGTCGCCGGATTGAAGCCGTGCTGACAACGCTGAAGGCGTTCGGACGGCAGGACGACGGTCAGTTGGATGCCGTAGATGTCAAGGCCGTGGTTGAAGAAGCTGAACTTCTGGTGCGTCACGAAGCGCGCGGCAAGTGTGACATCGTGCTCAATCTGCCCGCCGATCTCCCGCGGGTAACCGCGTCGGCGACGGGCCTGAGCCAAGTGCTCGTGAATCTCCTGCAGAATTCCGTGCATGCACTCGACGAGGCCAAACCGCAGGCGCGCGGCAACTCACCCGGGCGCGTGGAAATTCGCTGTGAAGCCGTCAATCCGGATGAAGTGATTCTGTCGGTCTCGGACAACGGTCCCGGCGTACCGGCCACATTGCAAGAGAAGATTTTTCGCCCCTACTTCACGACGAAACCTCAAGGCCAAGGGACGGGTCTGGGGCTTTCGATTTCGACCGATATGATGCACCGGTTCGGCGGGGATTTGACGCTACGCAGCCGGGCGGGCGAAGGGGCCACCTTTTACATCAAGCTGCGGCGGCACGATGGGTCGCCCGTCACTACATAGGAGTAATCATGTCTTACAAAGTTATGATCGTGGACGACGAAGAGCTCATCCTCTCGTCGCTCGAAACTTTCTTGACCATGCGCGGCTACGAGGTAGCGACGTGCAGCAACCCCATTGAAGCGCTCGAACGAATCGAATTCGAGAAATTCCACGTCGTGCTGATGGACATTAACATGCCGCAGATGACGGGGCTCGAACTCCTGAAGCGCGTGAAGACCGCGCGCCCGACCGTGCAAGTCATCATGATGACGGCCTACACGACGATTCAGAAGTGCATCGAGTGTGTCGAGCGCGGCGCCAGCGACTACTTGCTCAAGCCCTTCGAAGACATGGAACAGCTTGCCACGCTGATTGACGAGACCTGCCGCCGCGTCGCGCGCTGGGAGTCCATCGCTAAGGAGAGTCTGCGCCATCCGCGCGACGTCACGGCGCATCAATTGTAACGAAAAACTACCACCGCGCGGGGATTAACCTGGGTCAGGCCTCCGGCCTGACGAACGCGGTTCCCCGCCGGAATATAGGGCGTCCTCGCGGTAATAGAGTACCGCGAAAAATAAGAAAACCGCAAGCACGAGGGTCGTGTTTGCGGCTTCTTGTTTTATACCGTGTTGTCGAGCGCTCAGAACCGGTAAGCTGCTCCGATCATCAGCGAAGTGGTCAGCATCGCCACCTGCTCTTCAATCTTCTCAAAATCGTAGGCGTCTGACTGTGTCGTGGAGCGGCTCCACGTCGAGAGACTCCAATGGAGATTCGCCGACAGCATCAAGTTCGTGGGCCGAATCCTGAATCGAAGTCCGGTGTCGGCAAAGAATCCCAGCGCCGCAGTCTCGTCAACGGGTCGTTCTTCCAAATAGAGCCGAGGCTCACCTTGCGAGTAGTCGTAGTTCCATGAATAGAACTGTGTGTCACGAAGACCGAGTAATACACCGCCGCCGATGCAAGGAACGACCACGGCCACAGGGTTTCTGGTCGTGAACCAGTGCGCGCCTGCCATGATGTTATTCTGTCCTTCGCTGTACCAGCCGGGCGAATCCACATCCTCGTCAACACTCCAGCGATACCATCCCGCGAACAATCGCAAGCCGGGCGATTGAACGCCTACACGAATGACCTGCTCATCCAGCGGATTGGTTGCAGCCGCCTCGGCTTCGATGAACAATCTCGGCGAAGCTACTGCCTGAATAGCAAACGAACAGAACAATATTGCAACCGCAACGGCGCAGGCGCTGCGCATCACTTACCTCATTTGCTTTCCAGCGGTTTGTAATGCTTCTCCATCCACGCCTTGTAATCGGCCTGCTTTTGCTTGATGGCCCGCCACCACGCTTCGTTCTCGACATACCACTTCACCGTCTTCTCGAGCCCCTGCTGGAAGTTGTGCTTCTTCACCCAACCGAGCTTCTGAATCTTGTCGGTGTCCACCGCGTAGCGGCGGTCATGGCCGGGGCGATCCTGCACATAGGTGATGAGATCATGCCCCTTACCCAACAGCTTTAGAATCGCGTGCGTGACGTCAATGTTGAATTCTTCATTGTGCGAACCGCAGTTGTAGATCTCGCCGACCTCGCCCTTGTGCAGGACGAGATCAAGTCCGTCGCATTGATCCTCAACGAACAGCCAGTCCCGCACCTGCTTGCCGTCGCCATAGACGGGCACGGGCTTATTCTCGATCAGGTTGGTCACAAACAGCGGCACGAGCTTCTCGGGATACTGAAACGGTCCGAAATTATTGGACGAGCGCGTAATCAATACCGGCAAACCATACGTGACAAAATACGAGCGCGCGAGCAACTCACCCCCGGCTTTCGCGGATGAATACGGCGACGACGGAAAGAGATTGTCGGTCTCTTTGAAGTAGCCTTCCAGCCGCGAACCGTAAACTTCGTCCGTCGAGATGTGCAGGAAGCGCTCGACTTTGCGGCGGCGCGCCTCTTCGCACAGCACATAGACGCCCTTGACATTCGTCATCACGAACAGATCGCCCGCGTGAATCGAGCGGTCCACATGCGTCTCGGCGGCGAAGTTCACGACGGCATCGCAGCCGTCCATCGCTTCGGCAACCTTCACCGGGTCGCAAATATCGCCCTGCACAAACCGATAGCGCGGATCGTTCTCGATATCCTTCAGGTTATCAAGATTCCCCGCGTACGTCAGCACATCTAAATTCGTAATCTTCAAGTGCGGATACTTCCGAAGCATATGCCGCACAAAATTGGAGCCAATAAACCCGGCCCCACCGGTGATAAGGAGGTGGTTCATGAATTGTTATTATTGAATCTTATTGCTCTTCTGAAGATTGTGACGCGCGCAAAGCAGTTGAACATTCTCGGCAAGCAGCGATGTGCCACCTCGTGAAAACGGCAGGTTATGATCAAAATGGAGATTGTCCTTGCTTCCGCAAAGTACACACTGCCCTTTGTCGCGTTTAAAGACTTCCGCTTTTACAGCCGTAGGAATTAGTCGCGAATGTGTGAGCTCGTCTGCTGTCAAATCGTGCTGATCCAAGTCGTCAACAAGTTCCAAGCGAAACTTGTAAACATTTCGTCTTCCGTCGTATTGAAGCCACGAATCAACCAGCTTGAAGCTGCCATTAAACACCCAGACGCCATCATAGATCTTCTGATACACACGAACGATTTCCGGCGCAGAATGCCCATTCTTGAATGACACAGCGGCACGATAGAATAGCCCATTCTGCGTGAGAATTCCGCTCGGCCTCACGCTTGGTTGGTCAACTTCTTTGGGATCTTTATCAACTGTGTTTCGAGCGGCGTCATGCCCCTCGTAAATCAGGGCTCGACCGCCATCTTCGATTTCATCCCGATATGGAGCATTTCCTCGGGTGTTCATCAAGAAAATACTCGTCCGGCCATTCGGCCGAAAGTGCATTCCAGCTTGCAACATTCTACCAAACTCATTTTGGCACATCTCATGGTGCGAGAGAATGGTGTTGCGAGCAATCATACCGTCCCTTCCAACCTCACCTCTTCTCCCCCACCACAGCAATCGTCTTACACAAATACTTCGGCGACACTTTCGCCAGCCACTCGGGCGACGCGTCCACGCCGCCGGGATGAATGACCTTAAGGCCTGAGGCCTCAAACAGCTTGGCGATGAACTTGTGCGTGAAGATACTCATGTGGCGCGTGTCGGCCGCGGGGCCGGGCATCTTGCCGCGCACGAGTTGACCGAGATACTCGACATGCTGAATGTTCGGCACGGTCAGCGCGACCTTGCCGCCCGGCTCAAGCACGCGTGAAATTTCATTCAGCGCATGCTCGGGAAACACCAGATGCTCAAGCACCTCAAGACACGTCACAAAATCAAAACTCGCATTGGCGAACGGCAGGCCGTCACGGTCAATGTCATTCTGCACCTTGTGATCCAACCCTTGCGCCTGCGCCAGCGCGTTCTCGGCGAAATCCGTCCCCGTCACATGCACGCCGTCGAGTTCCTCGCGCGTGACGTGCGGCAGAAATCCGTTGCCCGTCCCGATATCCAGCCAGCGCTTCGGCTGATGCTTAACGACGTGTTCATGCGCAAAGCGAAAGCGCCCGCGCAACTGATACGTATGCGCGCGCGCTTCGAGACGGTCGTCCCACGATTGCGAATTAAGAGTCTTGAGATCGGGCACGGTCTATTTAAACACAATATCCCAGTTGTACGGAATCTTCGGATCGTCGTGCGCAGCTCGGTGTTCGTCGGGATTCTGATAGTCATAAAGCTGGTCGGGGCAATTCACCACGACGCTCTCGTGCTCGCTGATGCACTTCCAGCCGTGATAAACGCCCGGCGGAATCACGATCAGCATCGGATTGTACTCGCCCACGAAAAACTCGTTGACTTCGCCCTTCGTCGGCGAATCGTCCCGCGCGTCGAACAGCACGACCTTGACCATGCCCTTGACGCACGTCATTTGATCGGACTGCTTCTTATGAAAGTGCCACGCCTTGACCACGCCGGGGTAGTTGGTGGTCATGTACACCTGCGCGATGGTCAGATAGTCGGGATCATCGCATCGCAAAATTTCCATCAAGCGGCCCCGTTCGTCGGGCATCAGCCGCAATTTCTTCGTAACAACGCCTTGAATCATGTGTCAGTTTCGGAAGTTAGGGTTTCTGCAGAATGAAAATGTTCTCGTTGCGCCAACTGCGTTGTTCCACAACGCGCAGCGGCAGCGTTTCGGACAGCCGGGCGATGAACGCGGCAAAGTCCGCGCACGTCCAGCAGTGAAAGTGGATTGAGTAGTCGGCGGCTTCAAGCTCGGCGGCGAATCTCTCGGCGTCCGTGCCCGACCGGTCCTGCACAAGCGTCGCCCACTCCATATAGTGCTGCAGGCGTGAATGCTGCGGCCCATCCTGATGATCGGCGAGCAGATGCTCCCACGTCGTGGGCGTGCGTTTGTGGTCGAAGGTCTTCGTCAGCTCGGGCACGGCCAGGTAGATGACGCCGCCGCGTTTGAGTTTCGCGCAGAACGTCTTCAGCGTCCCGATCGGGTCCTGCGTGTGCTCGATGACATGATTGGCGATCAGGAAATCAAGCGCTTCATCGCGCACGCAGGCCATGGTTTCGCCATCGGCCACGAACGACACGTGCAAAGGGCGTCCGGCGTGCTCCGGGTAGTGTTCCAGAAGCTGACTCGGAGTCATGCGGTCGAGATAATACGCACGCGCGCCGCGCGGCAGAAACAGCGGCAGATCCAGCGCGCCGACTTCCACTCCGACTCCCCGCAAGTGCCGTAACGCGATCTGATAGCGCAAACTCACCAAACGTCGCGCCGCACGCTCGAACTCAGGGTGGGAGCGCGCCACACGTTTCAGCAGAGCGATCATCCGCGCAAATAGTCCTTCAACCCTTGTTCCCACGTCGGCATGTCGTTGCCCAGCGCAAGATCATAGAGCATCGCGGAAAGCTGCGAATTCTTGGGGCGCGGTGCGGGACGGGGAAAATCGGCGGTCGTGCACGGCAGAATCGGCGTGGTGACGCCGCGCAATTCCAGCGCCTTTTTCGCCAAGTCGTACCACGTCGTGACGCCGCGATTCGTGATGTGGTACGTTCCGAAGGCGCCGCTCTCTGACAAGCGCAGCAGTTCCGGCACGAGATCCGTGACAAACGTCGGCGATCCAAATTGATCATTGACGACGCGCAGCTCATCGCGCTCGCGCGCCAGCTTCAAAATGGTCTCGATGAAGTTCGGTCCGTGCTTGCCGATCAGCCACGAAACGCGCACGATGTAGTGCCATTGCGAGAGTTGCCGCACGAAACACTCGCCGGCATACTTCGACTTGCCATAGACACTCTGCGGGTTCGCGGCGTCCCATTCGTCGTATGCGCCCTCTTTCGTGCCGTCAAAAATGTAGTCGGTCGAAATGTATAGCATCGGCACGCCGAGCGACTCGGCGGCCAGCGCGACATTTTGCGTGCCGATGGCGTTCACGCGCATGGCGGTCGCGATTTCCGTTTCGCACTGATCCACCTTGGTGAAGGCGGCGCAATGAAAAATGAACTCGGGATCCGCTTCGCCGATCAGACCGAGTAGACGCTCGCGGCTGGTGATATCGCCGTCGGGCAGATCTACGCCGACGACTTCATCCCCCTGATCTTCGCAGGCCAGCGACAGTTCGCTGCCCAGCATGCCGAGGTTTCCAGTGATAAGAACTTTGCGCATTCTGTATTTCCCCCCGCAACATGCGGGGGAATAAAGGGGGGTTGTTTAGCGAGATCGAAACCGTTAAGCGTTACGCGCTAGCGGCAATGGGTCCAGCGTTCACGCTGGTTAGTCGAGAGAGTAACTTGCTTTGACGACCGCCGTGATATCTTTTTCTTTCGACGACGTGTCGTAGTAGCCGTAGTCGGATACGTCGGTGGAGTTGCGCGGTGTGACTTGAAAAACGCCCATCTTGGCGTCGCGCAATTCACCGAGTTTGCTGTCGGACGATTCAGCCATCACGCGGGCGCGTTCGGTGGCGTCTTTCATCGCTTCACCGAGCATCTCGATCCGTAGATCGGCGAGCTTGGTGTAAAGGTACTGCGCGCCCCAGCCGGTGAACGGCACGCCTTCGCTGATCAACTGATCGGATTTCTTGATCAGCTCTTCGATGGCATCCACGCGCGGCGAGCGAATTTCAAACGTCTGATTGACACGATAACCGAGGATGCGGCCCGTGAAGTAGCCGCTCTGGTTGTATTCCTGAATCTGCTCGCTGGAGACGGGCTTCATCGTGACTTCGGCGCCCGGCACGCTGTTGTCGGCGAAGAACTTTTGCACGCGCGCGGCATGCACCTGCACAGCCTTGTAGGCGTCCTGCTGCGTGTTCTCTTGCGCGGTGACATTGCCCGACCACACGATCAAGTCCGCCACGATGGGCCGCTTGGCCGAACCGGTGACGGAGATCATATCTCCGGCCTTGCGCATCTCGACCATCTTGATGCCCAAGATAAATGCCGCAGCCACAATCGCAATCGCGATAAAAAACAGGCCGCCGTTGGTATCGTTTTTTTCAGACATGGTTAGCGGGAGCTATAGGTACGAGTGTTAGTTTTGCGTCGCCGCGGCGCGGGCGGGCCCGGCACTTCAGCCATGCGCTTTTTCGCTTCAGCCTGAGTGGGCACTTCAAGGCGCATGATGACGGCGCTCGAAGTGGTCTTTGGAATCTTCAATCCGTCTTCACGCGTGCCGTCAATGTGAAGCTGCATCGCTTCCATCATGTTTTGCTCGACTTCGGCGCGGGTCTTGCCGGTAGAACCCACTCCAGGCAAGTCAGGGCAATAGGCCGAGAAGTTGCTTTGGCCACTTTCAATGACGATCAGAAAGTTCTGGTATTTCATTTCAACCCCGCTTGTTCAAGGATACTTCCGTAGGTTTTCGGGTGAAGCACATCGTTTTCATGCCCCGGAATCGTGACGCGTCCTGATTTGGTTGGATGCTTGTACTGACGATGACTGCCCACGAATTTCACAAGCCGCCAACCGTCATTCTCCACAATCTTGATTGCGTCACGGACGCGGAAACGCGGCGGCATGTCCTAAAACCAAAACTCCTTCAATTCCGGCTTAACCTGCTCCGCAACGAGTCTCGACGCGCGATACAGTGACGGGAACGTCCCCGCATCCGTCCACCAGCCGTCGATGGTCGAAGAGGTCAGCGTGCCTTCGCGCAAGTAGGCGTTGTTGACGTCGGTGATTTCCAGTTCGCCGCGCGCGGAGGGCTTCAGCGTCGAGATGATTTCATAGACGTGCGCATCGTACATGTACACGCCAATCACGGCGAGGTTGGACTTCGGCGCGCGCGGTTTTTCTTCGATGGACAGCACATTGCCGTTGTCGGCCACTTCGGCGACGCCAAAACGATGCGGGTCGTGGACCTCCTTCAGGAGAATCTTCGCGCCCTTGCCCTGCGCCTTGAACTGATCCACATGCGCCTTGATGGGATTCTCGAGAATGTTGTCGCCGAGAATCACACAGATCGCGTCATCGCCCGTGAATTCACGCGCGAGCCGGAGTGCATCGGCAATTCCGCCTTCGCCTTCCTGATAGGCATAGTTAATCCGCTTCAGGCCGAAGGCCTTGCCGTTGCCGAGCAGATTGAGAAAGTCACCCGCGTATTGTCCGCCGGTGACGACAACGATTTCAGTGATCCCCGCGTCCACGAGCGTCTGAATCGGGAAATAGATCATCGGCCGGTCATAGACAGGCAGCAGATGCTTGTTAGTGATCTTGGTCAGGGGCAGCATGCGCGTGCCCAAACCGCCGGCAAGGATAACGCCTTTCATAGGAATCTGGAGAGGGGGTTATGTGAAGGGGGAATTTGTAAATGAAAAGTCATAAGTCTGAAGTCAAAAAACAGAACGAAGTCGCAATTTGGTTTTGACTTCTGATTCTTGATTTCATACTTTTGCTCTGATCTCCTGCCCGCGCACAATCACAAACGCGACGAGCGCGACGAGGAAGAAGACCAGCAGGGCCCAGGCGATGCCCTGAATCGTGCCGATGACGGTGCGGTAGATTTCGAGCGTCCAGGTTTCGTCGTTCAGGACGGGCGGCACCCATTCGGGCTCTTTGTCGCCATCGGGTTTGGTCTGCTCGATCCAGTGTCCTTGTGCGCCGGGGACATACTGCTCAATCTTGTAAAGATTGACGCCGGAGCTGATCCCCACCACGATGACGGCGAAGATGATGTACCGCTGCCAGGCCGTGGAAATCTCGTCGTGCATGATGCGTGCGAGAATTCCGCCGACGGATTTACGAAAAAGCAGCGCCACCGTAAAACTGGTGGCCAGCGAGGTCAGGAGCGTGGCAAAGAGAAGCGAGAAGAACATGGCCTATCCCCTAATAGTGCAAATCACCGGCGACCAACGCGCCCGGTTCGACATACGGCCCGCTGAGGACCATGCGCCGGGTATGGTCGTCAATGTCGTCGAGATAGAAGCTCCACTCGCGGTGGTCTTCGGGTTTCAAACCCTGTTCGACAATGCGCACGCGTTTAATCAGGTCGAGGTCTTCTTTGGGAACTCGGTAGCGCGGCAGGATGACCCCGAGCACGTAGACCGTCTTGCTGGCCGACTCCTGAATGATGAGACACTTGCGGTCGGACACCTGACCGTACCCCCATCCATCGGCGGCGTACGCGCGAATCGAGGCTTCGGGCCGCGACAGGTAGATGTTAAGTCGGCAAGTATTCTCAGAAATGCGACCGAGCACAAGGCCTCCGGGGTGACCGACAGGGCGGGCAAACAGTGCTTCACGAATCTGACACAGCAAGTCGTAAAGGTACGGTTTTCTCGCTGGAGAGTCAAGCTAACTCCCTCGGTTTCTTAAGGTTGGGTGTTGATTCGCTTGCATTTCCGGGTCGGGAAAGCTACCTTGTGAAGATGACAAAGCAGCATTTCTATTTGATCGGGCCGGGCGCCGTCGGCAAGGTGTTGGCGCGGCGGCTGGTCGGCGCCGGTTGGACTTGCGCCGGGGTTTGCGGCCGGGGAAGTTCGGCCGGGCGCAGGCTGGCAAAGGAATTGGGCGGGCCGTACGTCTCCTCGGTGGGGGAGATTCGTTTGGGTCACGGGGTGATTCTGCTGGCGGTGGGGACGGGACAGATCGCACCGCTGGCCAAGGAGTTAGCGCGGCTGGACCTCGCCTGGTCCCGCATTGCAGTTCTGCACCACAGTGGAACGCTCGACACCACCCCTCTGGCTCCCTTGGCTCGGCTCGGAGCGACCGTGGCGGCCTGCCATCCGTTCATGACCTTTCCTCGCTTTGCAGGCCAAGTCGGCGCGGGCACAAAGGAAGACTTGTATGACCCGCGGTTTCCCTTGTTCTTTGGGATAGACGGCGACGAGCGCGGCTTAAGAACCTGTCGCAAGGTTGTCAAAGCCTGTAATGGCAAGAGCTTAGTCGTACGTGGTGGCGACCGAGTGGCCTATCATGCGGCGGCGGTTTTGGCTTGCACTCTGTTGGGGGCAAACATAGCGTTGGCGACCGAGGTACTCAAGAAAGTCGGAATCTCGGAAAAACCGGCCCTTGATGCGGTCATGGCGATTGCCCAAGAAACATTGCGGAACTTTGCCGAGTATGGAATGGGCAGGTCGTGGACCGGCCCGGCTGTACGGGGGGACAAGAAGACAGTCACAGCACATGTGCGGGCGATGAGCAAGCTCGACCGGGACGCGGGCCGGGTGTACCGCGTGCTGGCGGATTGGGTGATGCAACATAAGAAGTGAGTTTGTCGGTCAGATGGACATGGACCGACCCAACCTCTTCCTCCGGATTCTCAGGAATCCCCTCACCCGCATCATTCTCGGCATGGTCATGGTGGCCCTGCCGATTGCGGGGGTGCTCGAGCTGGCCAATCAATACGGCGAGCCGCGCGGCCTCACCGACCTCGACATTTTCGAATTGGTCAGCAACAGCCTGGGAATTCTCTGCGGCTTCGCGGGCTATCTACTCTTTGTCAGGCTAATCGAATGGCGTTGGCCGCGGGAAATCTCGCTGTTCGGGTTCTTTCCCGAGTTCGGCAAGGGGCTGGCGCTCGGCGCAGTGTTGTTCTCCGGGACGATGCTCTTATTGTGGCTCTTCGGGCACTATGATTGGACCGGAGCGAACTCTGTGACCGTGCTCTCGGCGGCCTTCAGTGCCGCCATTGCGGGGTTCTTTGAAGAACTGCTGGTACGCGGCGTGATCTACCGGATTCTGGAAGAGTCGCTCGGCACGTGGATCGCACTTGCACTCTCAGCGGTGTTGTTCGGTCTCGCGCACGTCGCCAATCCGAATGCCACTGCTATCGCGACAATTGCCGTTGCGCTCGAAGCGGGCTTGCTGCTCGCTGCGGCGTATTCGTTGACGGGCCGCTTGTGGTTTGCCACGGGCCTGCACTGCGCATGGAATTTCACACAGGGCGGCATCTTCGGCCTGCCGGTCTCCGGCCATCCGATGACAGGCCTGTTAGTCGGCACCGTCAGCGGCCCCACATGGATTTCCGGCGGCGAATTCGGCGTCGAAGCCTCACTCATCGCGGTGCTCGTGTGCATGACAGCGACGGTGTTCATCTTGCGGCTCGTCGTCAAGCGCGGGTTGGTGGTGAAGCCATGGTGGAGAACTAGTTAGCCCTGGGTCCGGCCTCTGGCCGGACAACGCCAACAACAATTTCACGCCCTTGTCATTCTGAACAAAGGCTCGGCGCAGTGAAGGATAACTGTTAAAACATCGCAGCGCAGCGCTCAACTCCGCCGTAGCGCCCAGCTTGCTGGGCAAGAACCCCCGAGAAGAATCACGAATTCCTAGTACCCATTTCAAAGACATCGGAAGAGTACTTTGATATGAACCATCCAAATCTTCAAGACCAAGAAGCTGCTTTGATGGCAAGATTCCGACTTGCTCACGCGAATGAGAACTATCTGAACTTCATTCTCGCGGCGGCATCCGCCGCGGATGCCCCTTGTCGTGTGCCACGTCGTCCGGCCCAAGGCCGGACCTAGGTTCTAATCTCGAACATCGCACTTCGTGACCAAACCCTCCACAATCTTCCTGCAAATCACCATCGTACTCGCCGCCATTGGTGCGCTGGCATTTCTGATTTGGGAACCGCGTATGGAGGGCGTGAATGCGCACGCCACGAATTGGGAGATGTACTCCGATCCGTTCATTCTGTTGGTTTATGCGGGATCACTTCCGTTCTTCTATGCGTTGTATCAAGCCTTCAAATTGCTCGGGCACGTTCGCCAAGACCGAGTCTTCACGCTAAACTCCGCAAAGGCCCTGCGCACGATCAAGTATTGCGCATTTTCCATAATCGGTTTTGTCATCGTCGAAGAGATCACCATCATGCTGAATCACGGCGATGATGATGCCGCCGGAGCCATGATGCTGGGTGTCATGATTATTTTTTGTTCGATTGTAGTGGCCGTAGTGGCGAACATGTTTGAGAAGTTGGTACAGAATACCATTGCGGCGAGCCCGGCCGGGCTGCAGAAGCCTTAACCCGGCTCGGCGAATCGCTCCTCATTCACCATTTCAGTCCGGGAACCAAACCTCTTGCCCAATCGTTCAATAACGATGCCCCACGATTTTACTTCTCCCACCGCATGTGAATCCGCACACAAGCAAAAAGTGAAATCACTGTTTCCCCAAGACTCCCGTTCCGACAATTGTTAGAATCGAACGCAAAAACAAATGCTTGGACAGAATCGTCCGGCCAGCGGCCGGACCTATCTTTCAAATTTCACACTTAGGCTTACATGCCCGAAATCATCAAGAAAATTCTCTGGGCCGACGACGAGATTGATCTGCTGGAAGCACACGTGCTGTTCCTCGGACAGCACGGCTATCAAGTAACCGGCGTCACGTGCGGCGACGACGCGCTGTCGAAAGTGGATAGCGAATCGTTTGACTGCGTGCTGCTCGATGAGCACATGCCGGGCCTCGACGGACTGGAGACCGCCGACCGGATCAAGACCAAACGGCCCGATTTGCCGGTGATCATGATCACCAAATCGGAAGAAGAGGCGTTGATGGACGACGCGCTCGGGGCGAAGATATCCGATTACCTGACCAAGCCCGTCAATCCGACGCAGATTCTCGTCGCATTGAAAAAGGTGATCGACAAATCTTCCATCGAGCAGCGCATCGCGACGCGCGACTACCTTCAGGAGTTCCGCGAGATCACGTTGAAGCTGATGGACAATCCGGGCTGGCGCGAGTGGGCGGATATTCACGCGCGGCTGTCGTGGTGGGATATCGAACTGGACAGCCTGCCCGACGGCGGTCTGAAGCAATCGCTCGAGGGCCAGCGCAGCGAGTGCAACGTGGAGTTCGGCAAGTTCATTGAAAAGAACTACGAAAACTGGCTGTGGAATCAGAGCGAGCGTCCGCCGCTGTCGGTAGACGTGGTCCAGAAGTTCGTCGCCCCGCGTCTGAAGGCCGGTGAGAAGGTGCTCTATCTGGTGATGGACTGCATGCGCTATGATCAGTGGATGGCGATTGAGCCGCTGCTCTACGACAGCTTCCGCGTCACCCGCGATTTTCACTACTCCATCCTCCCCACCGCCACGCCGTACTCGCGCAACGCGCTGTTCGCCGGGCTGTTTCCGTCGGAGATAGACAAGGAGATTCCCGGTCTATGGCAATCTGCGGACGAGGACGAAGGCAGCTCCAACCGGTTTGAGCGGCAATTGCTGGACATGCAATTGCAGCGACTGGGGATAACAATTGAACCGGAAGCGCGCTACGTCAAGGTACTCGACCCCGAAGAAGCCGCGAACACCGCCAAGAAGGTCTCGCAGTACTTCGACCGCAAGCTGGTGTCCATGGTGTTCAACTTTGTGGACATGTTGGGTCATGGCCGAAGTCACTCTGACATTTTACGCGAGATGCTGCCGCATGAAGCGGGCTACCGTTCGGTGATCAAGGCGTGGTTTGAGCATTCGAGTCTGCGGCAGATTCTGCAGTCGTTCGCCAAACAGGGTTGGACGGTGATTGTGACGAGCGATCACGGTTCGATTCGCGGGCAGAAGGGCGCGAAAGTCGTGTCCGACCGAGAAGCCTCGACGTCGCTGCGTTACAAGTACGGCCGCAATCTGCGCGTGGACAAGCGGCAGGCGATTGTGGTGCAGACGCCCGAGAATTTCAAGCTGCCGAAGCGGGGCATGAACACGGGCTACATTATCGCCAAAGAGAACTACTACTTCGTCTATCCGACGAACTACAACAAATACCTATCGCTTTACAAAGACAGCTTCCAGCACGGCGGCGTTTCACTCGAAGAGATGATTCTGCCGGTGGCCGTGCTGGAAGGCAAAGGCAACTAACTCGCATGGACATCGCTTGCTGATCTTTCTGTCGGTCGTCATTTCGATCATGGGGCTGCTGCACTGGTTCTTGTACTCGCGGCTGGTCTCAGCATTAGAACTCACCTCCCCCGCTCTGCTCTGGACGCTGCGCATTCTGGCGGCGTTTCTCTCCGTATCCTACATCATCGGCCGCATCATCGAGGCAAAGCTGCCGGGCACGCTGGCTCACGTCGTGGATTGGATTTCGTCGGTGTGGCTGGGGATGATGTGGCAGTTTCTGTGGATCACGTTCCTGTTTTTTCTGGTCAAGGTTGTGTTGGTCATCTCCGGTCAATGGGGCGGCTGGACGATGGAGCTGCACAGCGCGATTGGCCGTTACAGTTTCCTGGCGGTGACCGGACTTGTGGTGTTGATCACGGGCTATGGGGTCTACAAGGCGACAGGCCCGGCGCGGCTTGTTGAAGTGGACGTGCCCGTGAAGCGATGGAACGAATCGCTGCGCGATTTCAAGATCGCGATGATCGCGGATTTTCACGCCAGCAATACCAACGGAGAAGCTCGCATAGCGCGCTGGTGCGAACAGATCACGGCGCTGCATCCTGATGTGATACTGGCGCCGGGAGACATTATCGACACTCCGGCGCCACAGATACCCGAAGTGGCAAACGGTTTTCGCAAGTTGGCGGCGCCGCTGGGCGTGTTTTCCACGACGGGCAATCATGAATACTATGTGGGGATGCCGGGCGCCGTGGACCTGATGCAACGCGGCGGATTTCGGGTGCTCATGAACGAGCACACGCAATTGCCGAACGGTGTGCTGGTGGCGGGCATGGAGGATCGCACGGCGCGCTCGATGGGCCGACCGCTGCCGGCATTCGCCAGTCTGATTCCTGAGCAAGACTCATCGGACGTGCAGATACTTCTGATGCACACTCCGGCGACGGGCGACGTGAATCGCGCCATTGAGGCGGGATTTGATCTGGTGGTGAGCGGCCATACGCACGGCGGTCAGATGTTTCCGTTCACGATTTTCACGAAGATGGCGTTTTCCTATCATCACGGATTGTATGCGGTCAACGACGGCTATCAATTGACGACGTGCGGCATTGGCTATTGGGGCCCGCCGATGCGTGTGGGCAAGCCGCCGGAGATCATGCTCATCCGCTTCGTGCCGCCGGACCAACCCGCGCGCTGTGAGTGGCAATAGCAACGCAAGAAGCCCGACTCGAATGAGCCGGGCTTTTTTGCTTATCTGGATTCGGGCGACGCCGGGCTATTTTACGGCCGTCACCTGAAAGTAGAACTGATCAAACGGAATCTGATCGAAGGGGACAAACAGCGCGGTGTCGGCGATTGTGGTGAAGTAGTTCTCGGGAGCGAAGACGCGGCCCGGTTCACCGGCCATGTAGATCTTATACGAGCTTGCGCCGACGGAGCGGTTCCACGTCAACTGCACGCCGGTATCAGTGGGTGTGAGCGAGAGGTTCTTGGGCGGTTCGGGTGCGTCTGGTCGGCCTTCGATGAAGATTTCATCCACCGCCGCTTCCACCAATGATGGCGGCGCAAAATCCTCGGCTACGAACTGGAGAATCATGTTTTCGGTGGGCGCGACAAAGTCTTCGAGCTTGAAGGACGCGTCCTGCCAGCCATCCGAGCTAACCGAAGTTTGAATCAGATTCACCCACGATTCACCGCCGTCGTTAGAGATCTGCACACGGAAGAAATCGCCGCCTTTTTGCGGGCCGCGATCATTGGAGTAGGCATACTTGAAGCGGAGCTTGGCATCGGCCAAATTGTCAAGGCGGAACAGCGGGGAACGCAGGGTGGTGCGCCCACCGTCCACGTCGTGCGACGCGGCGGATTCGCCGGTTGCCGCTCCATTGCCGGTCAAGAAGCAGTAGCTGCCGTAGGCGGTGGCGTCTTCATTGACTTGCACGGGATCGCCATGCTCGGTTGAACCGACCGGAATTCCGCGTGTCCATACGCCAGCCGTGGCATCGTCTTCAGGGACGCCGATGATGAAGCCGCGATCGACTTCAGCATCGTCGGCGAGGCCGCGTTCGAGATCAATGCTGACGGCGAAGTCGTTGCGCTGCGACGTGGAGACGGAGTCGGGTGCCGCAAAATCCTTGTAGCCGAAGCGCGCGACGTAGAGCGCGTAGCGGTGTTCAGCGGGAACTTGGGCGAAGCGGAAGACGCCCTGCAGGTCGGTGGTTGCGGTGTAGCTGCCGACGGTGGAAATCAGATAGACTCGGGCGCCGACGATGTGCGATCCGCCGTAGCGCACGATGCCGCTGATGACGCCGGTTTCACTGGCGGCGGCGGACATTTCGACGGCGGCGTTGATATCGAGACGACCGTAGCCAAATTCGTTGTCTTCGCCGGGCACGCCTAGGTCGCGGGCCGCTAATTGCAATGTGGTTTTGGCGGCGCTGGCAGTCAGATCAGGATTGACCTGCCGCATCAAGGCGACGGCACCTGCCACATATCCCGCCGCAAGCAGCGATCCGCGGGCGGAGACGAAATCGCTCTCGTGCGCACTACGCACGCCGACTCCAATCGCGGTGATTTCCGGCTTGATGGACTTGCGATCACAGGGCGAGGGTCCGCGACTGCTGCGCGGGTCTACGCTGTTGCCGTCACTGTTGAGCGCGCCGACCGCGAAGAAGGTTTGGGGCTGATCGGACAGTGCGGCGGGCAGCATGACGGATCCGCGACCCTGATCACCGTGATCCCCGGCGGCGAAAATGAGAATAGAACCAAGCTGTTCGACATTGGCAAAGGCACTCCAAGCGGCTTGCGGCAACGCGGACGCGCAGGAATCTCCGGTTTGCCAGGCCTGCAGAATGACATCTGGAATCGCGTCGTACGATTCGCTTTGCGATGATTGCAGAGCGCGCAGCACATCGGACAGGCGGGGCGCATTGTCGCACGGCAGAGGCAAGAGTCGCCACTTGGCGTTGGGCGCGACGCCGAGCGTGTCGCCTTTTAGCTTATCGCAGCCCACGGCAGTACCGAGCATCAGCGCGGAGGCGACGTCACAATAGACGCTTGCGATGAGCGGCTCGGCGCCGACGTAGCGATCGTTCAATGCGGGATGCGACGAGACGAACGGCCGACCGACGACGCCGACGACGGCGCCATCACCGAACACGCCGGCGCTCCACGCGTCGCGAGCGCGCATCGCGACGAGCGCGGCCTCGGCGGTAAGCATTTTTCCTGTGCTTGGCGTGACTTCCGTCGGCGCGAGCAGTTCGACAGATTCGTCCAGACCGATTTCATTCACGGTCTCGAAATTCGCGATCAGTTCCGCTCCAGCGCGCGTCACATCAGCGCGCAACAGATTGGCGATCCACAGGAACTCGGTGCGTTCGATCATGCCATTGCGCGCGAGAATATCGAGCGACGTGCGCACTTCGGCTTGCGACGCAGCCGACACATTGCGCAATGAATCGAGGAGCATGGCATGCCGTTCGGGTGTAAACAGGCTGGCACCGCGAGGCACGAACTCATTCCAGCTCACGAGATCGGGCTGGCGGGAGAAGGAGATCAGCACGGGGAGACGTTCCGACTCGGCCGCATTGCTAAAGGCCGCCTCCAGTCCCGGGGTCATCCGTCCGGCGATTGCCGCTTGACCGACGAGGGTCACGAGCCCGAGGAGCAGCAGGGTTAAGCCGCGAAAAGTCAGTTTATTGTGAGTCATTGTGGGTGTATGGTGCGCATGGGACATAGCAAAGAAATATACAAAAACCCGCGGCCTCTTGCAACCACGGGTTTGTATGATTCACAATCAGGCGGCGGACTATGCTGTAACGGCAGCCTCGTCGTAGGCCGGGAAATTCAGGGTGATGGTGGTGCCGACCCCGACTTGTGATTCGAGTTTCAATTCGGCGCCGTGAATTTCGGCGATATTGCGGATGATCGGCAAACCCAATCCGGTGCCGCGATCGCCTTTGGTTGAATAGTAGGGTTCAAAGATTTTGTCGAGCTGATCCGCAGGGATGCCCGTTCCGGTATCGGAAACGGAGACAATGACGCGACCACCGCTGCGCCGCACGGCCAGTGTGAGCACGCCGCGTTCGACGGATTCCATGGCATGAACCGAATTGATGATCATATTGATGAAGGCCGATTCGAGTCCGTGCGGATCTCCGATGACAAAGGCGCTGTCATCAAGATCGAGTTCGAGCTTAAACTCGGCTGCCTCGTCGCGGCTGAAGCCACGCAAACTGCCGGTTGTCGTTTCCAGCAGGTCCACGACCGAGCTCAGCAACTCGCGCATGTCCACGACTGTGAAATCGGGCTCGACCGGGCGGGTCAGGTTGCGCAAGTTGCGGGCGATTTTTTCGATGCGTTCCGTCAGGGCGGAGATTGTACTCAGGTCTTTGCGAACCGAGTCGTCGAGCGGAACGCCTTCGCGCTCCAAGCGCATGGCCAGCAGTTCGACGCGCCCCTTGACGGGCTGCAAGCTGTTGTTGATTTCGTGTGCGATACCGCCGGCGAGCTGATTGACGGTCAGTTTCTTTTCGGATTCAATCAGATGCTGTTCGAGCATTTTCTGCATCGTCACGTCTTCGAGGATCAAGCCGGCGCGTTCCCGGCCGTCGAAGGCGCGGGTAAGTTTGAAGAACGAGTAGGCGACGGCGCGCTCGTTGAGTTTCATGGTCATGCGGCCAACATCACCGGTGCGGCGGAACTGGTCGTGGGCCGCGGACAGGGCCACGATGGCGGCTTCGCAGCATCCGGAGTTGTTGAGGGGCGATCCGATACGCAAACTTGAGCCGAGGATTGTCATGGCCTGCGGGTTGGCGAAGTCCACGTTGCCGTCGCGGTCGAGAATCAACACTCCATGTGGTTGGCTTTGCAGAATGGCGGCCAGATATTCTTGCAGGTCTTTGTAGCGCGCTTTGGAATCTTTTTCAGCGGCGTAGAGGCGCGCGGTTTCGAGAGCGACGGCGGCGAGATGCACAAAGGTCTCAAACAGCGACAGGCTGGTCTGATCGAAGACGCCGGCGAGCTTGGTGGTGTCCACGTACGCGACGCCGAGCAGGTTGTTCTTCGAAATCAGCGGCGCGCCCATAATGGAACGTACCTGCATTTTGGCGATGGACTGCTGCTGCGAGAGATCGGACGCACCGATGACGTCATTGATAAGAATTGAGCTGCGTCCATCAATTACACGGCGGATGATCGTTTGTGACGCGGCGGTTTCGGCGTCGGCGATTTCGGTGGCAATGTTGCGGGCGACGGCGAAGCGCCACTCGCCATTGGGCTCAACGAGCACGAGGAAACCGCGTTCCGCTCCGGTGAGTTCCATCGCGGCGCTCATGGCGCGTTCGAGAATCGCCGCAGGCGTCATGTCGCGATTAATGTCTTCAATCAACGCGGAGAGTTTGGCGAGACCGGAGGCAAGTCCGCCGGTCGGGTCGAGGTCCGCGCCCTGGCCATGGCCGGGCGTCAATTCGTTGAGTTCGTCGAAAAAATCCAGTGCCACATTTACCTCGGTGCTTGCATACCTTTGCGGAGTTCGACGGCTTCGTTCTTGAAGCGAATGATGTGCGGCGCCTGCAGGAAGGTGGCTTGCCGGTCTTCGGGCAGACGAGATGCGATTGCTTTCAGAATGGCCACGCCGCGGCCGAATTCATCCAGCGCTCGTTTAGGCTGTCCGGACTTGGCGAGCTGCCGTCCGGTCGCCCAATGGAATTTCCAGAGCAGATCGGGATAGATCGAGATTTTGCGCAGCGCGACCTGCCATTGAACGGGATCAATGGTGACGCCTTCGAAGAAGGACTCCGTCAATTGGGTCCGCGCGGCGGTGAAGGGGTCCCATTTTGTGTCCGCGACTTTGCGGGCTTGAGCGAGTTCATCGTGAATTGCTTCGCCGTGCCCGCAATCGGCGGCGATTTGGCAGCGCGTCAAGTGCAGATGGAGAAGCGCGAGCGGATCGGCTTCGTCGGACAGCAATTCGTGTGCGCGGTCGGCGGCGGCGGCGGCGCGTTCAATTTCGCCGCGTCGGCAATAAAGCGTCGCGAGGCCTTCCCAAGCCTGTCCTTCGGCCTTGCGCGTTCCGACGGCGCTGGCGATATCGCGCGCGGATGAGAGCACCTGCTCGGAGTCCTCGATTTCTTCGAGGGTGAGGAGCAGTTTGCCGAGGTAGATCATGGGCTCCAGTTGGAGCTCTTGATCGTCAAGCGCGTCGGCGCCTTTGACGGCTTCATTCAGATAGGCCATAGCGCGCGTGTAGTCGGCGCGTTGATAGGCCAATTCGCCGAGGTTGCTCAGGATTTCCGTTTGTTCGCGCGGACTTTGCAGTTCGCGGAACAGGGCCAGGGATTTCAGGTAGTAATCTTCGGCGGCGCGGAGTTCCCCGGTTTCGAGCGCGTCAATGCCCAAGTTGTTGTAGATACCCGCCAAGCGGTGCACGTCGTCAATTTCGCGCGAGAGATCGGCGCAGCGCTGCCAAAGACTGCGGGCGCGTAAACGATCACCGGATTGCGCGGCGAGGACGCCGAGGTTGTTGTACATGTTGGCGATGCCCTTGCGATCACCGAGCGCTTCAAAGACTTCCAGGCAGCGCTGCCAATAGAGCTTGGCGACGTCGGTATCTCCGCGATAGAAGGCGAGCGTCGCGACGGTATTGAGCAAGAGCGCGAAGTCGGGTTCGGTGGAGTCGGCGGGCATGCGCATGAGGCCGGACTCGGCCAACTCACGCGCGCGGTCTCCGGCGCCGCGCTTGAATTCGATCCACGCCAGCGTGCCCAACACGGATCCTGCGACCTGCGCCGTGCTCTTGTCGAGGAGCGGCAGGCAGCGTTGCAGGATTTGTTCGGCCTGTTCGGTGTGCCCGAGCTTTTCGCGCAGGTTGGCGAAGCGGGCGAACTGCGGCAGGCTGTCGGGTGTGACCGGCGCGGTGCCGTTGCGCGTCACATCGGCGAGGATGTCGGCGGCGCGCACGAGATCACTTGCGATATACTCGATGCGCGAGAGTTCGATCAAACAGACGGTGCGGTGCGGCTCGGGCGCGTGATGCGAAGCGTGTTCGAGCAGGGTGCGCGCCCAGGCGAGCTTGCCGCGGCGGATGCCACTTTTGATCGTAGCGGAGATTTGTTCAGCCGGGGCGTTGAAGTGGCCGGAGAGAAAGTCGTGGAACAGCGCTTCCTCGGCGCGCACGGAGTCGTCCGGCACGTCCGCCTGCATCCAATGGCTATGCATCGTCTCATGGATAACGCGCCGGTCGGTTTCACGCATGAGTGACTGCAGGACCTGATGCAGGGCGGAGTGACGCAGCTCAAGTCCGTCGGCGCGCTCGCCAATCCATCCTGTCTGGCGCAGTTCGGCGAGTGTGCCCGCAGGGTCGGCGCCGGCGTTTGACTTCACGATGAACTCGACAACTGCCAGCGGCAGCGGGGACAATGAACAGGCGAAGCAACGCAGCAGTGCGTTCGCTTCCGGGCTCAATTGGGCGATGCGGTCGGTGACGGCGGCGTAGACGTGTTTGTGTACGGGCAGTTTCCAGCGACCGGGCAGCAGCTCCCAACCTTGGAGGCCGATGCGCAGTTGGTCGGCGGCGACGAGTTCATCGAGCGCGGCTTCGAGCGCGGACGGGAAACCGAGTGTCTGTCCGAGCAGATGCGCTTTGAAGTCATCGGGGAATTGGTTATCCGGGAACGTGGCGGTCACGAATTTGTGAATTCCGACATCGTCGAGCGGCGTGAGCGCGACATTCTGCCACAGTCCGGGGAATGTCGGCAGGCCGTCAGGATATGCGCCCGCGAAGATCAGCCAGCAACGATGCGCGGCGGCGTTTTGCGCAACCGCGGTAAGGCGTGCGGCGTCAATGGTATCGGCGTTGGGCAGCAGCAGTGCCTGCGGAAATTGCGAATCGTGCGGCAGTTCGCGGCTATTGTTGACGATGCGCGTAGCGACTCCGGCGAGCGTCAATTCGACGGCGAACTCCTTGAGCAGGCGTGTGCGGCCCAGTCCGGCGCGCGCGCTAATCAGGATGTTGGGCGGTTGTTCTCCGGACTTCATGAGTTCGCGGAGCGCCACGAGTTGATCGCGCACGTCATGATTGGTGACCATTCCGGACGACGAGATATAGGCCCGGCGCGTTTCGGCGGTTTCGTAGGCGAAGTTGACGCCGTCGCGCTCGTTGAGCATGGCGATCGTGTGGCGCGCGGAGGCCGGTCGGTCTTTGGGATTCGTGTGAACGAGCGCCGCGATGACGTCGGCGAGTCCGATTGGCAGGTCGGGCCGGAAACGCAACGGATGCGGCGCTTCCGTGCGTGACCGTGACTGCGAATTGGCAATGGCATCCAGGCCGTCGAAGGGCAATCGTCCCGTGGCGAGCCGGTAGATGAGCATGCCGAGGGCGTACAAGTCGGTGGCAATCGTCGCGGGCGCATGGGCAAGCAGCTCGGGGGCCATATAGTCGAGCGTTCCGCCGGGGAGATCCACTTCGTCATCGTGCCCACCGGCGAGTCCGAAGTCCACGAGTTTAAGCGCGGCAAACTCGCCGTTAGGGGAGAGCCTGCCGAGGACGTTACCGGGTTTAATGTCGCGATGCAAGAGACCCCGGCTATGGAGGAAGGCCAAGGCGCGGCAGAGTCCGACGAGCACGACGCGCAGTTGTTCGGGCGACCACTGTTTGATCAGTTGATCCAGCGGTTTGCCGTCCACGAATTCGCAGGTGAAGTAGTAGCCGCCTTGATCGGGCGGGAGTGCTCCGAAGTCATAGACCTCGGGGATGTGCGGGTGAAGCACACCGCGAATGCTGCGGAATTCGGCGCGGAAATTTTCGGCGGCCTGGTCATCGTGAAGCGATTTCAGGGTTTTGAGCGCCATGATTTGATTGGCTCGACGCGCATCCACGACCAAATAGACCACGCCCATGCCGCCGGAGGCGATGGTCCGTAGTATTTGGTATCGGGATTCAATTGCAAACGCGTCGTGCATCGTCAACCCATTCGTCGAATCGTGCTGAAATCACGACCGCAGCGTCGGTTATTGGCAACCGTGCTGCGGTTTTCTACTTATGTCAACTGAAGTAAAACAAAAACCCGGCCAGTCACGGCCGGGTCAAGGTCATAGTTGTGAAAAACCGTTTAGCCACTGATCCTCTGGCTGATGATGTAGCGGCTGAAGTGGTTGGTCAGTCCAACGAGAGCGTGTCCGGTCCAATCCACCCAGTGCGGCATTTCCAACAAACTGCCATCATCTTGAACGTAGAAGATAGCGACATCACGTTCGAGATCAATCCGATCCGGGTCGAGGCCCAGATACTGGAAATCAATTCTAATCCAGATGTCGCCGCTGAAGTTTTTGATACCGAGCTTGATCTTCTTAATGGGCGAAATCATGTGTGCGTCCTTCCTGTATGTGCATTGTTTGTCAATCATGTTCAGGTTGCTACATTGCAACGCATGTGCCGACTATATTGAGACTATTGCGGTGATGATTTACAGTAGTTTATTGTACTGACCTGATTGAGCCCTGGTTTTAATGAACCGGTCATTGCCGAAATGCACCACGCTAAGGTGAGTTGATCTGAGCACACTGTGAGATCGAATTCGACTAATTGGCATACAAACTACTTCTGCGGTTAAGCATTAGCCGAAATTAGATCTCCCGCCCGGCTTGCTCAAGGCCGAGCGGGAGATCAGGAGTGCACATGCAGGGTGCGAGGTCGTCCGAATTATAGAACCAGAAAGATCAGATAGCGTCGTGTAATACGCAGCATTGTTTGTCCCCATTTTAGTCAGAAGGCCGAAGCAGATGTGAAGACCTCGGTCCGGACGACGACCCGGAGGATCGCCGCCCGGACCAACCACGGAGATTAGGCGATAATGTACCGGCTGAAGTGATCCACGCTGACCGAGATGGTCTTGGCGGCGGGATCAAAGAAGCGTTCGGCCTGCTCGACCGTCAGCGAACCGTCGGGCGCCATATACCAGATTTGCAGTTGTGATGCGTCCAGCGGTTCAATGCCGGCGCGCTCACAGTAGTCAGGATCGTACTGGGTTCCGGCATAGGACAGCGACAAGCGCACGGGTGATCCATCGGCGAAGAAGAGTGGGCTGGGACCGCAGTCCACGCCGATGCCGGTGCCGGAGGCCAAGGCCAGCGTGAAGTTGACCGTTCCATCAATTGCGCCGACGGGTACGACGAAGTTGTGGCTGCCGCAGCGGACGATACCGCCGACGGCGCCGTCAATCGGGACGGGAGTGGCGCCTAACTGGCCAACGGGACGGCGATTCGGATTGATGTCCATACCCGGCGCGTCCCAGTAATCTTCGTCCATGATGACGGGAATCGGGCGACCGGGGACAATTTCGTCACCGGGCTGGGGATTCCAGAGATCGGTCGCGGTGTCCGCGGAGTCTGAGTTGGCCGTGGGCGCCTCGAAGAGACTACAGCCCAGAGTGAACAATGCCACCGCGAGAATACCCGTCAGAAGCGCAACGGATCGAAAAAGTGAGTGGGCTCGGGGCTTCATGGTCAAGACCTCATCGTTTTTCTGCTTGTCTGGGTTGAAGGATGGCAACGTGTATGCCAACTATAGTAGGTGTACTAACCCGTTGAGGAAGGGTGGTGTTTTATCAAGGGATTGCGAATAGAATTACCTATTTGGGGCCGCTCGGTCGGAGATAAAGGAAGTGGTGGAAATGCTGAATAGACTCGTGTAAAGGGGCCAATGTTGGTGGAAATCCCCGCAGAATTGGGTCGGAGTCTTTCCATTTCAAGGGAAAGTTTGTACATTCGACAAGACCTCAACGAAAGGAGTCACTGTGAGACGAGTAGGATTATTGCTGGTTTGCCTGATGGTGGCGACCACGGTTTGGGCGGCGGAGCCGCGGCCGATGGTCAAGTCAGCGGGTGAGCTGGCCTGGGCCGCGATACCGGACGACACTCCGGACGAGGAGCAGGTCCGGCTGGCCAAGGAGTATTTGGACAAGTACCCGACCGAGATACCGCTGTTGCGGAGCGTTCAGAATGTTCTGAATCGGAAGTCGGACTTGACGGTCGAGTTTTGGAAGGAGCGGATGGACAAGCAGCCGACGACGGCGAACCGCTACTTGTACGCGCGGAAGACGGGCGATGCGGCGATCATGGCCGAGCAAGCCCAGGCGATTTTGCGCGACGACGCCACGAATTTCTGGGGCGATTATTTGGCGGCGGTGGCGGAATGGAGCAAAGAGGAGCCGGACCTGAAGAAGGTGGCGGCGCACTTTGACGCAGCGATTGAGAAGGATCCGTCCCGTCCGGAAGGCTGGGGCTATGCGGCGGAAGTGGCCGAAGAGCTGAAGGACTTGGACAAGGCGCTGCGGATGTATCAGGCCGAAGCAGTTGTGAAGCCTGGCGAAAAGGGACCGACGCTGTCCATGCTCGGGATTTTCGCCCAGCAGCGCAATTCGGAGAAGTACTTCGCGCTGGTCAGCGAAGTCTTGCCGAGCGAACCGCCGCTCAGTTTTCAATTGGGGATGCACGGCACCGATCACCTGATGAGCTCGTCCGATTTGGGCGGGCAGTATTCGGTGCTCGAGATGTTCACCTATTGGTGAAGGGGCTGTGTGCAGCGGTCGCTGCCGGAAATGAATGCCTTGAAGAGTGAGAACAAGTTGCCGTTTCCTGTTTATGCCGTGCATGCTGAAGGCAACAGTGAGAAGGCCAACGCGCTGATGGATTCGACGGACGTGAACGGTAAGCCGTGGACGCTCGACTTTGTTTATGGTGACAAGGCTTTGAGTGAGCGTTTGGGTGTGGCGGGCTACCCGTCTTACTATGTGATTGACGACCGGGCGCGTCCGCGCGCGCTGGTGTACGGTCATCCGGAAGATACGATTGGCACGTTGCAATGGTTGATCGAGGAGCTCAAGAAGCGCGGTTAGACAATTTTTGTTGAGTCAGAACAAAACCCACTCGGTTGAGTGGGTTTGTTCGTTTGTGGGGATTTGAATTGGTCGGGCTGGGTGGAGCAGTTGAATTTGTGAGGGAATTTGGATAGATTTGTCTTTAACCCAACCACAAAGGAGAATCAAATGTTCAAGGAATTCAAAGAGTTTGTGATGCGGGGCAATGTCCTCGATATGGCCGTGGGTATTATCATGGGTGCCGCGTTCGGTCCAATTGTGGGGAAGCTGGTGGATGGCATCCTGATGCCGCCGTTGGGGCTGGTGCTGGGCAATGTGGATTTCACCAACATCTTCATTGTGTTGAAGGAAGGTGCGACCGCCGGTCCGTACGCATCGCTGGCCGCGGCGAAGGGCGCAGGTGCAGTGGTGATGGCGGTGGGCGATTGGCTGAATTCGATCGTGACGTTTTTGATTACGGCGTTCGCGATATTCATGGTGGTCAAGGCCGCCAATGCGGCGCGCCGCAAGGAAGAAGCCGCTCCGGCTACTCCTCCCGCTCCGCCGAAGTCGGAAGTTTTGCTTGAAGAGATTCGTGATTTGCTGAAGAAGAAATAACCTGACAGACGATGATGAAGACGATTACGTTACTGACAATTTTGCTGGTGAGCGCGGTGACCGCGTTCGCGGGCGACCAACCGGAGCCGGGTCCGTGGAAGGTGGATATTTCGACAGGCGTGGTGACCACGCAGTCGGCCTACTCGGACAACTGGACGGGCGGTGAAGCGGGCTCGATCAACTGGATCGGGTTTTACACGAGCATGACGAAGCGGCAGTTGTCGCGCAACTGGTACACGCAGTTTGATTGGAAGCTCGCCTTTGGGCAGACGCACGTTCAGGACAAGGAGAGCAAAGACTGGCAGTCGCCGACGAAGTCGGAAGACAAGATTCGTTACGACGCGATATTGAAGCTGACGAAGGGATGGTTCGCCGATCCATACTTCGCGCTGACTTTTGAATCGCAGTTCCTCGACGCATCGAGTCCGTTCACGGCGCGCTATGTCAATCCGATGGAGTTCACGGAGTCGTCGGGTTTGGCGCGGACAATCGTCGAGGTGCCTGACAAGACGAAGCTGACGACGCGTCTCGGTATCGGATTACGCGAGCGCATTGCGCGGTTTGACGATCCGGCCGATACGCTGAGCGCGACGCCGGGCACGAAGTCGGAAAGCACGGTGGACGGCGGCGCCGAATGGGTGACGGACTTGCTGTTGGGTTCGGCAGCATCGAAATACAGTTTCAACTCGAAGCTGACGGTGTTTCAGTCGCTGTTCAATTCGAAGGAAGACGAACTTCCGAACGACTATTGGAAGACGGCCGATGCGAACTGGGACAACCAGTTGCGCGTGAAGGTATCGTCGCTGATCAATGTCGGGTTGGCCTGGCAGTTGTTGTACGACAAGGAGATTGATTTAGGCGGCCGCCTGAAGCAGTCGCTGAGCGTGGGGTTGGTTTACAACTGGGCGAACTTTGACAAGGCCGCCGAGAAGTAGTAACGATTGGCGAGATTGATTCACGAAAAAGCCCACTCGATTGAGTGGGCTTTTTGCGATGCATGCGAGTCGTTATTTCGTGACGGTGACGGTCTGCGGGTAAATGGTGACCCAGCCCGTGATGATGCCGATGACGATGTCGTCAATGGCTTGCTGCGTTTGAATGTTGTAGTTCTCGGCGCC
Source organism: bacterium (assembly GCA_016702305.1). NCBI lineage: Bacteria > bacterium. Next base: position 191,622 of record JADJEH010000009.1, read on the forward strand.
GCCCGCAAGCGTCTTGGCGTCCACCGTTGTCAGCGGTACGAGTCCCCAGAGGGCGAACCATTGTTTCTTCTTTTTGGACACGCCGGATTGCGCGCCTGTACCGACCTGATGATCAAACGTCCAGCAGCCGGAGAGCGCGGCGCACATCGCGAGCACGAGCGCGAGCTTGAGCATTTTCTTCATGCCAGTTGACCTTCTTGCTTGTTGAGAGGGAAGCTAACGGGAATTGCTTGATGAAATTCGGCGCAGGGTGCCGAGCGATGACTCGACGGCGCGCGCTTCGGTGGGCCACATACTGACCGGAACCGTATAGTCGAGACTGACGGGCTGGTCGGCATGCAGGATGATCTTGGCGTGAATGAGCTGCGGGCTGCGGCTGAAGAGCTGGAGGGCCCGTACGCCGGCGATGTTAATCCACTGTTCGCGGACTTCAATATCTTTGCGCTGTTCGCGGTACACTCGAGCGACTTCGCCGGCCCAGGCGAGAAAGTCGCGTTGTAAGTCCACGGCACGAGGAAAGGTGCTGACGAGTAGCATTGGTCCACCCGACACATGCTTAAAGACGTATGTCGGCAGGAGCCGCAGCTCCGAGGTGTCACGCGCGGCAACATCAAGGATTCGCGCGAACGTTGAGCTATCCACTTCAGCCCATTGCGCAGGGGCCTGCAAGCGGACGCCGCCGACTTCGATGACGCTGCCGAGCAGCGTGGAGTCCACGTTGAATTCAAGTGGTTCGAAGACGCCATCTGGCGCGGCGGACTTGTCGCGGGAACAAGCCGCCATCAGCAGGGACAAGGCCAACACAGTCAGGGCAATGCGCATGGCGAAATGATACGCAGAAATCGCAAAAACCGCAAGGAAAAAGGAAAGCGGGGCGAGTCTGTTGGACTCGCCCCGCTGTTCACATCATGCTCACCCGGGCTAAGGGCCCGGTGCCACGGTTACCCTTGGGTGCGGCTTCGGCGCTGATTGGTTACTTCATCAGGACCATTTTCTGCTGAGCCGTGAAGCCGTTGACCGTGATCTGATAGAGATAGACACCGGAGGCGAGGCCGGCGCCATCGAAACTGAGCTGATGACGGCCCGCCGCGAAGTAGGTGTCGGTTAGCGTGGCGATCTCTTGGCCCGAGATGTTGAAGACCTTCAGGTTGACATGGCCAGCTTCGGCGAGGTCAAAGGAGATCGTCGTTTCCGGGTTGAAGGGGTTGGGGTAGTTCTGATGCAGAGCATAGGTGCTGATGACGCCCGCGCTGCTTTGCGGAGTCGCATTGACCGTGGCCAGCGTTTCGCGCGAACCGTCGGCATTGACGGCGACCAGCGAGTAGCCGTAGGTCGTGCCGTTCACCACGGTTGCGTCCACCCACGAATATTCGGCGCCAGTGGCCGTATTTTGCGCGGCGATCTGGGCCATGGTAGCGCCGTCCCGAACGACTTCAAAGCGATCCAAATTCGATTCCGAGGCCGTGACCCAATTCAAGGTCACCGAGGCATCGCCGGCGGTAGCATCGAAGCTGTTCAATTCGACCGGGAGAATCTGATCAAGCGTGACGCAGATACAGCCGTTGCCGCGAATCTCGAGCCAGAACCAACCGTTGGTCCACTGCCAGTTGCCAAAGAACTCCTGAATGTAATCGGACGGTTCACAATCAACATCGCAAGGATTCAGGCAGCCGAAGCGCTTGGTCACGACGGGGAACTGCCCTTCCGGCACACCCCAAACGCGAATATACGAGCTTTGATCGGCGCAGAGGGCGATGCACTGTGATTCACCGACATCGGTGGTCGCATCGAAGACGGCGTTTTCGGGAATGCATACGCAGATAATCTGGCCACGGATTTCGCCGCCGGGGTAGTTCGGAGCCGGGGTATGCACGTTGACGTAAAGGCCTTCATTCTTGAAGAGCGGCACATCAGCGGCAGCGATAGCGTAGTTGCCGCCCGCGCTGAGATTGGTCAGATTTTGCAGGCCGACGATGACCGGGCCATTGGTCCCGGCAGGAGCGCGATGGAAATGCGCGGCGGATACGGTGGCGGGGGCGTTCAAGCCGGCCCAGGCAATCGCGTACTCAACATTAGTCTCGGCGGCATTCAGGCGAAACCAGCCGAAGCCGCGACCATTGGAGACGACGGCGGGATTCTGGACTTCTTGAGCCGGGTCGAGACTGGCAACGCACGTCCCACGCGTCAGAAGTTGACCGCGAATCTCACCAGCAGGGTAGTTCGGAGTGTGCACGTTTACATAGTAGCCATGCGCATCGAGCAGGGCGATTTGCGCAGGCGTCAAGTCCATCCAGACGCCGCTGGCGCCGGTGTTCGTGAGATTCTGGAGCCCGTGAATAACGCCGCCTGCGACGCCGACATTGCCGGTATGGATGTGCGCTGCGGAGACGTTGGCGGTTAGATTGCCCCACCAGATCGTGTAGTAGAGATCGTCGCCGATTAGTTCACAGCGAGCCCAACCTTGGCCGGATGTAGCCAAAACCGGCGGAGTCTCCTGATTCCCGTTGAGATAGGCGAAATGGGTGTAGGGCCCGGCGATGGCGGCACTTGCCATCAGGGTGAAGAGAATACCAAACAGTAGCTTGCGGTGCATAGCGACTCCTTAGGTTGACGCGACACATAACTTGACGACTTTTGTCGTATTCAACATAGGGCACGTGGTGTTAGGAGTCAATCGAATTGGGGCGTCGCGGCAGGAAGTCTTGCAGGGTGTGCTTGCACGTAGTGGGTTAATATTGCTGAATATAGGCGAGAAGGTATCGCATTGGATGCGATTTCCTCGGAAAATTCGTGAGTATGTCACAGAATGAGCGAGAATAGGTGCACGGGAGCAGAACGAAAGCGGGGCGAGTCTAAAAGACTCGCCCCGCTCACTTTTGTGCTCCATCGGGCTGAAGCCCGATACGAGATACTATCGGTTACTAAGCCCCAGCGGCCGCGCCCGGGCTCAGCGACCAGCCGGGCTGGTTACTTCATCAGGACCATCTTGTGCTGGGCCGTAAACGAGCCAGCGGTCAGACGGTAGAGGTAGATGCCCGAGGTCAACGCCGACGCATTGAAGTTGACGCTGTGCGTACCGGCATTCAGATTACCGTTCACCAACGACGCGACCTGCTGACCGGCGACATTGAAGACGGTCAAGGAGACGTTGCTGGCTTCAGCCAATTCGAAACCGATGGTGGTCTCCGGGTTGAACGGGTTGGGGTAGTTCTGATGCAGGGCGAAGTTGCTGACCACGTTCTGCTCACCACGCGGCGTGGCCGAAGCGGTGGACATCACGTCGCGCTGGCCATTCAACGACAGGCAGACCAGCTGATAGCTGTAGGTCACGCCAGCTTCGACATTGTTATCCACGAAGCTGTAGGTCGCACCCATCGCGTCGTTGCGAGCGGAGACGGTCGTGACGACGGCGCCGTCGCGAACGATTTCGAAGCGATCCAAACCGGCTTCGGAGGCGGTGGTCCAGTTCAGGTTAACGAGCGCAGCGCCCGCGGTCGCCGTAAAGGAGGCCAGTTCGACCGGCAGCCAATTGTCACCCGGAATATCGAGCGTGTAGCAGATGGTGCAGCCTTCGGCATCCACGAGAACCTGCGACTGGGCCTGACCTTCGCAGGGCATGAGCTTCTTCGGCCAAAGGCCTTCCGAGCACGCTTGCAGGCGAACATCGAGATAGGCGCTTTCCACGGGCTGGGTAATGCAGACCTGCACCTGACCGAGGGCATCGGTGAAGGCGCCGGTGGTGGACAGCGTGCCGACGTTGTTCAGCTCGGCCAGATTGATCCAAACTCCGGAGACCGACGAGTTACCAAGGCTAAGGGCGTAGGCACCGCGCACGAGGGTGATCGTGGCACAGATGGTGGCCACGCCGTCACTGATGACGACCGGATCCGTGGCGATGAGCAATTCGTCGCCGCAGTTGACCACGTTCTTGGCGAACGTCGGGTCAAGGTCGGCTTCATATCCGAGCGCGTCGAGGACCAGCACATTGGCCGGGTCGTTGTTGAGCGGGTCGGAGTTGAAGACGGTATTGACATACGGGAAGGCCGGGGTGTCGCCGACGTTCGGGTAGCCACGACCAGCATCGGTGTGAACGTAGGGGATGCCGTCGTTAACGCCGCCGCTGCGGTCGGTCGAGAGCTTCCAGACGGCCAACTGCTTGATGCGGTCGGTCTGGGCATCCACGACATCGAAGTTCGTCAGGACGTAGGCCATCGCCGGGGTGACGGTCGGGTAGAGCGGATCTACGATGCAATCTTCGATGTCCACGCAGTAGGGATCCTGCTGCAACGCGTGATCCATGTCGGTGCAATAGGTATAGAAGGTGCTGGGCAGGTCCGGGCAGTTGCTGGTGGTGAAGCAAAACATCGCCAGGCGAAAGTTGTTGCTGCCGCCAGGCCATTGGGTTGTGCCACTGTGCGTTCCATAGACATAGCCCTGGAAATCAATGACGCACTGGTCATCGAGAGTGCGGACAGGTCCGCGATCATCTCCAGGGACGTTTACGGGCGCATTGACATCATTTGATGCGAACGCGGCGACCGCGCAGAGCATCAAGGCAAACAGTTTGAGAGTTTTCATCGTTTTCGGGGACCCCTTTAGGCTATTTGAGTTCTCATTTCATAGTACATGAGCGTTCACGTCCACAATGTTGTGGACCCGCAACATTCTTCACCTAAAAGATACGATTGAATTGACGGCGAGTCAAATAGAATGAGTCTATTTATTGTACTGTTAGTTCAATGTATTGATGACCCTACTGACTTACTGTTCACAAAATGTTGACAGTTTCAAACGATTGCCCGCACAGAGATTACGGGGCATTTTATGAGGGCGGGTTCGGTTCGTCCGTGCGCGGTCTGGTGCAGTATTTAGGCCAATAGCATGCTAATGGGACGTGATAGGGAATATTTGGAGAGGCATAAACGAACAGGGCGAGCCAAATGGCTCGCCCTGTTGTGTTGTTTCATCGGAAAGTCCGGGCGCGGGGCCCGATCTGGTTTCCGGGTCTTACTTCAGCAGGACCATCTTCTGGTGGGCCGAGAAGCTGCCCGCGCGCAGCGAATAGAAGTAGAGGCCGGACGGGAGATTGGTTCCGTCAAAGTTCACGGTGTGTTGGCCGGCATTCATCAAGCCATTGGCCAGAACCGCGACTTCCTGACCGAGCGCATTGACGACAGTCAGCTTGACATCCACGACTTCAGGCAAGCTGAAGGTAATGGCGGTCGTGGGATTGAACGGATTCGGGTAGTTCTGCGCCAGCGAGTACGTGGTGATCAGCGCGGCTCCGGCGATCGGGGCAGCGGTTTCGGTGGCCAGTGTCTGGCGGGAACCGTCCTGGTTAACGAGCACCAGCGTGTATGTGTACGCGGTGCCGTTGACGACATTGTTGTCGGTCCAAGAATAGTTGGCACCAGTGGCGCTGTTTTCGGCGCTGATTTGGGTTTGCGTCAGGCCGTCCCGCGTGACTTCGAAACGGTCGGCATTCGTCTCGGAGGCGGTGCTCCAGGCCAGTTGAACCTGACCGTCGCCGGCGGTCGCGGAGAAGTTGTTGAGTTCGACGGGCAAGAGGCGATCCACGCAGAAGCAGTAACAGCCGCCGTCAATGGACCCGAGGTCCGTGCACCAGAGCTGCTGATCCGGGAGGTAGATCCAATCCATGTAGAGGTACGGATAGGCGGGCGAGCAGTCGCTTTCACAGCCGCTGGGCGGAATGGTGCGGGCGACGCTGCAGCCGTCCGCCCACGTGGCGACGGGGCGTTGTTCGGGGCTGGCCGGGCCGACGAAGATCTTCTGAATCTGGTTGGGGCAAATGGTCAGGCACTGGCAGAAGGGCACTTCGTCTACGGTGAAGTAGTAGTCGCGCTGGTCGCAATTGACGCACGGCACATCGGAGTCGTGGACGTTCAGACCGAAGTTTCCGAACTGAGCGTTGTAACCGTTGACCAGGATGTAGTAGGTGACACCGACCTCGCTGCACCACTCGACGTACGATGCCAGATCATATTCCGGGCAGTACTCGTGGTAGACGCCGTCGTTATCGTAGTATCCACCCCAATCGTCGTTGGCGGTGACGCACTGGAGTTCGCCGCAGTTACCGCGGTAGACATGCAATTTGGTGTCGAAGTCGGTCAATTCCGAGCAGGTCGATGCCGACATCCACGAACCCGTGCCGGTGACGGCATACCAGACGGCGCAGGACGCGACGGGGGATTCACATGCGGCATCATCGGTGTAGAAAGCGCCGTCATGGGTGTTGCCGTACACGAAGTCCCAACCGTCCACGTTGAATTCAATGGCGGAGGCGGTATTGCAGTAAGAATTCGGCGCGGCTTCGGTACAGCCGGACGCGAGCGCAAGGCAGGATTCACCCTGACCGATGTTCAGGAAGTATGTCCCGAGACTTGAACAATAGCCGTCAATGACGATGTAATACGTGCCGTTCTGAGTGAGGTCCACGGTGATGCAGGACGAGTAGCCGAAGTCGTCGGAGCAGGCGTACAAGTACTCGTCACCGGACACGTTGAATTCTGCGTCGTCATTGCAATCAACCAAGGTCGAGCCTTCGAGGCCGGGGCAGCCGAACCAGAGGCTCAGGATGGTGTCAAAGGACGAGCCGCAGGTGGAGAGGGTGTAACGGCCGGGGAGCAGGCCGTTGGGTCCGATGACGAGGGAGTAGACGTGTTCGACGCCGTCGCAGCCGCAGGAGTAGTCGTCGGTTCCAGTGGGCAGATCGTTAACAGAATTTTCGTCGAGCAGGCCGGAGTCAAAGTACGGGACGGCAGGCACGGCGACCGCAGATTCGCAGGTTTCGCCGCCGTCGTCGAGGCGAGCGGGCGCTTTGCGGGTGTTCAGCGCGGCCAACTCGTTCGAAAGAGCAGCGAGTTGGAATTTGAGGTCGGCGACATCGGCACGGGCGCTGCGGGCCGTTTGGATCGCTTGGCGCTTAGCGGCAATGTCGGACTTAATTTCTTGGGGGCTGCGGGCAAAGGCCGCGGCGGTCAGCAGACAGAGACAAACAACGTAAACAAACTTTTTCATCCTTGTTCCTCAGGTTGGAAACGATCTGACCACTATTTCAAAAGAACCATCTTTTTCTGGTCTACAAACGAGCCGGCGGACAATTGATAGAAATACACCCCTGAAGGGAGATCACGGCCATCGAACAGGACGCTGTAGCGGCCGCGCGTGAGGTTGCCGTTGAGCGGCGTGGCAACCTGCTGACCGAGCACGTCGAAGACGACCAACTCAGCCGGGCCATCTTCGGCGATTTCCACTTCGATGGTCGTTTCGGGATTGAAGGGGTTGGGGAAATTCTGGTGGAGTTTGAATTCGCGGACGACGGCGGCATCAAAGGCGGGCGTGGCCTGTACGATGCCCCACTCTTCGCGGGTACCATCCGCGTGAACAGCGATGAGTGCGTATGCGTAACTATGGTCGTTTTGAACTTCTTGATCCAGCCACTCGTAGTGGCGCTGCGCGGGAGTGACCGGAACGCGGGCGGCCGCGCGGCCATTGCGCACGATGTCAAAGCGGACGATTGTTTGCGGGTCCGTGAGCTCCCAGCGCACGAGCACCTGGCGCGACTGACCGACGGCCGTGAGCGAGGACAACGGCATGGCGGACAAAGTGGCCGCGGATAAGATCAGGGTCAGTAACACAGCAGTAAACGAACTTTTCATCGTAATCTCCTCTGAAAATTGGGCCTACCCCACCCCTGTGTAGGTACCATGAAGATAACAGCGGCGCAGGAGATTTCCAATCCTAATGATGCAGGATTGCACAAATTAAGTTGAGAATTCGTTGATGTTTAGGTGTACTAAGTATAGTGCGGTTGGCGACGCGATTGGGCACAAAAAGCGACGGCTCGCCTGAAAGGGAAGGCGAGCCGTCATGCGATTGCAGATCCCCGGGACCCACAATCAGCTTATGTATAGAAGTTCTCACAAGCTAAGAGAATCCTCTCGAAAAGCAAGGGTTGGGATTTGATTATCGGGGTCGGTTTAGCTAATTTGTAGATGTCCATGGAACCGTTACCGAATACCTCCTCTCCCGCACCGGAAGCCTCAGGGTCCGGCGTAAGCCGCAGCACCGAACTGCTCCGGGCCTTTGCCGGTTTGGTAGGTCTGCTGCTTGTCGTGCTGCTGACGGCTTCGGTTTGGCAGGAGCAATCGGGATTAATCCGTGTTCGCTTTGCGGGGACGCTGCAAGGCGACAGCGAGTGGGCTGTGCGGCCGAATGGCGACTCAGTGCGGGTCTTGACCCGACTCGTCGCGACGGACTTCCTGCCGGATCCGCTGCCTGCCGTGGGCGACACTTTGATTGCCATTTCAGGCGAGACGTTGACACCAGCGCTGTACCGGGCGTTGTTTGTCGAGAGGATCTTGCCTTCGGATACGACGATAGCCTTGACGTATCGCGGTGCGCGAGGCACGGTCGAGACGATGGGCCACTTCCGGCCCGATCCGGCTCCGACGTTTTTTATGACGGTAGTGATCGACGCTTTGCGATTCCTGATCGCCTTTGCGTTTTTGGGCGTGGGATTATGGGCGTTTTTCGCGCAGCCCAATTCGCAGCAGGTGCGGGTGTTCGCGTGGTTCTGCTTCGCGATGGTAGCCATCATGCTGACGACGGTGAATGTGGTTGATCCGCGGTTTGCGACCTTCCAGATTCCCTTCCGTGATACTGTGGAAGCGATACTGGGCGGATTGGCGATTGGCTCCGCGACGTTCTGGGCGCATCTGCAACTGCTGTTTCCGAAACCGTTAGAGGTGTGCGCCCGGTACGGCCGCTGGTTGATCACTTTGATCTATACACCGTGGGTTGGATTTGGCGTTCTGACGGTCTTAAGCTCTTTAAACATCATCGGCGAGACCGACTCGATTGCCGGCGTGTTCGGGCTGGTGCAGGTGGCCCTGCTGTTGATCGGCTTTGTGATCTTGGGCTGGCGCTACCGCAAATCCGTTGACCGAGTGGAGTCGCGCCAATTGCGGTTGGTGCTGTTAGGCACGGGGCTGGGCATCGGCGGTTTTGTCGGACTCATCTTCATCACCAATCTTGCGCAAGACTGGTTGAGGGATGACCCGATGCGGCTGATGCTAATGATCGTGGTAGGCTTCTTGTTCTTGTTGCTGACGCCGATTTCGTTTGCCTACGCTTTTACTCGCTATCGTTTGCTGGAGGTGCAGGGCAAGCTGAAGCGCGGCACGCGGTACGTGATCGCGATTGTGGCGGCGTTTCTGGCGCTGTTTGGCGTCATGTATGCGGTTGGGCAATACACGCTGTTTGGGAGCGGCATCAGTGACAGTCCGTGGGCGATGCTGTTGGTGATGCTGTTCGCGCTGGGGGTCGGGCGGATCTCGAATCGGCTGAGCAAGATTTTGGAGCAGCAGTTTTTCCCGGAGCGCAAGCAGCTTCGGGAGCGGTTGGAAGGCGCAATTGAGCGGACGGCGTCCATCGGGGACAGCGGGAGTTTTTGGGACGACTTAGGGACACGGCTGCAGCAGAGTTTGCGCATTCAGACGGTGCAGCCGGTTTTGGCGGGTGAAAACGGCGGGCAGTTCTTGTTGCCTTCGCGTGAACATACTCCGTTTGTACTGAACAGCGATTTCATGGCCCGCCTTTCGCGCGAGCGGCGGCCAATTCTTGTGGATGAGTTGGTGGCGAGCGGTCGTTCGGTGTTGTCTGACGACGAGCACCGTTGGCTGTCGGGGAACAACGTGGCGCTCGTGCTGCCGCTGATCACGCAGCAACGGATGTCGGGCTTTTTGGCGTTGGGGTTCAAGAATGAAGAGGAAGACTACGCTCCGGAGGAGCTGACGCTGCTGGGCAACTGGGCGCCGCAGTTGGCGATGGCGAGCGAGAACATGCGGCTGATCGAAGAGAACGTCGAGAAGCGGCGACTCGAGGAGCAGATGCAGATGGCGCGGCGGATTCAAGAGGGATTTTTGCCGCGCGAGCTGCCGATGACGATCGGGCTTGAGGTGGCAACGCACAGCCGGTTCTCATTGGAAGTCGCGGGTGATTATTTCGACGTGCTGACTCTGCCGGACGGTGAGACGGTCACGGCGATAGCTGACGTGTCGGGCAAGGGCGCGGGCGCTGCGTTGTTGATGGCGAATTTGCAGGCGTCGCTGCGGACGGCGGTGGAGGCCGGCATTCCGTTAACGCGGGCGGTGGCTCAGGTGAACAATCTGATATTTAGAAATACGCCTCCGGAGCAGTACATCACGTTTGTGGTCGTGTCGTTTGATCCGCGCACTTCGCAACTGCGTTACGTCAACGCCGGGCACAATCCTCCACTGCTGGTTCGGAAGGACGGTGCGGTGGAGGAACTTCCGGCCACGGGTCTCATCATCGGTGCTCTGCCGAATATGATCTATGAAGAGTGTTCGACGCCGTTTCTGCCGGGCGATCTTCTGGTGATGTATACCGATGGCATCAGCGAGGCGATGAACGACGCTGAGGAAGAATACGGCGAAGCGCGACTCACAGGGTTAGCGCGGCAGTTGCGCGATCAATCTCCCGCGCGGATTGTGGCGGCGATGGAAGATGACGTTGAGCGCTTCTGCGGACGGATACCGATGGAAGACGACTCGACGATGGTCGTCGTAAAGCGGATGTAGAGCATTAAAAAGGGATTCTAACACGGTGCGGGCAGCCTTCTGGCTGCCCGCACTTTTTTTCAAACTGCTGACGCAGTTTGAGTATCAGAAACCGGACATATCCTCGTCATTTAACGGGAAACGGGGATTCACATAATTGGACCGTTGATCTGCCGCAGCCGGTTTGGCACCGACGCGGCGCCGGGGTTTGCGCGCATCGTCCTTGCACACACTGGTTGATTTCGTGGAACTACCTTTGCCATTGACGATGTCGCAGAGTTCGGCGACGACAGTTTCCATGGACAATGACTGCCCGTGGAGTTGTTCGGCTGCCGCTGCGCCCTGTTCCGCCGCTGCGGCACTGCTTTGGGTTATCTTGTCCATGTTGGACACGGCCCCATTGACTTGGGAAACGCCTTCGGCTTGTGTATGCGACGCGCCAGCGATTTCGCGGATAATATTCTGGACGCGTTCGACGGAAACATTGACGCCGCTTAGTGAGGAGGTTACGTCGGCTACGGCGGATCCGCCCTCGTTGACACGGCTAACCGTTTCGTCAATGAGTTCATTGGTTTCCTTGGCCGCTTCGGCAGAGCGCATGGCCAAGTGCCGCACCTCTTCGGCGACGACGGCGAAGCCTTTTCCCGCTTCACCGGCGCGCGCGGCTTCGACAGCTGCATTCAGTGCGAGCAAATTGGTTTGAAAGGCGATCTCGTCGATGGTCTTTACGATTTTCGATGTTCGTGCGGATGCGTCCTGAATGTTGTTCATGGTTGCAGCCATTCGATCCGTGCTTGCGGACACGGCGTGCACGGCATTGGCCGTGTTGTCCATCACCTCCGCCGCTTCTTCAGAATGATCGGCATTGAGTTTGGTTTTGGCGGAAATTATCTCAAGATTTGCGCTAACTTCTTCAATCGATCCGGCTTGGATGCTGGCGCTCTGGGCCAATGACTGACTCGAGCTCGAGACTTCGCCCGCCGCTTCGGCGAGCTGGTGCGAGCTATCATTGAGCGCGTTCATGATTCTGGTTATCGGCACGTTTAGCGCGTAATGCACGAAGAAGAACAGTCCAGCACCAAGGGCGATCAACCCGGCGAGGATTATTCCGGCGGCCTTCCATAGCGCTTCTGCTGTGGCTTTGTCTGCCGGGTCGAGTGATTGAATGACTTCAAAAGCGCCGTGAACTTCGCCGGATTTCCAATTTTCCATTTGGCCTCCGGCCGGATCCAGTCCGCGGTTGTTGCCCCAGTATTCCTGGGACAACGCCGGATCTCCATGGCACAGCAAGCATGTTTGAGATAAGACAATGGGGCGGAAGAAGCGCACGGCGTTGCGGTCTTCGTCGACGACGAAGTATTCGCTGACTTTGCCCGATTCAAGTTGCTGCAGGGCTTGGGACTCGACGGGGTCAGGTGCGTTATCAGGATTTCGAGGCTGATTTTTCGGCACGCGGAATTCGTAACCAGCTTCAGCTGCTTTTCGCATGGCCGCTTTCCAGGCTGTTACAACGGGTACGGAGGCGAGCACTTTGTCCATCTCCCCGGCCTCGTACCATTCGCGCAGTTGCTCCTTGGTGAAGACCCCCTGCGCCCAATACTCTTCCATGCCTTGTCGCGTGGATTCAGTGGCCAGGCAGATGGAGCGAGCATTGTTGACCAGAGACTTAACGGCAACATTGCGCTGACTGTTCGCGTAGGCAAGTAGGAGGACGATCAGGAGCGCGCTTGTCAGGACGACTCCGATGGCCACGACCTTCTTTTGCAACGAAAGCTTGGCTAGCATTTTCTGACTCTCCTTAGAAAGAATGAAATACAGGACTCAGCTTCCGCCCAAGCCGTGGAGTCATTTGTGCCCTGTAAGTAGTAAAACGATAGACTAAGAGAATGCAAGGCGAGTGCCAGAATCGTCAACTTATTCATAATTTATTTTTAATAAAATCAAGTATATACAATAAATTTCGCAAGTAAGAGTATCGCAGTTTTGAATAGAATTCTACTCAATTAAACACTGCAGATATCGCGGTGCAACTCCTTGGCGGAATTTCCTGCGTCACTGCGGTGTCGGCTCTAATGGATGCGTGCATTGGCGGCGAATCCAACGTTTGAATCGCGCACGATTGGGCTACGAGACCGTTCGATAGGCAACACGGCGTCGAACCCGGCAAAACTTGGTAGGACCGAACGATAAACGGGCAGCCAATATGAGGCTGCCCGTTTCAGACTTCAACTTGTTCTTGAGTGATTCGCGTCGCTCAGGCCTGGTTCCCGTTGACGATCTCCATAAGGATTTCGATGTTCTCCGACATTGTTGCTGCCTGCTGACTCAGCTCGGCGGAAGCGGATGCGGATTCTTCGGCTGCAGCTGCGTTCTGTTGGGTGACGCGGTCCATTTGTGCGACGGCCTGATTAATCTGTTCGACGCCTTGTGACTGTTCGTTTGTAGCGGCGGAGATTTCTTCGACAATTGCAGCGGCTTTGTGGGCCGACCCAGCGACTTCCACGAGGCTGCTTTGCAGGGTCTCGACGACGCGCACACCCTGACCGACCGACGCGATGGTACCTTCAATCAACGCGGATGTGCTTTTGGCCGCTTCGGCGGAGCGAGTGGCGAGGTTTCGAACTTCTTCGGCGACGACCGCAAACCCTTTGCCGGCCTCGCCGGCGCGGGCGGCTTCGACGGCGGCATTGAGCGCCAGCAGATTTGTCTGGAAGGCGATTTCATCAATTGTCTTGACGATTTTCGACGTTTGATCAGACGAGTTCTTAATTAGGTTCATGGCGTCGCGCATTTCGTCGGCGGACGATTCAGCGCGGCTTACGGAATTAGACGTCATCTGCATGAGCCCGGACGCAGATTTGGCGTTGTCGGCGTTGTGACGGGTCATGGCCGACATTTCTTCAAGGCTTGAACTAATCTCTTCGATCGCAGAGGCCTGTTGATTTGCGCCGTCAGCGAGGCCTTTGGCAGTTGCACTCAGCTCATTAGATGCGGCCGAGACTTCGTGAGTGGCCTGCGCCATAGTATTCGCGGAGTTGCGAATCGGCGCGGCGAAGCGTCGGCCCACGAATGCAGCAAAGAGCACACTGGCCGCCACAAGCGCGAGCGTGGCCCACATCATGGCGGATCGCGCCCCGAGTGTTTTCTCGAGCGCGTCTTCCTTTTCCATGCGAACAAGCACGGACCAGTTCATGCCGGGATATCCGAGGGCGCCTTGCAAATGCGTGTATCCGGCGATCTGTTCGATTTTCTTACGGGCATGCATGGATATCATATGGCCGGACTTTCCGGCGACGGCATTTTGGGCGCTGTTGACGCCTGCCGCGACGAGATTCAGTTTGAATAGGACATTGCCATAGTCGCGCATGATTTCGTTCTTGCCGCCGCGAATGGAAGGGTCGTGGTCTACGATAACGGTACCGTCGGCGTCAAGCAACGTGATTTCGGCGCGTTCGATGCCGGAGGCATGCAGTTTGGCGTAGGTGCCGAGGATCATTTCTTCGACGAGCGAGAAATTGGCGCTATTGTGCCATACACCGATTAGTTTTCCGGATTCGTCGTAGACGGGAGCGGCGAAGCCGACGGTCAGTCCGTCCTCGCCGGGATAGGCGCGCTGGACGATTTCGGAGCGATAGACATCTTCAATATAGGTACCGGTCGCGATCTTGTTTTCGGGCGCGGAGAACGGCATCGAGCTGGTGAAGTTTCCGTTTACGCAGGCTTGAAACCAGTCGGTTTGGGCAAAGTTTTCGTTATAGAGGAAGTCGGTATTGACAGGCGACCCCGAGGCATCGGCGTTACTCGCGGCGATGACGCGGCCCTGTGTGTCGCAGAGTATCATGAGCGAATAGATGACGTAAGTTCGCACGTAGTCGTTCATGGCCGAGGCAATCGAGCTGCCGCTGGGCTGATACCATTGGTCTTTGCGATCGGTAATGACTCGATTCAAGCCGAAGGCCTGGACATCGCCGTATCGTTCGAAGAGGTTGCGGTCGATTTTGTCAGCGAGGCTGACCGCTTCATACTCGGCGATGCGGCTGGCTTCGTTGACGGCCTCGTCAAGAGCTGAATTGCCAATTACGCCGAAAACCATCATGGGGATGATGCTGAAGGCGAGGCAAAGCAGAATGACTTTGGTTGTGAGTGATAGGTTACGCAAGGCGGGCATAGATGCAAAAGCTCCGAAGTAGTGGGAGTATCATAGGTTTCAGTCTAAGCATCAAGAAGCAGGCGGTCGGGCGACGGACCGCGAACAAGGTAATAAGCTTGTTCGCGGCCCGCAACCGATCGCGGATTAGAATCCGTTCATATCGTCATCGAAGGGAATACTCGACTCAGCGATGGCTCTGTTGGAGGGCTTGTGGCTGGTCGCGGGCATGGTGAATTTATGCTTAGGTGCGCTATGTCCGCCGCGCTTGCCGCGTGTCGGCGCTGGCGAAGTACTGGCACCCTGAACCAGGTTGTTCAGTTGTCCGACCACGTCCTGCATGGACATGGATTGGCTATGCAGTTCTTCGGAGGCGGCGGCGCTTTCTTCGGCGGCAGCGGCGTTGCTCTGGGTGATCTTGTCCATTTGGGAAATGGCCTGATTCACCTGCGAGATGCCCTGTGCCTGTTCGCCCGATGCCGCGGCAATTTCGCGCACGATCTGCTGGACCTTGCCCACGGATTCATTGACATTGCCGAGTGACGACGCGACCATATGCACCGCTTCACCGCCTTCATGGACCCGCGACAACGTCTCTTCGATAAGCTGATTGGTTTCCTTGGCAGCCTCGGCCGAACGCATCGCGAGGTTGCGGACTTCTTCGGCGACGACGGCAAAGCCCTTCCCGGCCTCACCGGCGCGGGCGGCTTCGACGGCGGCGTTCAAGGCGAGCAAGTTGGTTTGGAACGCGATTTCGTCGATGGTCTTGACGATCTTGGACGTGCGCGCCGACGCGTCTTGGATATTGCTCATGGTTTCGGCCATGCGCTCGGAGCTGCGCGAGACAGCACCGACGGAACTGGCGGTAGTTTCCATGAGACTGGCGGCGGTCTGCGAGTTGTCAGCATTCTGTTTGGTCATGGCCGACATCTGTTCGAGACTTGCGCTTATTTCTTCGATAGAAGAGGCCTGCGAACTGGCTCCCTGAGACAAACCCTGGCTAGCCGACGAGACTTCGCTGGCCGCAGACGAGAGCTGATCAGCACCGCTGGCCAGGCTGTCTACGATTTGGGAAACGGGCTTGTTGACCGCTGACTGGACAAAGAAGTACAGCGCAGTGGCCATCGCGGCCATACCAGCGAGGATGATCCAGATGGCATTCCAGAGGGCAGCCATGGTGGCTTTGTTGGCGGCATCCAGTGGCTGGATGATCTCGAAGGCTCCGTGCATCTCTCCGACCTGCCAATTTTCCATGCGGGCACCGGTGGGATCGAGGCCATTGGGGTTCCCCCACAAAGCCATGGATTGACCGGGATCGCCGTGGCAGATCATACAGTTCTTCGAGAGGCGAATCGGCTGGAAATAGCGAATCGCATTCATCTCCTCATCGTGAACGAAGTACTCTTTGTCACCGGACGATTCAAGCTGTTTCAGCGCTTCGGCTTCGATGGCGTCTGGTTGATTCTCGGGATTGCGAGGCTGGAATTTCGGAGTACGGAAGGTGAAGCCGCCTTTTTCGGCGCTGGCTTTGCCGGTCTGCCAAGCGGTATAGACAGGCACCGTGTGGAGGACGCGGTCCAGGTCGTGCTTGTCGGCATAGCCGCGCACCTGTTCGACGGTATAGACGCCCATGTCCCAGGCCTCTTCCATCTGGCTGCGGACGTCACCGACGGCCGAGACCACCGCCCGCGCTTTTTCAATGTTGGTGTTTTCGGCGTTCTCATGTTCGTGGACTTTGTAAAGTCCGAGCAGCACGGCCAGAAGGCCGGCGGGTAAGAGAATACCAATGCCAATGATTTTGGTGCGTAACGGCAGATTTGCAAACATTCAAGTTCTCCTTCAGCTCTGTTAAGACTGAGCTATTACCACCGACGTGGTGTTGTATTGAAAAAGTTACGAAAGTGCGTTGTGGTGTATACAGCAGTGGCTCTGTGAGCAAAAGAGGTGCCTGAGTCACAACCCAGCAAACAAGACTTGAGATGTTTTGGTCTTTCAACAGTTAGGAAATATAGTTACTATGAGTGGTGGTCGGATTGCGCAAAGTGAGCGCTATTTCGCGGCTGTGGGATTGCAAATTGAATGTTCAATCTCGCCGGCAACGGTGACAGGCCTCACAAATTTGCCGGGTTAGCAATCTTGATGGAAATGACAAAAGCCACCGAACGGTGGCTTTTGTAGGATTGGGTGTGCGAACGGGTATCAGAAGTTCGTCATGTCGTCGTCAAACGGAATCTCACTGGCGTGTTGTGGTTTGGCCGAGTTACGGGGTCTGGAGAGGTTGGACAAGACAGTCGAGCGCGGCCTTGCGGCGAAGACCGGCGCGTCGGGCGTGGTCTCGTGCCCTCCGTGCCCATCTCCGTGCACCAGCGTGACCAGATTGCCGATCGTGCCGGAGAGCGAGGCGGCTTGTCCGGAGAGCTGCTCGGCAGCGGCAGCACCCTGTTCGGCGGCAGCGGCGTTGCCCTGCGTCACCTTGTCCATTTGACTGATCGAGGAGTTGACCTGATCAATTCCCTGCGCCTGTTCGCCGGAAGCCGCCGCAATTTCTTCGACGAGCGCGGAGACTTTGGAGGCGGCGGTGGTCACCTGGCCTAACGCGGACTTAAGGTTGTCCACGACTTGCACCCCGCCGTCCACGCGGGTGAGTGTGTCTTCAATCAGAGAGCTGGTGTTTTTGGCGGCTTCGGCGGAGCGCATGGCGAGATTTCGGACTTCTTCCGCAACGACGGCGAAGCCCTTCCCTGCTTCGCCGGCCCGGGCCGCTTCGACGGCGGCATTCAATGCGAGTAGATTCGTTTGGAACGCGATCTCGTCAATCGTCTTGATGATTTTGGATGTTTGATCGCTGGCATTCTTGATCGAGTCCATGGCGGCTTCCATGTCACGCGCACTTTTGTCGGCGGCTTGGACGGTGCGGTTGGTCTCGGACATGAGTCCTGTGGCGGCCCGGGAGTTGTCGGCATTCTGGCGCGTCATGGACGACATCTCTTCGAGGCTCGAACTGATTTCTTCGATGGAAGACGCCTGTTCGCTGGCGCCTTGGGCAAGACTTTGGCTGGTGCTGGCGACTTGACCGGCGGCACTGGCGACTTGATCGGAGCCGGAGAGCAGGGCCGTGACGATTCGGCCGATGGGCTTGTTGACGCCGAAGTGAATGGCCATCCAGAGCAGTACGCCGCAGATCAAAAGGCCAAGGAGCGTGATGGTCGCGCCAGTGCGCAACGCGGAGGCCAAAGCGGCGTCGGCCTTGTCGAGCGACTGTACGACTTCAAACGCGCCGTGAACCTCACCGACCTTCCAGTTTTCCATGCGGGCGCCGGTGGGATCAAGCCCTTGGTTGTTGCCCCAATACTGCGCAGACATGGCGGGATCGCCGTGGCAATACATGCAGGTATTGGTGAGCTTGATGGGCCGGAAATAGCGAACCGCGTTCTTTTCTTCGTCAACGATATAGTGTTCAGCGACGGCACCGGATTCGAGAATGCGGAGTGCTTCGGCCTCGACGGCGTCGGGCTGATTCTTGGGATTGCGGGGCTGGTTCTTGGGGACTCGGAATTCGTATCCGGCTTCGGCAGCTTTGCGCATGGCGGTATTCCATGCGGTCACGACCGGGACTGCGGCGACGACTTTATCGAGTTGACCTTGTTTGGCCCAATCGTGCAGCTGTTCGATGGTAAAGACTCCGTCGGCCCAGTAATCCTCCATGCCCTGGCGGGTAGATTCGGTTGCCAGACAGATAGAGCGCGCCTTTTCGACGATCGCTTCCACGGAGTTTTTGTGCTGCTGCGCCGAATAGGCGAAGAAGAGAATGACCATCAACAGGGTTGGCAGTGCAACCCCGGCGGTGATGATCTTGGTGCGAAGAGACCACTTGCTGAAAGACATGGCGAATCCCGTCCGTTGGGGTACAAAATTGTACACGGCAAGCGAAGGCGGGTCGTGTTTCCCGCAGACGAGATCGCATCAGGCGAGCGCCGGGGCGAATTCCCCGGCGTGATCGAAAGGTAACCTCCGCACGGCCTCTGTCGGGGCCGGATGGAAAGGGATTTCCGCGGAGTGCCCGTATTGCGCGACGGGCGGCGCGAATTCAGATTTTAGGCTTCGACTTCGGCCAACTGGGCGGAGACGCCGTCGGCTTGCAGCGAGAGAATGCGGTCAATGTTGAGCAGAATATTGACGCGTCCCTTGGCCTTGCCCATCCCGAGGATGAAGCTGTTATCCACGGACTCGTTGATGGTCGGCGCATCTTCGATGTCATTGCCTGCAATGTCGAGGACTTCGGAGACCTTGTCCACCTGCAAACCCATCAGATTGCCGCTGACATCCACGACGATAATGCAGGTTTCCGCGGTTGTTTCCGTGGACTGCATATCAAATTTCAGGCGGAGATCAATGACGGGAATGACTTTGCCGCGCAGGTTGATGACGCCGCGCACGTGTGCAGGCATGCGCGGGACCTGCGTGATGTCCATGATGCCGATGATTTCGCGCACCTTGAGGATTTCGATTCCGTAGGCTTCGTTGGCCAATTCAAAAGTCAGATATTTCCCGGCGCGTTCGTCGGTTTGGATCGTGCTCATGTGAACACCTTTGTTGAGAGTTGCTCTTAGCGAACTACTTAATGTCTGCCAAGATAAGCAAAGGTAATGCCCGGTGAAAAAGCTCAGGTGCAGGTTGAAGGATTTTTGGACGGCGTTTGAGGTTTGGCGGCAGGGAGAGTTGTTTCTTTTTGGAATTCAGAGATTTATACGCGTGCGGCGGTGACGGCATGACGGCGAAGCAGGGCAGGTCATCCGGCGCACAGTAGTTCATCTCAGCACAAAACCCGGACAAAGTGTCCGGGTTTTGGGTGAAGGTTGCCAAGGCGCAACGCGCTACATCGTATAGAATTCCGTACGGCGCGTGGTGAAGGTGTCGTTATACGAGTTGATGGTCTTGTCGTCAGCGCGCTTGGGATCAATTTCCACGGTCATGACATCGGTTGAGGCAATCGCGCCGCTGGCGAGCAGTTCGCCTTGGGTACCGACAATGACGCTGCGTCCGGTGAAGGAAACTTTGCGACCGTCGCGCTCTTCGATTCCGATGCGATTGGATGTGGCGGCGAAGACATTATTTTCAAAGCAGCGGGTGACCATGGCCGCCTGGCAATAGGGCAGAACGAGATTCGACGGATGAGCGACGATTTGCGCGCCCCGCAAAGCGAGCGTGCGGGTCACTTCCGGAAAGCGCCAATCAAAGCAGATCATGACGCCGACGCGAGCGCAACCAATGTCGTAGACGTTGAAGGGGATGTCACCGGGATCAAAACGTTCGACCTCTTTATCGTAGAGGTGGACTTTGCGGTACTTTCCGACGATGCCCTTGGGGCCCATGAAGACGGACGAGTTGTAGACTTTGCGATCCACACGTTCGACCATGCCCATGACGGCGAAGCAATTGCGGTCGCGGCAGATCTGCGAGAGCCACTTGGTCGTTGGTCCAGAGGGCGCCTCTTCAGCGAGCTGCATACTTTCTTCGCGTCCGCGAAATTCGTAGCCGGTCAGGGCGAGTTCGGGCATGACCCAGAGGTCAGCTTGCCGGTCGCCGAGTAGTTTTTCGATTTGCTTTTGATTGCCGGAGATGTCTCCGAAGACGGGGTCAGTTTGTACGATGCCAAGAATCATGAGCCGCTGTGCAGGATAGAATGTGAAGTGGTCGGTGTAATAAGTCGGCGGGTTTAGCCGCGCGCCTGTTCAGAGATTTTCGCGATGTACTTTACGATTTCGCCGGGTTTTGTGAGGCCCCACGGTTGACTTCCGACATCGTGGAGGGCTACGCCCTGGTAGCTGCCGGCGGAGTTGCTGACATTTTCGGCGCGCAGGACGTAGATTTCGCCGGGCTTGAGGGTGACGGGGTTGCTGATGCCGCCGGCATAGATTGGCGATTTACGCACAAGGGCATGCGCGGTGACGGTGTATTGTCCGGGCGGTACGTTGAGTACGGTGACGGAATGCGTTGCTTCCAGCGGGATCCGCGGGAGGGCATCGGTGTTGTCCGCGCCTTCCAGCGTGACCATGGCCAGCCAATCGCCTTTGGCGGTGGGCTCCGGGAAAGCGACCAGTACGGCGGCGTAGCCCGCTTGGAGAAGCGCGCCTTGGCGGTCAAGCGGGGCCGGTGGCGTCGTCGGCTTGGTCTGTTCGGTCGTGGCCGCCGACTTATCGGAGGGTTTGGAACAGGCGAATCCGAGTAGACAAAAGGAGCAGGCGAGAGTCAGGCGGAGCAATCGAGTCATGGGGGATCTGTGTTAGGAATTAGTAGTCGTAGGCCTGCGGATAGTACCAGCCGCCGAAGCGGGGCTGGCTGGTCCGGGGCAGGTAGTCGGGAGTCCAGTTCCATCGTGAGCCGCCTGCGAGCGCGTAGCTGAAGCCCAGCGAGATGCCGATGTCGCGCGTTATCGTGCGGAAGGTCGGGTCGGCCGGAATATACAGCCGGTAGTTGTCCTGGTACTCCTGAGATTGCGTAGCGCTAACATGAAACGACAGGCGGTTTTCGACGAAATACTCGACATTCACTTCATGCCCGAAGTACCACAGGCTGCCGTGGTCTACGTTACGGTCGAGCGGGTCGCGCACCATGCGCACATGATCGAACATGTATGACACGGCCATGCGATCAAAGATTGCCCATTCGGCCTCGATCTCATTGGCCCAGAAGAATCCGGCGCCGGGCTTCTGGATCCGCCGCGAGAGGTTCGACGAGAGCGTGAGTTGCCAGCGGAGCGAGAGCGGCAGGTTGGCTTCAAACTCGGGGCCGATCCAGAACTGGTCGGAGTGCTGGATATTTTTGCGGGACTCAAATTTCAAGGTGTCCGTGGTTGCGGACGTATCGGAAATCTCCGTCCTGAAGGATCGTTCGGTGTAGCGGTAGATATTGCGGCTATGTCTTCCGATAGCCATAAAAGAGAGCCGGATGCCGCTGAACCGTGGTCCGACCGCGGTCACATACTCTTCGGCCACGCGATACATGGCGTAGGCGTCGAGCGGACCCGTGAGGGCCGGGTCGGCTTGCAGAATCTCTTCGATATCGCGCCAGAAATAGCGGTCAGGGCGTTCGAAATTCGCGAAGTAGTCAGGCCGGGTGTAGAACAGGTCGGCAAGTTTGCGGCGGCTGTCGGCGGTTAGTTCGCCGGTAATGCGGCCGAGTTCGCGCAGGCGTTCTTCGAGAATGTAGGCCTGATAGAGGCCGGTTGCATCGCGGACGCGGCCCCAGCCAATGCCCGTCTCGCCTGACGCGTAATAGCTGTAATAGTCGGTCTGTCGGTCCCAGACGCCGGTGCTGGTTGCGTCCACGGAGTCTGTGCGATAGTCGCTGTGGGACCAATCGGTATCGGTTCCGGCGCCTCCAGAGGCACTCCACTCGATACCCAACGGCAATCGGGTCGGGAACAAGATACCGGCAGAGTAGAGCCGATATTCCGGTGACAGATGCCGTTCGACGTAGTCTCCAGTGGTATGATGACTCTCACGATTTTCCCGGGAATCCTGGGAATCCCGAAAACCGTAGACGTCCGCATCCGCGGAAAATTTCAGCGAGAGATTCTCGCTATCCCTGAGCCAATCGGCTCCGAGCCTGCCGTAGAGCCAGCCGGAACCGTACGCGGTGCGAGCTTGGTCATCGGTATGGGACTCGCCGCGGAGCGATACGCTGGTCTCAGCGCCGACGGCAAAGATGCGATGCGTTGGGATGCGATAATCGCGAAGTTCGTAGGCCGACAGCGTGGCACCGCCGCCGAGGAGTAGGATCAAAATAATGGCGAACATGTCCAGACCTCTTGTTTAGTTTTCTAATGGAAAAGAGAGTCCGACGTTGAGAGCAAGTATTGGCGGGCGATGTGGGGTTTAGTGATTGTAGTCGTAGTAGTAGTAATAGTAGTCGTAGTCCAGCGGGCCGCGGAAGGCATAGGTCAGGCCCAGGCGGAAATCGGTCCAGCGCGTGTCTTCGATCTGGTCATAGCCCCACCAGTTGTAGCCGGGTGGTACGCGGTTCCGCTCCCAGTCGTAGCGATCCGTCAATTGGGCATTGAGGCTGATGTGGTTTTCGATGAGGTAGTCGAGCCGCAGTCCCAGCGTTCCGCTCCATGACTCGGAATGTTCAGTATCGTCGCCGACTCGATCAACATAAGCTGCCTGCATGTTGAACGAGCCGTGGGCGGACCAGCGATCGGCGATCATCCAGCGCAGCGAGTTTGTACCGCTGGCAAGCCACCTTTGTCGGTACGGATCGCGGCCAAACGGTCGTTCACGATGGTTCGCGAAATCCGCCGATAGCGAATAGTGCCAGGCGAGACTGATCGGCACGTCATAGGAGAATCGAATTCCCCAGTAGAAATTGTCATAGTGCAGGTGGCTGCGCGAGGCGTCTTCGTCATACTCATCAATGTACACCGAGTCGCCGGCGATCACCTCGCGCTGACCGCGCCAGTTGCGGCGGATGTCGTTATCGTGATCGTAGGAGAAGTATGGCGAGACGGCGAAGCCGCTGTAGCGTGTGAAGGAGCGGAGGTAGCCTTCGCCAGCGCGCATGAGCGAATAGGCGCCGAGGGATTCACGGCAGGCAGGGTCGTTCAGCAGCAGCTTCTCGACATCGGCCCAGAAGTATTTTTCCCAGCGATTGGCGTCGTAGCGCAGGCGATAGACTTGTGCCTCGTGCAGCAATTCGGCAAGCGCCCGGCGATTAGCAGGGGTCAGTTTGCCGGAGAGTACTTGGTCTTCAATCAGGCGTTGTTCGAGCACGAGCGCGTCGGCGACGGGCGTAACATTGCGGCGGCGGCCGAAGGTGGGTCCGGCGCGCAGGCTGAAGTCATAGGATTGATCCCAGCTTTCAGTTTCTGCATCACTCCAGCGGTCGCCATAGACGTTATAGTAGTTACCCGATCCGTCGTTGTAGCCATGCCATCCGTAATTGTGATCGGACGACTCGCCGCCCGCGCCGGAGTATCCAACCCGCCCGGAGGCGTCAGCGGTCAGGGCGAATAGATCGCGCCACAGGTACCAACTGCGATCGGCGTCGGCGCGCAGGAAGGACTGGAAGGCATAGCGGCGCGCGAGGGATTCCCTGCTGTAGCCGTACCACGCGTCTCGCGACTTGGATTCGTCTCGATTCAGCGACTCGTTGAGTCCGACATTCAGGCTGTAGGTGCTCGTCTGGCGGTCCGACTCCGTGCGACTCAGACAATTGTAAGTGGCGGCGGCATCGTGGTTGAGGGACGTCGTCCGGCCATAATTCGGATACTCCCGGTCGGACATGCGGCGCTCGAATTGGGTCGAGAAGCGGACATTGGACTGGACCACCCGGCTGCGGGGGAGGCGGAATTCAGTAAATTCGTTGGCAGCGGCGGGCGCGAGTATCGCGAGTAGGGAAAGAACCAGCAACGGTAGCAGCATAACTACTCCGAAATGGATAAGCAGACCGGCTATGTAAGATTTCTATAGTATTCCCAGTCTTCGAGAGTGTCCACGTCGCGCAGTTCGGCGAGGGTGGCCCAGGGGATACGAGCGGCGTTCAAGCGCTCTTGCGAGCGACAGAGGACGTCAGCGCCGCCCCAGGGGATGTCGGCGAACAGTTCCGGGACAATGCGCGTAAGACCAAGCAAATAGTAGCCGCCGTCGGTGGCAGGTCCGAAGACGACGGGGACGTCGTTCAGGCGATGCGAAGCCTGGGTCAGGATGTCCGGGGTGAGTGCGGGGCAGTCACTACCAATCAAGATGACCTGCCGGGCTCCGCCGACGAAGCCGCGAATGGCGGCAACGCAGAGGCGCTGGCCGAGGTCGCCGGCGGCTTGTTGCGTCAATAGAGGGCGTAAGCCAAAATAGCTTTGTGCCTGCACAAAGTCAAACGGGTCGGCGAGGGTGACCTCGACTTCAAAGGACTCATCGAGTGCGGCCAGCAGCCGAGCGGTGCGGCTCACGAGATCTGTGTAGATTTCGAGCGCTCGCTCGTGTCCAGCCGTGGCGGCGATGCGGGTCTTGACCTTTCCCCGTTCGGGCATGCGGGCCAGACAGATAACAGAAGACATATTGGTGCTCAGAATTCGGCCGAGATGCGGGGGAGAACCGCTGCGCGAACGCTCCGCGCGGCGACGCAAGTACGGGCAAGGTCAGGCGACAGCACCGCCGCAGGAGGAGCCTGCACCAGCGGTACAGCCATAGCAGTGGTTGCGGGTAACGATTTCGCGGGTGTGCAAGGCGGCACTCCACTGGGCGATATGGGCGGGCAGGCCGTGATTGACGCGCAAATCGAGCATTTGGTTGAAATCGCAGTCGAAGAGATGGCCTTGCCAATCCACGGAGATAAGCGAGCGGCACATCACGTTGCGCGCGGCGTGGGGGTTAAAGGCCGTGACGAGCTTGTGCATGTATTCGTCAAACTGGCCGCTGGTCAGCAGAAAATCGAGAAAGCGGCCAATGGGCATGTTGGTGATGCAGAAGAGCCGGTTGAAGACAATGCCGTGGTCGCGCGCCAGAATCGTCTTGTATTCGGCTTCGAGCGCGTGCTGATCGGGTGTGATCGCGGCTCCGCCGGGATTGTAGACGAGATTGAGCTGCAAGCTCTCCGCGCGGCCATAGCCGAGCGCATTGAGGCGCTTCAGGGCTTCAATGGACTTGGCGAAGACGCCTGCGCCGCGCTGTTGATCGGTATTCGCGGCGGTGTAGCAGGGCAGCGACGCGATGATTTCGACGTGATGCTGCGCGAGAAATTGCGCGAGGTCTTCGTGCGGTTTGGTCAGCAGGATCGTGAGGTTGCAGCGATCCATGACGTGTTTTGCGCGCGCTTTGCACTGCTCGACAAACCAGCGGAAGTGCGGATTGAGTTCGGGTGCGCCGCCGGTGATGTCCACGGTATGGATCGAGGGCGTTTCATCGAGGACGTTCAGGCAGTGCTCAAAGATTTCGCGCGGCATGATCTCCCTGCGATCGGGTCCGGCATCCACATGACAATGTCCGCAGGTCTGATTGCAGAGCCTGCCGACATTGACTTGCAGGGTCGTGACGCCGGTGGCGCGGAGCGGATAGAGCGCTGGCGCCGTGAGCTGTTGATCAAAGCGCATCCACGCCGCGGGCGCTTCGAGCAGACGCACCTGCTCCGCCGGATCGGCCAGCGGGTTCTTGATGGTAAGGAGGGAATGGGTAGTCAAGGCGTGAGGAATCCTCTCTGGCGCGAGGAGTGTGAAGGCGACGGGGTCACTGCCCGTTCAGCGACCAATCGTAGTCGGTGTATTCGATTCTGGTGGTCTTGGTGATTTCGGGGTAGTAGAGTTGCAAGAGTGTGCGGATGCCGTCGTCGTTGTTGAAATCGGGGCGGTACCATTTGAAGATGGGGGACAGATAGAGGGTACCGTTCTCGAAGCGGTTGCAGTCAGGGCGCGCGGTGAGGAAGCCGCGCTCCTGTTCGGCCAACTGGGTTTTCATTTTCGAATCGGCATAGGCGTCGCCGCGCAGAAGTGGACAGCCGCGCGACGCGCAGACGATGGCGAAGTGAATGCGCGGTTCGTCGAAGTCGGCGCGCAGGATGTCGTGTTCAATCATACCGAGGGACGCCATGTGGTCGAACATGCGAATGAACTTTTTGTTCCACGGACTGGAGAACAGGCCGCCGATGTCCTGCACGCTGGCGACCGGCCAGTGGTCAATGACCAACTGCATCGTCGCGGCGTTGTAGAGATTGATGAGGTAGGCGAGTTTTTCGTTTTTGGTAAAAGCACGATACTGCTCGAAGGTGACTTCGCCGCAGGAAGCAACGAAGCTGTCGAGCGCGGCGCGGTCGTGCAACAACTCAGAGTAGTTGACGCTGCCGTCGCGGACGTGCTTGTCGAGCACGGTTTGATATTGCGCGTAGGTGTGATCAAAGGCGAACGCCGCCGAAACGCAAAGCAAAGCCGCGGCGAGGAGGAATCTACTCATCAGCGCCTCCACCCTGCTCGTGCGGTTTGCGGAATTTTTTCTGGATGTCTTCCATGGAGTGGCCGCGATAGTACCACCAGAGTGTTTGGAAGTTCGTCTGCATGGCGCGGAAAGTGCCGAGTTTATCATAGCGACGAGCGGAAGTGGTCAGGAGTTCGGGGAGAATGACGGTTTTGCCGCGCTTGGCGAGCAGCCGTTGAAAGGCGAAATCTTCCATGACGGGATAATCAGGAAAGCCGCCGAGTTCGCGAAAGACTGAAGCGCGCACAAAGAGTCCCTGGTCGCCCCACGGCAGATCGAAGAGCCGGGAGCGCAGATTGGCCCCCCACGCGATGGCGCGCAGTCCGGCGGTGCGTTGGTCAAACT
Organism: bacterium; assembly: GCA_016702305.1. NCBI lineage: Bacteria > bacterium. The sequence continues at coordinate 218,675 of JADJEH010000009.1, forward strand.
TCAGACGAAAGGCGCCGCCCAATAGTTCCGGGCGGTTGTGCAGGATTTCGAGTATTTTGGCGATGGCATGGCGCGGCGGCTGGGAATCGGCATGGAGGAACCAGAGAATCTCGCCGGTGGCGATCTCGGCGCCGCAGTTAAGCTGATGGCCGCGCGCAGCGCGGGTGACCAGCAGGTGGTGTGCCCAAATCCGCGCGGTGTCGGCAGTGCCGTCGAGGCTTCCGCCATCCACGACAATAACCTCGGGCCGCGGCTCCTCGAGGATCAGCCGTTCGAGCAGTCCGGGTAACCGACGTGCCTCATTGAGCGTCGGGATGATGACGCTGACGCGTTCGTGAATCGGTGCGGCCGAGCGGATTGGACTTGCAGTCGCCATTGCATCTCGTTATCTTGCACAAGGTAGCAATATAGCCAATCCTCGGGAAACCTTAAAGACGGAGCAGCATGTCGCCAGCGTCTGGCACGCCGTGGGTGAAGTGGGTGATTTTGCTGGCCATCGCAGCGGGGTTAGTTTATGTTTTCATAAGGTTTCCCCTTTCAGAGTGGTTGAGTCAGCAGCTTATCTGGATCGAGCAAATGGGCAGCGCGGGCTACATTTGGTTCGTGGGGCTGTATGTTGTGGCTACGGTAGTCGGCTTCCCGGCCTCGGTTTTGACGCTGGGAGCGGGCGCGGTGTATGGAGTGGTTACGGGTTCGCTGCTGGTTGTTTTAGGTGCGACGTTGGGAGCGACGGCGGCTTTTCTCGTGGGACGGTATCTGGCGCGCGGTTTGGTGGAACGGCGAGTGGCGACCCAACCGCGCTTTGCGGCCGTGGATCGGGCCGTCGGACGCGCGGGTTTCAAGATGGTGCTGCTGACGCGGCTCTCGCCGGTGTTTCCATTTGTCGTGCTTAACTACGCGTTTGGCATTACGCAGGTGAAGCTGCGCGACTACTTCTGGGCGTCGCTGATTGGGATGCTGCCGGGAACGGTGCTCTATGTGTACTTGGGGAGTATCGCGGCTGCGGTGGCTACGGGTGACGCGGTAACCAGTCCGGTGCGCACGGCGGCGACGGCGGCAGGGCTGGTGATGACGATTGTTGTTACAATTTATGTGACGCGTGTGGCGCGGCGGGCGCTGCGCGACGTTGAAGGAGTATCGGCATGAGTGCGGGTCACGACATGATCTGGCCACGGGACGCGCACAATCTTGCGCTGCTTTCGCATGTGCATCCGGCGGACTATGTGAATCCGATGCCGCAGGGGAGATATAATCTCGTGGTGATCGGCGGCGGCACGGCGGGCCTGGTGTGCGCGGTGGGCGCGGCGGGGCTGGGCGCCAAGGTCGCCTTAATCGAGCGCGATCTTTTGGGCGGCGATTGTTTGAATGCAGGCTGCGTTCCGTCGAAGGCGCTTGTGCGCTCGGCGCGGGCGGCGCATGAGGTCAAGCGGGCCGGCGAGTTTGGCGTACGGGTCACAGCGCATGAGGTGGATTTTGCGGCGGTGATGGAGCGCATGCGGTCGCTGCGCGCGCGCATTGCTCCGGTTGACGGCGTGGAGTCGCTGCGTCAGAAGGGCGTGGACGTCTTTCTGGGCGCGGCGCGGTTCGTTGATTCGGCGACGATTGACGTTGAGGGAACGAGAGTGTCGTTTGCGCGCGCGGTGATCGCGACGGGAACGCGGGCGGCGCTGCCCGAAGTACCGGGGTTGGCAGACGCGCAGCCTTTGACCAACGAAACGGTGTTCGGCTTAACGGAATTGCCGCGGCGCTTGGCCGTTATCGGGGGCGGACCGATTGGCGCGGAGCTGGCACAGGTGTTTGCGCGCTTTGGGAGCACGGTGACGCTCTACGAAGTGAGTCCACGGCTGCTGCCGCGCGAGGATGCTGATGCCAGTACGATCATACGTGCGGCGTTGGAGCGCGACGGCGTGCAATGCCGCATGGGCGCGCGGAATCTGCGTGTGACTCAATTGGGCGGGGAGAAGATCGTGAACTGTGATTCGCTGGGCGTTGCGGCCGAGGATCGGTGCGATCAGATTCTCGTCGCGGCGGGGCGTTTGCCAAATGTGGAAGAATTGAATCTCGAAGGGGTCGGCGTGCGGGTGGATCGCCACGGAGTGCAGGTCAACGACTATTTGCGGACTACGAATGCGCGGATCTTCGCGTGCGGCGACGTGTGCACGCAATATAAGTTCACTCATGCGGCGGATGCGCTGGCGCGGATCGTCATCGGCAACGCGCTGTTTTTCGGGTCGGACAAGGCATCGGCGCTGAATATTCCGTGGGCGATTTACACCAATCCTGAATTGGCGCAGGTCGGCGTTCGCGCGAATGACGAAGAGGGTAAGCGGCAGACGATCCGGTTTGATCTGGCGCATCAGGATCGCGCGCTACTGGACGGCGTCACGGAGGGATTTATAAAGGTGACGCACGACCGACGCGGACACATTCTTGGTGCGACGATAGTGGCCGAACACGCCGGCGAGCTGATCGGTGAAGTGGTGGTGGCGATGAATCATCGTGTGAGTTTGAGTCATCTGGCCAATGCGATTCACCCCTACCCCACTCAATCCGAGATGCTGAAGCGCTGCGGTGATCTCTATCGGCGGACAATGCTGACGCCGTCGGTGGCAAAGCTGTTGCAGAAGGTCTTGAAGTGGCGGCGGTAGTCAGGCCGGGCCGGAATTCAAAACGGGTTAGCGTGAAGCTAACCCGTTTTTGTTGTTGTAGCGGATGGGCGGGATGCTTCAGTCCGACGCGGACATCTGCAACACTGCCTGTGCGGACTGTACTAAACGGCGGCGGGTTTGCGCAATTCGCTGACGGAACGGATTAATCGCGTGAGCGGTCCCGCGAGGATCGGTTTCATCAGGTAGCCGTCGAGTCCGAAGGACCGGTAGTTGGTGGGCATGATCAGCTCGCTGAATCCGGTCATCACGATAATCGGGATGTCGGGACGAATCTTGCGGACTTCGGCGGTGAGTTCGACGCCGGTCATGTGCGGCATGGTTTGATCGGTGACAATAACATCGAACGCATGCGGGTTGGCGCGGAAGGCCTCGAGCGCTTCAATGCTGCTGGACCGCGTGGTGACCTTGAAGCCGAACGTTTCGAGCATATCGGCGAGCATGCCGGCGATATCGGGTTCATCATCCACGACGAGCACGTGTTCGCTTCCGGTGATCGGTTCTTCATCCATGACGACATGGGTTTGGAGCGGCACGTGGTGTAGCGGCAGGTAGACCTTGAAGACGGTTCCCTTATCCACTTCGCTTTCGGCGACAATCGCTCCGCCGTGGGCGGTGACGATGCCGTGCACGACGGACAGGCCGAGGCCGCTGCCCTTGTTGTCGGCTTTGGTGGTGAAGAACGGTTCGAAGATGCGTGCGAGGGTCGCGCAATCCATGCCGTGGCCAGTATCTTGTACGCACAGACGGGCATAGCGGCCTTCCTGCAAACCGTCGAAACCATTGGCCATGATGTCGCGGCGATCGCAGACGTCGAGCGTCACGGTCAACTTACCGCAGTGCTCGGCCATGGCGTGCGACGCGTTTATGCACAGGTTCATGATGATCTGGTGAATCTGTCCGGGATCCGCCATAACGACGCCGCAGTCGGGGTCTATTTCGGTGCGGATTTCAATGCTGGACGGAATCGAGGCGCGCAGCAGCGTGAGAGACTCTGTCAAGAGTGGCTGCAATTGAACAGGGATCGTCTGTTTGGTACCTTGGCGGCTGAAGGCCAGAATTTGTTTGACGAGGTTTTTGGCGCGCATAGCGCCGCGGATCACGTTTTCGAGGTGGTCGCGGGTAACATTCCCGTCGGGAGTGGTTTTAATGGCCAGTTCGGTATAGCCGACAATCGGTGTAAGGATGTTGTTGAAGTCGTGCGCGATGCCGCCCGCCAGGGTGCCGACGGCCTGCAAGCGCTCGGCATGTCGCAACTGGTCTTGCAAACGGTCTGTTTCAGTTTGCAAGCGTTTCTTCTCGGAGAGGTCGCGGCAGATCCAGACTTGGTGGTATTCGCCGTGAATGTCAACATGAAAGCCGCGGACCTCGGCAATGATCGTCTGTCCGTCAGGCAGCGTGTAGTTAACTTCAAACGTCATCGGTCCGACCAGCGCGGAGGAATCGGGAGCATGTGCTCGGCGTTTCTGGAGGTATGCATGAAACGGCGCGAGTTTGGCCAGCGGATAGCCGACAAGCTGGAGGGGCGTGTGCCCGGTCAACAGCGAGGCGGCATGATTCGCGACGAGAACGGATCCTTCTTTGTCGGAAGTGATGATGGCGTCCGGCGCATTGTCAATCAAGGTGCGCAGGCGCATCTCATTGTCCAGGGCGATCTGTTGGGAGCGGGCCAGCTCGATTTGCGCTTTTTTCAGGGAGCGAAACAGCTTCGCGGCGTAGACAATACCGATACCCATTAGAAACGAGACGTCCAAGGCGACGAGTTCGCTTTCGAGGTCAGGCGGCCGGGTGATTTCCCCTGTGACCATGCGAAAGAGGGTTATGGTGCGGGGCACGCTCATGAGGAAGAGCGCGGCGGCAATGGCCAGCCAGATGCGGCGCATTTCGAGGTCGCGCATTTGCCGGATGGCGACGACGGCGGCAACCAACTGCAACAGAATCGAAGTAGCGATGATAAGGGTTGCTTCCATAACGGGGCTGCCGGGTGCTTTCGAGTAGTGGAGTGAAAAGTATGGATAACTTATTCGAGCTACAGACAAAGTCCCTTTTGCACAACGTGTGCCAGCCGGACGGATTGGGGCGCGGGTAGGGGTCGCCAGCCGGGTCGTTAGTTTTAGCTGGGCATATAGGTTGAAGCGTGGATGGCTGGCAAGCCTAAGAAGACCTCCCGGGATTGTGAGGGATGTTAGGCATGTGTGAGAGTGTTAGGAGAAGTGTAGAGGATTGTTACACTTGGGTTGTGGGGGTCGTTAGAGTTTTTTGGCCGGGAGCAGTTGTTCCTGAGTTTCACAGGTACTATATTTAACCGATTTGCTATGGTTATATCCTTGACAACCGGAGGTAAAATGTCCCGTTTCTGGATGATTTTGGCGGCCCTTTGTTTGGGCGCTCTGTCGGCATTCGCGCAGGTGCCGGGTTCGGTGGTTTTCACCGAAGTTATGTACGACGACACGGCCGGGACCGATGTCGAATGGGTTGAGATTCACAATACGACCGCGGCACCGATTGATATTTCGGGCTGGGTTGTCGTGGACGACGATGTCTATCCGGCGAATGGCGGCGAAGGCGCGATTCAGGTGCCGGCCAGTACGACGATTGGTGCAGGCGCGTATATGGTTCTGTCGCGCGACGCTACGGGTCTGGCGGGCGCGGTCATGTGCACGCAGATCAGCTCGTCATGGGGTTTGGGTAATGGCGGCGATAACCTCGCGCTCTATACTGCGGCCACGGGCGGAACGCTGATTGACGGCGCACTGAATGTGAGCTACCCGGACCTGGCTGGGGCGAATCTTGGCAACTCGATCGAGAAATGTGATCCGAACTCGGCTTGGTCGAGCGATGCCGCAGCCTGGCATGAGAGCACGAACATCTTTGCGGCGGCGGGCCGTTACCGTAAGTGCACGCCGGGGAGCGAGAACAGCCCGTGCGCGGACGCGATTCCGCCGACGATTGCGTCATGTTCGGTTATTTCGGGTACGCAGGTGGATGTGCTGTTCAGTGAGACCGTTGAGTTGGTTTCTGCAGAAACCGAAGGCAACTACGACGTGGCCCCGACGGTCGGCGCGCCGGTCTCGGCGCTGCGTGACGGCACGAATTTGCGTTTGGTGCATCTGACGTTTGCGGCGATGCCCAACGGCAGCTATACATTGTCGGTCAACAACGTGACGGACGTTTGGGGCAATCCGGCCGCGGATCAGACCTGCACTTTCTCAATTAACAATGCAATCAATCCGGGCGACGTGGTGATCACGGAAGTCATGTATGACGACACGGTGAGCACGGACAATGAGTGGATTGAGATTTTGAATCAGACGAATTCGACATTGGACATTTCCGGTTGGGTCGTGTCGGACGACGACGTTTACCCGAGCAACGGCGGCGGCGGCGAAGGCGCGATGATCGTTCCGACCGGGACGTTTTTGGCGGCGGGCGCGCGTGCCATTCTGTGCCGCGTGGATTTGCCGGAAATTACCGGCGAGATCCTGTGTGCGAACTTGATCGGTGGATGGACGCTGGGTAACGGCGGCGACAACTGTGCGCTGTTCACGGCGGCGAGCGGCGGTTTGCTGGTGGACGGTTCGTTGAGCGTCTTCTATCCGGATTTGGCGTTTGGTAACGCAGGCAACTCGATTGAGAAGTGTAATCCCGACGCGGGTTGGTCAGGTGACGCCGCCGAGTGGACACAGACGAAGGTATCGTGGTCCACGACCGGTCGCTATCGCCACATCACGCCGTACACGCAGGGCTTCTGCTGCCCAGACCCGGCGGCGGGTACGATTACGGTAAACACATATGGACCGGATTTCTGGATTTACACGCTGACGCATGTTAGCGGATGTATTGACCGCGTGATCTTCACGAACTTCTGCGCGGGCACGGTTGGTCAGGTGACGGGCGAAGCGACGACGTTTTGGTCGGTGCTTCCGAACGGCGACGGCAACGACGGTGACTCGATTGTGTTCGTGGCGGAGCAGCCGCTAAATGAAGGATCGGTCACCGGGTTCGCGCTGCAGCATCCGTGGTGCAATGATTTCGTGGACTGGACTGCGGGCGGCAATTCGGGTTCCGTCGAAGGACCGCTGCCGGTTGCGTTCAACGGCCTTGACATCATCGCGGGCGATGCGGAAGTTGTGCTGAATTGGAGCACGGCATCGGAGATTGCCATCGAGCGCTTTGAGCTGACGCGTGACGGCGCGCTGATCGCGAACGTGACGGCGCGTAACAGCGCATCGGGTGCGAACTACACGTTTACCGACAATCGCGTGACCAACGGCGAGACGTACAGCTACGAGCTGGCGGTGGTGTCGATCACCGGTGATCGCGACGTGCTGGCTACGCAGTCGGCGACTCCGCAGAGCGGCAACGCGATTGTGACGGAATTCGCGCTGCATCAGAACTACCCGAATCCGTTTAATCCGGAAACTGCGATTCGCTTTGATTTGGCCGAGGCTTCTGAAGTCACGCTGACGGTGTTCAACGTGGCCGGTCAGGAAGTGGCGACGCTGGTGAACGGCAACATGAACGCGGGCGCGCATTCGGTCAGTTTTGACGGCGCGAATCTGACGTCGGGTGTTTATCTTTACCGCTTGACCGCGGGCGAGTTCACCTCGACGATGAAGATGGTATTGCTGAAGTAACCAGCCTGAACGCTGGACCCGCTGCCGCTGGCGCGTGATGCTTGGCGGCGGGGTGATGGTAGAAAAAGCGGGGCGAGTCTTTGGACTCGCCCCGCTTTTCGTTATCACTTTGCTTGACAGCTCTCTTAACGATGTGCTCATGATTCTTGCAAAATCTTCACATGTTGCACACTCTGTTCTGACAAATGATTGTTACATTCTCGCAGTCAATCCGAGGAGCGCACATGAACGGAACGCAGGGCCGATTATTCTCGGTAGCCGGAGTCGGCAGCCCGTCCCGAGACTTGACGGTGAGAGCCGCGCAGATGGCGGCGACGGTAGCCGACCACATTTTGTCACTTCCAAAGGCGGACAGTCTGTACCGCACCGTATCGGCGCAAGCCTCCGGTTCGGGTTTTTGCCGCGATCTGCTGCGGGAATTGGACTTGAAGATTGATGTGTCGGACGAGGATTTGTCGCGTGTGCCGTCGGGCGGCCCGGCCGTCGTGGTTGCGAATCATCCGTTCGGGCTGTTGGATCCGATGATTCTGTATGCAACGCTGCGCGCTTTGCGGCCGGACGTGAAGGTGATTACGAATTTCATGCTTTCGCGGATCAAGGAGCTGAACGACTTCTGCATTTTTGTTGATCCGTTCGGCGGCCCACAGGCGCAGCGGCAGAATGCGAAGGCGGTCCGGGAGACGCTTGATTGGCTGAAGAACGGCGGGATGGTGGTGATGTTCCCGGCGGGCGAAGTGGCGGCTTTGACGAGCCGCAATTGGCAGGTGACGGAACCAGAATGGAACAGTTCATGCGCCCGGCTGGCGCGCATGACCAGTGCTTCGGTGGTGCCTGTGTTGTTTAAGGGAACCAACTGTCCGGTGTTTCATTTGGCTGGACTGGTCCATCCGCGCTTGCGTACGGCGCTGCTGCCGCGTGAACTTCTGAACAAGCGCAGCATGGAGATTCGCTTGGCCATCGGACACCCGATCTCGGCGCAGGCGCTTTGTCAGTACTCGAGCGATGAAGGCGCGACCCAGTACTTGCGGCGGCGCACCTTTCACCTGAAGAACCGTTGGAAATTCCGCCCGCTTTCAGCAGCGTTGCAAAACCGCACCCCAAAGCCGCTGCCGTCGGTTGCCGAGCATCCGCGCCCGTGGGCGCTGGCAAGCGAAGTGGCGCGGCTGCCGCGCAAATGTATGATGCTCGAATCCGGAGACGTGGCCGTCTATTGCGCGTCGGCGCGGCAGATCCCCGAGATGCTGGTGGAGATTGGCCGTCAGCGCGAACTGGCATTTCGGCTGAGCGGTGAAGGCAGTGGTTTGGCCATTGATCTTGATCCGTATGATCAAGACTACTTGCACCTGTTCTCGTGGCATCGCGGAGAACAGGAGTTGATCGGCGCCTATCGTTTGGGACCGACGGATCGCATTGGCCGACGGGACGGGCTTTATGTGCAATCGTTGTTCAAAATTCATCCGCGCTTGCTGTCTCAGCTTCGTCCGGGGCTTGAGTTAGGGCGGAGTTTTGTCAGGCCCAAATATCAGCGTTCACCCGCGGCGCTGGCACTGCTGTGGAAAGGCCTGGCGCGATTCGTGAGTTTGAATCCTCAGTACAATTTGCTGTTCGGGCCGGTCTCGATCAGCAAGGAGTATGATGCGGCGTCGCAGCAGATGATCGTCGGCTACTTGCAGCAGAATTGTTACGATGCTCAGGGCGCGGTGTGGGTGAAGCCGCGCACGCCGTTCAAGCGCGTGGATGCGCTGCCGTTCACGGGGCGGCTGCCGATGATGTCGCCGGACACTTTGGACGAGTTGTCGGCGCTGATCAGCGACTTGGAGCGCGACGGCAAGTCGGTGCCGGTGTTGGTGCGGGAATATTTGAGGCTCGGCGGGAAAGTACTGGGCTTTAATGTGGATCCGAATTTTAGCAATGTGGTAGATGCGCTGATTCTGGTGGACCTCACCAAAACGCCGAAGCGGGTCCTGGACCGATACATGGGCCGTGCAGAGGCGGAGGCGTTTCGCAGTTTTCACGCGCAGTCTACGACGGCGACGCTGTCGCGGCTGTTGGCGGCGTAGCGGAACATTACGCAGTGTGGAACAACAAGCGGGGCGAGTCTTTGGACTCGCCCCGCTTTTCTATGCTGGCAAACGGGCACAACACGTTGTGCCTCTACTTCTTTGTTTTCTTCCAGGCGTTGTAGTGTTCGACGAGGTTGCGGACATTTTCTACGTCGCTGGTGACTTCGGTCTTGTAGGTAATGTCTTTCGTGTCCGCCTTCCACTCGATGACTTCGGAGCTGCCGAGGGCGACACTGGCTCCGTTGTGTTCCATCAGCGTTTCGTCAATCGCGCCGGGCAGGAGCAGGATCGGGGCGCAATTGCAATCGGCGGTTCGATAGAGCTTGGCGGCGCCCATGTTGGCAAAGGTGAATTCGACTTTGCCGCAGAGGACGTCATCCTGCACGAAGAGTTCCTTGTTGGTGATGACCCAATCGGGGTTCTCGTCGTCGAATGTTGAGCCTTCGACATAGTCCGTGACCAGCGTTCCGAAGTCTTTGAAGGAGACGTCGCGCTCTTCTTCATCGCTCGAGTGGATGTTGTAGAACAGAATCGAGCCGGAGCCGGTGCCGTCCTCGTTCAGTTTGAACGAGTAGGTTTTGTGCTGCACGTTCAGGCAGCCGACAGAGAACGCGGCGAGCAGAATCAGGGGCAGAAGTTTCTTCATGGGACCTCGGGGAAAATATGGAGTATGAAATGGGAAATTGCAGGAAGATGCGGGGCACCCGCAGCGGGTGCCGCCGCGATGCAAAGCAATCAAACGCGCGCCGATCTTCTCAACAGCGGTGTGGCGCGGTAGCGTTCTTCGTGGAACCAGTTGAAGAGGGCGTCCATGATGGCTTCGACGCGGGCGAGGCCGATTTTTTGGCCCCACGCGATCGGGCCGTGCGGATAGTTGACGCCGAGCTTCATCGCGGTGTCAATATCGGCGGCGGGGGCGACGCCTTCTTGCAGCGCGTGATAGGCCTCGTTGACCAGACATGCCACGGTGCGCACCAGCACTCCGGCGGGCGCGTCACCAACCGTGGCGAGTTTAAGGCCAATGGACTCGAAGAGCGATTCGACCGTGGCAAAGGCGGCAGGCTCGGTCGCGTCGAGCTTGGTCAACTCGACTAAGGTCGCTTCATGGAACGGCGGCAGAATGCTCACGCCGACAAAGCGCTCTGGCGCGATAGCATCGGCGGCCAGATCACACAGGGAACTGGTGAGCGTCAGCGTGATGATCGGCGTTTCGCCGGGCAGCGCGTCTTCGAGATATTGCAGCGCTTCGAATTTCGAGGTGATGTCGGTGGTGTAGCACTCGAACGCAATGTCGAATTCACCGGCGTCGGCATGCTCTTCTTCAGCGAGAATGCGCAGTTTGGTGCGCGCGCGACCCTCTTCGATTTCGGACGCAGCCAGCAAGAGCGTCGGGGAATGCCCGGCCTGATGCGCACGCTCGGCAAAGGGCAAGATGTCCTCCAGCGGGCCGACGAAGAGGATTTTTTCGATGGGATAGAGTTCGAGGTCGCTCATTTTCCCTCCGACGAGTAGTCGTAGAATCCCCGGCCGGACTTGCGTCCCAGGAAGCCAGCGTCCACCATTTGTTTTTGGATCGGATGCGGGCGATAGCGACTGTCACGGAAGTAGGCTTCCCACACCGACGAGGTGGCGGCGAAGTTGACGTCAATGCCGATCAGGTCCATCAATTCAAAGGGGCCCATTTTAAAGCCGCCACCGTCGCGCAGAATGCGATCAATGGTCTGATGATCCGCCAGACCTTCGCCCAGCGCGCGCAGGGCCTCACCATAGTAGGGGCGAGCAACTCTATTCACGATAAAGCCCGGCGTGTCTTTGGTCACGACGGGCGTTTTCTCGAGTTCAAGAGAGTAGGCGACGACGCGCTCGATGGCGCTCTTGTCGGTCTGCTGTGCGGCAACGACCTCGACGAGCTTCATGCGCGTGGCCGGGTTGAAGAAGTGAAAGCCGCAAACACGGTGGGGCAGTTTTGTGCGCGCGGCCAGTTGCGTCACGGAGAGTGAGCTGGTATTCGTGGCGAGCACGCAGTCACCCGAAACATGATCGTCCAGCCGTGTGAAGAGTTCGACCTTCAGTTCGAGGTTCTCAGTGGCGGCCTCAATGACGAGATCGGCGGCGCCGCACTGCTCGACCAACTGCACCGGTTTGATGCGGGCGAGTGTAGCAGCAGCGGCGGCTTTGTCGAGCTTACCGAGTTCAACGGCCTTGGCGAGGTCTTTTTCGATGCGTTGAGGCGCTCGCTTGAGGGCATCGGGGAAGGCGTCAAACAGGAAGACCGTACTACCGGCTTGAGCACAAATCTGGGCAATACCTGCGCCCATTGTGCCCGCGCCGAGTACGGCCACGGAAGGGAAGATTGGCATAAAGATGAGGTTCAGTTACAGCAACAGAACAGATGCTGCCGTCACATACAGGCGCAGTCCCGCCGGGAGCCGAACTCCCGGCGACCAATTGAAGCGGATGTTACTCTCTGGCGCCGCGGGCTTTTAAGAATTGGATGAACTCGTTATTTTTGCGCCATTGCGCAACGCGGAGCGGCGTCCATTTGTTTTCGTTCATGAAATTGATGTCTGCTCCGGCGGCGATCAGCGCGGTGGCGGAGGCGATGTTGTTTTTCAGCGCGCTGAGGTGGAGCGGGCTCATGAGATTGTTATCGAGCGCGTAGATCGTTGCGCCGTGATCAATCAGAGCTTTGACGGTCACACTGTCGCCGCCCATGGCGGCATTGTGCAGGGGAGTGAAGCCATCGTCATTGACGGCATTGACGTCCGAACCACGGGCGAGCAGGAGCTGGACGACGTCGTTTTTGCCGGCCTGACAAGCCATGTGCAGGGCGGTGTAGCCGAAGTCTCCGATATCATTGACGTGCGAACCATTATCGAGGAACCACTTTACGGCGGCCAGATCGCCTTCTTCGGCGGCTTTGTTAATGGTAGGTTGGGCGGGCTGCTCGGCCCAGGCAGCGCCGCACAGGCATAAGAGCGCGAATAGTGAGAATCGGTACATCATTGTCTCGGAGTGTTGGCTTTCGTATTCCTAAGAGTCGGCGATTTACGCCCAGTATCCAGTTTCGTGCGAACTTCGCGAATTACTACAGGTTTGAGCACGCTTGAGTTGTCGTGCAAGAATCTCTCCACTTTGGCTCGTTCGGCGGTGATTGCCGAGCGCAAGGCCCAGGAGACAGCCTTGTAGATCATGGGATCGTGGTCAGCGGCGAGAAATTCCAGCCGTTGGAAGAGTGCGGCCGAAAAGTGACCATCGCGGGCGGGCCGGACCAGGATCACCAGCGCGGCCCGGCGTTTCCAGAGGTTCTTTGAACGCGCCCAATTGTCGGTCTTGTCCAGCAATTCGGGCCAGCGCAGGAGAAATTCGCTCAGGAGGTCGCAGCAGAGGTTGTCTACCAGCGCCCATCCTTCGCAGTCGTCGAGCCACATACTGAAGAGTTGCCACTGGCTCTTCTCGAACTGTTTGCGTTTGCGCACGGCCATGTCGGTGGCCAACGTCTTGGCTTCGACGACAGGCAGCGAGCGCAGTGTGTCCAAGGCGGTTGCCCAATCGTCCGGTAGCTCGGGCAGGAGTTGTTTGCCGACTTGCTCGATGTCTTTCTGATAGAGATCAAGCAGTTCGTACGATTCACTACCCAAATAGCCCTCGGGCGAATCTCGGCGCGTCGTGACGGCGCGCAACATTGTCAGCGCGGTGCGCGCGAACCGGTCGGCGGCGGTCACTTCAGGAGTTCGGTCACTTGCGCCGCGAGAATCTGCGCGATTTGCGGATTGTAACCGACGTGGCGATGGGCGATCTTGCCGTCCTTGTCAATGACGAACATCGTGGGAATACCGCGCACGGCATATTCACCGGCGGTCTCGTCCTTGCCGAAGAGAATCGGGAAGGTATACCCGGCATTCTGGATAAACGACGCGACCTTGTCCGTGCCGTTGCGTTCCCAGACGTTAATGCCGTAGACTTCGACGCCGTCGGGGCGATTTTTGTAATACTGTTCGATCAGGGGCATGGTCATTTTGCAGGGTCCGCACCAAGTGGCCCAGAAGTCAATGACGACGACTTTGCCACGCAACTCGGAGAGTTTGACCGTGCCGCCGCTGAGTTTTTCGAGCGTAAAATCGGGGGCGGGCTGATCGGAGCGATTTTCGACCAATTGCTTTTTCTCTTCGGCGGGCAGCTCACGGCGGGTGGCCTGCGCCATTTCGACCAGTTCTTTCTTCTTGCTCGTCTCGACTGCCACCAGGAGTTCGCTCCAGCGCGCGTCATCGCGCACGGGGATGAGGTCTTCGTCTTCGGTGTACTGCTCGGTATCGTTGAGACCCAGTTCGGCAGCCGGGAAGAGGTGCGCGTAGGACGAATCCTTCTGTCCGGTCAACGCGTAGCCACAGGCCAGATTGTAGTGGTTTACGGCATCGGGTTGTTTGGCGACGGCTTTGCGCATTGCGGCAATGTAGCCATTCCAATCATTCAGCTCGCGACAGACGCGGGCGCGCACATCAAGCGCCAGCACGTCGTCGGTGTTCTTGTCAAGAAAACCGTCCAGAATGCTTAGGTGCTTTTTGAAGTCACCGGGGAAGAGCATGAGTCGCCGCTGTACAGGGTCAAAGTCGTGCGGCGATTGCTTGGCCATTTCGACGAAGAGCTGATCGGCTGGCGCGGTTTTGCCGCTGCGGGCCCACAATTCACCCAGAAGCGTGGGCGCATAGGGGCGCGAGTTGTCGAGGGCAATCGCGCGCAGGAGGGCAGCTTCGGCCTTGGCAAAATCGGGATCATCTTCAGCGGGATAGGCGGTTGCCTGCAACAGGTGACCCCAGTAGCTTTGGGGATCAGCGCTGAAGATTTTGGCGACATACGCTTGCTTGTCCGCGAGCGCGGGCGAGTACCGTCCGGCGATATAGAGATCTATTTCCGAGCGTGGATTGGCCTTGGCGCGGTCGGCATAGTAGTTGACGACGGCAGCGGGATCATCCAGCGCGAGCAGGTCAGCGGCGCGCAATTGTACACCGGCGTCAATCGGGTGATTTTGCTGAAATGCCCTGGCGACGGACACGCGTGCTAAGAAGGTCGTAGTCGTGTCGAGCGCCGCGGTGAATTGGGTCTCGGCGCTGGAGGGCTTATAGGGCGAGAGTTGAACTTCGGCGGCGACAAGGGACACCGCGCCGAGCAGTACGAACAGGAATGAAAGTCGTGTCACGACGGATTACTCGTTGGTCTCGTTACGGTGAAATAGCGCGCTGTCCGCTTTGCCGGTGCCGATTTCGGCCACCGTGAGCAGTTCGCGCAGGATTTTGGTTTCGCCGGGCGGCCCGATCTGTTCGCGGACCAGCCCGACGCCAGCGGCGAACCAACGCACCGTCTGCCAATTGGCGACGGCGCGCTCTTCGACATATTGCTGTTCGTCAATCGCGTTGCGTTGGTAGCGGGCTTCGATGGAATCGGCCACGGCGTCGAGCGGCGTCGTGACGATTTTCAAGCAATCGCTGAAGCGGCCCGCGGGCACGGTGACGCCTTCGAAACCCGCGACGATGGTTTCGGTGCCAGCCTGATCATCCAGCCACGTGCTGTCCACGTCCGCGCCTTGATCGAGCCAGACGGCGGTAAACGCACCGACGCCGGAGCGGTCGTCGAGCGAGGTGAACGAAAGCTGGGTGGTGGCCCGCACGATCTTCCCGTCTGATTCGAATTCAATGGCGCCGTAGGGGCTCTCTTCTTCGCGAATCCCGAAGATTTTCCACTGGCGTCCGCCGAGGTAGTGCAGCGTGAGCGAATACTCGAGCTGTTCGCCGGCCTCAGTTTCGCGATAGAGCAGTTTGCGGCCCTCCAGCAAGGGCATATATTCGGTACCGCCGCGATAGACGGTCCGTTCAGGCGGGTCAAAGCAGCCAACGGCCACCAGTGCGACCAGCGAGATGAGGGCAGCTTTGCGAGCGGATGTTCCGCAAATTCGGCCGGTCCGTAGAGCCCAAACGGACGAAGGCGCACACAGGAGATATGACAAAATTACTTCAGCAGGACAATTTTCTGAGTGGCAACGGACGCACCGGCGGTCAAGCGCAGGAGATACATACCCGTAGCCAGATCGGGCGCGGCGACAGTCAGTTGGTGCGGACCGGCCGCAAAATGATCGTTGGTCAGCACGCTGACTTCGCGGCCAGTGATGTCATAGAGTACGGCTTTGACCACGGCAGGCTGCGGCAGGTCGAAGCGTACTCGCGTGCTGGCATTGAACGGATTCGGATAGGCCGGATGCAGCGCGAACGCGGTTACGGGTCCGGGCCGTTCCGGTGAGTCAAGCGCCAGGACAAACACGCCGACTTCGGTTTGTGTATCGGGACAGCTATTGGTGTGAATGCGAATAACTCCGGCGAGATCCGCATCCGGGAATTCGGGATTGGCGAGCACCGACACAATGATCTCGGCGCTGCCATTGACGGCAATCTCACCAATTGCCGGCGATACTTGCAGCCAATCGTAGGTCGGCAGCAGCTCGACTGCTGTGGCCGTGAACGACAGCACGCCTGTCCCGCTATTCAGGACGGTGAGTGTGTCCCGCTCCCACATGCCGTAAGTAGCAACCATATTCACGCTCGACACGGGGTTGTGGAACTCCGGGACTCCGAGCGTGAAGTTCACTACGTTTTCCTCGCCCTCGACAAGCTGGACTTGCTGTTCGCGTGTTGTCACACAGGGGCTTGACAGGCGCAGGGTTCCGGTTGCGAGCGAGGCGGCGACGGTAAAGACACCGTGCTCATCAGTGTAAGCGAAGTCAGCGGACTCGAGCAATTCGACGCGGACACCGGCCAGCGGCGCATTGGTTTCTGCGGCGCTCACGGTGCCCGTAATCGTCGTGCTGGGACCAAAGCGCATCAGGAGTCCGTACGAGCTGAAATCCTCGTCCGTGACGCGGCCGAAGGCCACGGCGCCGCGCGGCCCGGCATTGTTCACGGAAATGATCCGACAGATGTTACAGTCGTACTCATTGTCCAGACTGGCAACGCCCTGACCGTTGACGGTGTTAATCTGGATTTGATCCCATCCGAAATCGGCGAAGATGGCGCCCGCGAGCAACGCTCCGCCGTCGATAAGGCAGCGAATCCCCGTGACGGCGCTGGTAATCTCCTCAAGCCCCGTAAGCGTCCAGCGCAAGTCCCCGTTGGAGGCCAGACCCACGGCCCACGGGTAGCTGAGCCAGAACATGAAGCCGCGGTAGCCGCCGACAACGATGTTCTCTTCATTGTCAATATCGAGGCAAGACGCCTGAAGCCCCAAACCTGATTCGTCCACGTAGGTGCGCGTCCAGATGGGTTCACCCAACGGGTTCGTGCGCTGGGCGAAAGCTTGCAGCGTCCCGACGCCGTTAAAGAATGAACCGCCGATCAGCAGGTCGCCGTTACCGAACTCGGATATGGCGTACCCGTAGGACTCGGTCTGGGCGGGCAAGGTCAACGTTCGAGTATAGAGCGTGTCCGCGTTTGCCGTCAGCCGTATCAAGAAGGCCTGCGACGGGTTACTGGCATAAAATGTCGAGGTGATGAGGGCCGCGCCACCATCGCTGAGGGCGACCAGATCAGCATCCTGATTGTTGACAAAGAACGGATACTGCCGCTCACTAATCAACCCGCCGATCTCATTCATGCAGCGCACGAGCAGATAGGCGGCGGAATCGTTGTTAGACCAGAATACGCCCGCGAGCATGATGTTGCCATCGCGGAGCTGCTCCATGCACAGGATGGTGAAGTATGAGGGTGCCACGGTGATGCTATTGGACCAAACGAGGTCACCAGTCAGATCGTAGCGCCAGAAATCCACTTCGCCGCTGCCGTCACCCACGGCCGCAGCCATCGTCTGGCCGTCATTGAGCAACGTTGCGGCTTCGACGGCGTAGCTGTTGACACTAAGGTCAAGGCGGCGCGTCCAGAGCGTGTCGAGTTCCGCTTGCGCGGCGGACACCATCAACAAAACGAGAGCAAACCAGCCAAATGCCTTCATGGGGGGTCTCCTTAGTCACGGATGTAGAGCAATGAAGTAGCACATTTGGTCCGGGAGGACCCATCCCGGGCCGAAGCGAGCGAACGGTTTATTTCACAAAGAGCAGTTTTTGGACTGCGACATCCTCCAGGACACGCGCCCGAAGGAAATACAATCCGGCACCGAAATCGGCCAAATTAATGGAAATATTGTGATTACCGGCTGGGAGCCGGTCATTGAGCAGCGACAGGACCTGCTGCCCGTTCAAGTTAAACACTTCCAGACTGACCGGGGTTTCCTGCGGCAATTCGAGGGTGACGCGTGTGGAGCCGTTGAACGGGTTGGGGAAGGCGGGTGAAAGTCGGAATGCTGTTGGCAGGCCAGCGGTTTCGGGTGCGTCGAGGACGGTGACCAGAATGGGCAATTCGAGCAGGGTGTCCGGGCAGGCATTGCTTCTAAGCGTCAGCTCGCCAATGAACTCAAAGACGCCGTTATCAGTGGTATCGGCGTTGACAACGATTTCGATGAAGGCCGTTTCGCCGGGGAGGAGCGTCCCGGCCGTGGGGTTCACGGCGATCCAACTGCCTTCCGGGGCCACCGCATCCGCTTCGACCGTGTAGGACATCGTTCCGGTTCCGGCATTCTCAAAGAAAATTTCGCCGCCGCCGGTAATCCGGTTCTGGGCGATTATATTGACGCTGGACGGGCGCATGCCGTAGACGGGCTCGCCCACTGAGAAGTTGACCTCGGTGAGATCATTGTCCTGGACGAGGATACCGAAGGCCGTATCGGCTTCGGTGCAATAACCGGTGACCATGACATCATGCATTCCGGCGGCCAAATCGAGACGGAATTCGCCCTGTTCGTCGGTCCATGCGAAGCGTTGTTCGCCGACGACGCGCACTTGCGCCCCACTCACAGGATCCCCGGTTGATTGGCCGACAACGGTACCGCGAATGCCAGCCGGCGGTGCAATGCGCAGAAGGTAGCCGCGCACATCCGCCGTGTCGCCCTCCATCGCCATGGCTCCCACGGCAATCGCCGCTCCGTCAGGCAAGGGTATGACATTGTAGAAGCCGGCCTCGCTCGATTCGGCCCCGTAGCGCCAGACCCAGATGGTCTGATTATTGTCATTGACGGCGCGCATGAGGAACGTGGTGACGGTCGGATCGTCGCCCGAGCGTCCGACGAACAGCATGCCGCCGAACCAAGGCAGAGCGGCCCGGAATTGGTCGGTGAACCCGGTTGACGAGTACGTGCGGTTGACCGGCGTTCCCGACACGGGCAAGATGGTTACGTAACCATATCCACCTGAGTTTGGACCGCCGCGGCCGATGAGCCAAGTGGCGCCATCGGGTGCGCGGTTAACGTTGTAGCAGTAGTCGTTTTCAGCCGTGCCAAACTGCACAGGCGAGCCGACCGGGGTGCCATCGAGGTTGATCAACTGCGTCCATTGATCGTAGTCCGTAAATTGCGACTCGCGGGTGATACCGACGAGGCGGAGTTGATCGGACGGGAGCTGAATCAGCGAATTGCCAATGTCTGTACCACCGTCACCATAGAACTGACTCCAAAGTGAGTCACCGTTGCGGTCACAAACGACCAGCCACGCGTCGGAGCGCTGTTCGCCGTTAGGCAGGCCGTATCCGACTGCAGCCAATCGGCCGTCCGCCAAGATGATAAGATCGCGGCCTTTGCAGAGTCCGCTGCTGGGAGCGTAGCTGCGCTGCCAGAATAGATCGCCGGATTCCACAGAGAAGGCCATGAGGTCAATCGAATGGCCGTTGCCGCTCCAGCCACAGGCCACCACGGTATCACCGCCGAGATGGACGATGCCTTCGAGAGCCTCGTCGTTCTCGGTCGCGAGATAGGGTCGGGCGTAGAGGGAGTCACCGGACGTCGTGTAAGCCGTCAGCAGATAGTCAAAATTGGCTGCCTGTCCGGTACCGTATTGACTGTAGCCGCAGGCCACGATGACGGTGTCGTCAACCAGAACGGCGTCGTACAGGAAAGCGCGGTCGCCGAGCTTCAGGCCACGGGACCAGGTGGTATCGGGCTGGGCCAAGGCCAGCAGGGGCAACAGCAACAAAAGCAGCAGTGCAGGCATCGTCGGACCTTCGAAGTTGCGTGAGTACGGTTTTAGCGGAGATAGAGGAGGCGCTGGGACTCGCTGCGGGTGCGGTCTTCGAGCCGCACGAAGTAGAGGCCTGAGGCCAATCCGTTGGGTGCGAAATCCAACGAGTGTTCCCCGGCGGACAGGCGAACACGGTCGAGCAGCGTGGCGACGGTGCGCCCTGTAACATCGTAGATGCGCAGGGACACATCGCTCTCATGGTCAAGACCGAACCGCAGGCGGGTCGCGCTATTGAACGGATTGGGAAAGGCAGGATAAAGGGCAAACTCGGACGGCAGGGCCGGGGCCTGATCGGCGTCGAGCACAACAGCCAGAACATCAAAGACACGCAGCGTTTCCGGACAGGAGTTCGCCAACAGCCGCACCTCGCCGAAGTAGTCATAGTTGCCATCGTCGGTTGTGTCGGCCGTGACGATAACTTGGGCGATCAGCGTGTCGCCGGGGACGATACGACCGGACGCCGGTTCGACGGACAGCCAGTTTCCAGCCGGGCGGATCGCCTGGGTCTCGAAACGATAGACCAAATCACCGCTTCCCGCATTGGCAACGACCAGCTCAGACGCGCCTTGTCCACGGTTGGGGGCGAGGACATTGATCGTGGTGTGGTTCACTGACGCGTGCGCTACGCCGACCGTGATGTCCGCCAGAGTATTTTCATTGGGCTGGACATCCACGTCGTTGAGGGTATCCCCGGTGAAGCAGGGTCCACCGCTGTAGATACGATAGTTGCCCTCGGGCAACGAGAGCGTGAATCGGCCAAGCGTGTCGGAGACGGAATATTGCGGGAGGCTCGATGCTTGGACGCGGACGCCGGGAATTGGTTCACCGGTAAGGCGATCGCGGACGAAGCCAGAGATTCCGGATGGCGGACCAACGCGCCACATGAGCGGGCGGTCGGCGGCGTTTACGTTGGCTCGACCGCAGGCTACAAAGCCGCCATCGGCAGTGCGGATCAAATCGTCAAAAGCCCGCCCTGTTTCGTTACCGAGCCAAGTCCAGGCCGTATCGCCGTTAGAGGTTACGGCGACCAGCCAGAGGCGGTAGGAGCTTTCGCTGGATCCGCCGACGTAACCGCCGAAGAGGGCTCCGCCCTCGAGATAGGTTGCGGCTCCGGTGAAGCGTTCGGTAATGAAGCTGTCGGAGAAGGCCTGATCCCAGAGCACGGCTCCGCCCGCGTTCATTCGTAGGGCCAGGGCGTCCTTATCGGAGGTCGTGACCCGTCGTTCGCCGACGATGAGGAGTTCACCAGTCACAGAATCCCGGGCGGCGCCATGCACCTGTTCCCAGCGTTCGGTGCCGACGGTATCGAGATGGAGCAATGCGCCGGTTTCGTCGAGCTCGATGCGGAGGAAGTCGAAGTTGTTATCGGACGCCGGCGGTACCCGGGTGCTGCCAATCAGATCGAGGGTGCCGTTGTCGCCGAGGAAGATGTGCGTGGGTAGGTCTTCGCCGGTGGTGCCGAAGGTGTTGGAGAAGAGGGAGTCACCGTTGGCATTGCAGCGGATGAGCCAGAAATCAGCGCCGCGCGCGGCCACGGGTTTGCGGCCCAAGAGCCAGAATCCGCCATCGGCGAGCGGCAGAATGGCATCGGCCTGGCAGGCACCCGGCGGATCGAATTCGCGGTACCATAGCTGTTGGCCATTGGTCGAGAAGCCCGCCACGAAGAGTGAGAAGGCCGATTGGCTGAAACCGCAAATGACGATGGTCCCGTCCACGAGCTGGACGACATCGAACGCGCGTTCGCTGGCATTGGAGTTGCCGATTGTCCGCGTCCAGAGGGTGTCACCGAGCGGATTAACGACCATGAGCAGGGCATTGTCCTGCCCGGCCTGGATGAAACCAGCGGCGGCATAGCCTCCGGTGCTAATTTCGGCGACCGAATAGACACGGGCAGCCGCCGTCAGCGTAAATTGCCGTGTCCAAAGGGTGTCAAACTGGGCGAACCCGTCTTGTGCCAGGAGGGCAAGCAGGAGGACAAGCAGTCCGGGAACATAGGTGTTGGGACGCAAAGGGTGCATGGACTTGCGGGGCTCGATGGGCGGACGGGATGAAGTGACTGCAAACAGTTAATATAGCATAGTTGCGGGGTCTCTTCAAGCAGAGCATGGGGTCCAGCAAACGTCGCGCGGTGCCTTGGGCAGGTTTCGGGCGCAATTGGGGAACGGGATGGAATGGCTTGATAATTGTTTTCGTTTAGTTTATATTTATCGGGTTGGAAGGCGCAACTTAAGCACAGGAGGCCCCATGCGGCAGTTAGCAACTTTGGCAGTACTGGTGATTCTGGGGGGGACGACCGCTCAGGCCTTCACGGTGTCGGGCAATGTGTCCGGCCGGGAGGGTTTTTCGCTGGTATTCATCTACACGATTCCGACGTCGTTGGACACGTTTTACGTGACCATCGCTAATCCGTTTAACGGCGACTACTCCCAAGGCGGTTTGCCTGAAGGCGGCTATATCTTGTTTGCGTTTCAGGATGGGAATGTGAACCTGCTTCCGGATTTGGATGAATCGCGAGGTTTTTATGGCGGTGACCTGCCCACAGTGCTTGATGTCACTTCAGACATGGGCGATATTGATATAGTGTTGACGCCGCCGAATACCGGTGGATTTTCGGGCACAGTGACCTATGAAGGTACGGAGACAGGCGCAACGTACGTAGTGGCCTCGCGCACGATTACGTTTGATGGCCTGCCCAGCGGCATCGGGATCCTGCTGAACAATACGGGCAACGGCGACTATACGGCATTCGTGGACAGTTTCGGGGTGTATTACGCTTACGCGTATATGGATTTGAATACGAATTTGGTCTACGACGAAGGCGAGCCGTATGATGTCTATGGAGACGATGCGGAGCCGGAAGCGATCTCGATAGTGCAAGGCGAGGCGTTTCCTGACGAGGTTAATTTTGAGTTAATCGCGCTCTCGGCAGTGCCGGAGGCACCGGCAGTCGCCCGGGAGTTTGGTTTGGGATTGGCCTATCCGAACCCGTTTAATGCGGCGACAACGATACCGTTTACGCTGGAGCGTCCGTTGGAAATCGAGCTTGTGGCCTACGACGTGCTGGGGCGTACGGCCCAGGTGCTGGCGCACGGCAGTTATGCGGCGGGCGAGCATCGGGTGACGTTTGGCGGTGGTGAATTAAGCAGCGGCCTCTACGTGATTGAAATGCGAGCGCAAGGTACGGCGGTATGCGCCCCGGTGGTGTTGCTCAAGTAATCGGCTTTGTGGCGGTGTTTTGGCTGGCGATCGGCGCGCAAGTGGCGGTCGTTCGAGCGGACGCTCTGTTTGTGCGCGGGGCTGTGTCGGGGGAGTGGAGCGCACCGACGGACACGGTGATTATAGATAGCTTTGCGTGGGTCCCGGCGGCAGAAACGCTCAGGATAGCGCCCGGAATGGTCGTGGCCTTCTCCGGGCGTTTTTCGTTGTTGGTCACCGGCACGCTGCTGGCTGAGGGCACGGCGACAGATTCGATTTATGTTCAGCGTACTCCGCTGCACGATCCGTTGGGGCATTTGGGTGTGCGATTCCGGCAGACGCAAACGGTATCGCGGTTGGCCCACGTGGTGATCGAGGACGGATTCGCGAATTTGGGCGGCGACGAGCGTTTCGGCGGCGCACTTGAAGTGTACTTTGCGGAGATTGTACTGGACTCGTGCTGGCTGCGGGAGAATCGCGCGCGCATAGACGGCGGCGCGATCTACGGCCGCGAGGCCGCGACGCTGACGATCCGCGATTGTATTTTCAGCGGGGACAGCACGCGATTCGGCGCAGGCGGCGCGATTCTTTCGCGTTCGAACGGAACGCTACGCCTTGAGCGCTGCGAGTTCTATGGCAATAAGGCGATCACCCACGGCGGCGCGCTCGCGATGGAGAGCGGCGTTCAGGTGGAACTCACAGACTGCCGTTTTCACAACAATCGGGCGCTGCAACGAGGCGGCGCTGTGCAACTGCGCGGCACTCCGGGGACGGGGTTCGCACGGGGCTGTGTATTTGATCAGAATGCGGCGGACATCGGCGGCGCGCTGTATCTTGAGAACACGCGCGCGACCCTTGAAGCCTGTTCGCTGCGCTGGAGCGGGGCACGGCTGGGCGGCGCGGTGGCGCTCCGCGGTTTGAACAATCAGGCGACGCTGCGGCGGCTGACGATCCACGACAATTTGGCCAGCGCGGAGGGCGGCGCTCTGCATATCGCCGATAACGCACGGTGTACGGTTGAGAATTCGGTGATCATGCGCAACGACGCGCTGCAAGGCGGCGGCGTCTACGTCGCGGCGGGCACGATAGCGACGTTGCGGTATTTGACGACGACCGACAATCACGCGACCGATGGGCGCGAGTTCTATTTCGGCGGCGGCGGCCTGCTGACCAGTTCGATCGTGTCCGGACTCGAGAGTCTGATCCATCTTGCGCCGGGTGCTTCTCCGCAACTTTTTCGATCTAATATTTACGCGTCTGTGGGCGATGAGTTGACCGGATTTGTCGTGCCGTGGCTACTGGACATGACGCGGGTCAATGTGGCGCTGGTGCCGTGTGACACGTTTCGCAACATATCGGCAGATCCACAGTTTGCGGACGCAGCGCTGGACGATTACCGGTTACTGGATGGAAGCCCGTGCCTCTTTGGAGCGGATACGAGCGGCGCGGTTCGGTTTGACTATAGCGGCGATTCGCGCCCGCAGCCAAGCGGAAGTTGGCCCGACATGGGCGCGTTTGAGAGTGCGGCGGCATTGCCGAGCGGTGAGTATTGCGGCTTTCAGAGCGGGGTGTGGTATCCGGGCGACTACGTCATCGGATGCACGTTGCGCGTGGCCGAGGTTGATACCCTGCTGATCATGGCGGGAACGCGGGTGATGTTTGCACCGGGGGCCAGCCTGCACGTTGACGGCACGCTGCTGGCCTTGGGGACAGATCTCGACTCGATTGTGTTCGACCGCTATTTTGAATTGCCGGGCTCGACTTGGAACGGTATCGTGCTCGGCGCGACGTCACGGACTCGATTCGAGTACACGGCGGTGCGGCGCGTGATCGGCGTTCCGGCCATTGAGCTGCGCGGAACGTCGGTGGAATTGCGGCATTGTTCGATCACCGACAATGACAACAGGCACGGTGATGGGGGCGGGCTTTACGCGCCAGGAGCTGCCCACGCGCTGTTGCAGTCGTGCGCGTTCACGGACAATATTGCCGGAGGCGGCGGCGCGGTGAGCATGACGCTGGGCAGTTTGACCACGGAGAGCAGCCTGTTTCGCGGGAATGAGGCCGCGCTCGATGTGTTCGGTGATCAGGCACACGGCGGCGCGATTGCCGCGCAGAGTATCACCGTGCGCGATAGCCGTTTTGCCGACTGCCGCGGCTTCCTGGGCGGCGCGGTTGCGGCCGATTCGGCGGTGATTTACGATAGCGAATTTGAAGGGTGTTGGGCGGCGCGCGGCGGCGCGTTGGCGGTGCGGCGGCAACTCAACTTGGATAATGTAACCTTTCGCGGGAATGAAGCGCGGCTTGACGGTGGAGCGCTGGCGCTGGCGGCGATTACGGTTGATCATAGCAGTCAGTACTTTGCAAATCATGCGGCGCAAGGCGGCGCGATCAGCTTGAGCGACTCGGCCGCTTATGTAGGGGATTCGGTGGTATGGCGCGGCAATATTGCGGAGCAGGGCGGCGCGGTTTACGCACGCACTGCGGCGACGAGCGAAGTCGTTGCTTCGGAATTGCACGGGAATCTTGCTGAGCTTGGCGGTGCGCTGTATTGTGATCGCGGCGTGACGCAATTCACTCTGTGTCTGTTCGACAGTAATACGGCAGACGCAGGCGGCGCCGTATACCTTGACAACGGCCTGCTGCGGTTGCAGCGCAGTACGTGCGTGAACCAGCAATCAGCGGCGGCGGGCAGCGTCGCGCACGCTCGGTTAGGCAGCACGCTGATCATGAACTCGACGATTCTGGCCGATAACGGAGCCGATCCGCTCAACGTGGTAGAGCACACGGACTATCAGCATATTCTGTGTGATGTACCGACATATTTCGGTGCGGCGACGCGCACGAATTTCAACGGGGACACATGCGATGCGGCGTTCAATCTGATTGCGGATCCCGAGTTTGTTGATGCGGGGGCGCGCGACTACCGGTTGACGACGGCGAGTCCGGCGATTCAGGCGGGCGATCCGCTGTGGCCGCCGGATGCCGACGGAACGCGCTCGGATATCGGATATTCCGCGGGTGTGCGGCCCTATGTGGTACCGACGCCGTTTAACGTGACGGCGCCTGAGCGGGGAGCGCATTTTGTCACGGATGATTCCATCCGGTTTGCGTGGAACGAATCTCGCGACGGCGATCCGGGCGACACGGTGAGCTACCGTTTGCATTTGACGGGTGAAGTGGATTCGGTGATTGCGACGGGCGGTGCTCGCTCTGTTGTTCTGACGCTTGACCGAGGCCAATACGAATGGTGGGTCGAGGCGCAGTCGCTGCGGCCGGAGACGGCGCAAGTTAGTTATGAGCGGCGCGGCTTGACGGTGGCGGATGCGGCACTTGGTGCGGGCGACGCGGAGCTGCCGGGTGAATTTGCGGTGACCATGGCCGGACCGAATCCGTTTAACAGCATGACGCGGCTTGACGTGGCCCTACCCCACCCTGCGCATGTGACACTTTTGATTTATGATGTGCTGGGGCGCACGGTCCAGACGATCGAGCGTGACTATACGGCGGGAGTGCATGGGCTGTCGCTTTCCGCACAGCAGCTCAGCACGGGATTTTACTGGGCGGAAGTGCGCGCGGGCGAGCAGATGCGGCGCGTAAAGCTTGCGGTGATACGCTGAAACGAGGACTATGAAACAGCCGACTCCTCTGCATACCAAGATTCTGGTCGGTCTCGTCGCGGGTCTGGTGTGCGGGCTCACGGCCAATTTTCTGTGGGCGGGTGCGCCGCTGCTCGACGGGGTGATCCGGTACGGTTTGGCGCCGTTGGGGCAGGTCTTTCTGCGCCTGATTTTCATGACGGTGATCCCGTTGATCTTTTGTGCGCTGGCGCTGGGCGTGGCGGAATTGGGCGATGCCAAGTCGTTGGGGCGCATCGGACTGCGGACATTCGCCTTCACGCTGGTGGCGACGTCCATTTCGGTGTTGCTGGGTATTACAGCGACGAATTGGATTAAGCCCGGCGCGGGACTTGATCCGGAGGCGCGTGCATCGCTCATGCAGACGATGACGGGCAAGACGGTGACGACGGCCGTTGAGAACGCGGGCAAGAGCAAGGATTGGGTGCAGACGCTGCTGGATATTATCCCCAAGAATCCATTTGCCGATGCGGCGCTGGCCTTTGAAGAGGGTTATCGCGGCGGTGGAATCATGGCGCTGATGTTTTTTGCGCTGTTCGTCGGCGTGGCCCTGGCATTGGGACGCAATGACCGCACGCAGAAGTTTGAAGAATGGCTGGCGGGGCTATACGACGTCGTGATGAAAATGATCGGCATGGGGATGAAACTCGCGCCGTACGGCGTGGCGGCGCTGGTATTCAGCGTGACCGCGAAGCTGGGCGTGGACGTCGCCTTTGTGTTGGGGAAATTCGTACTGGTGGTGCTGGGTGTGCTGGCGCTGCAATTTTTCGGGGTTTACGGATTCATCTTGCGTTTCGTGGTGGGTGTTAATCCGTGGAAGTTTTTCCACCGCATTCGCGATGTGATATTGACGGCGTTTTCGACAAGTTCGTCAAACGTGACGCTGCCGACGTCGCTGGCCGCAGCGGAAACGGAATTGAAGCTGCCGCCGAAAATATCCCGGTTTGTGTTGACGCTCGGCGCGACGGCGAATCAGAACGGCACGGCGCTTTATGAAGGTATCGTGGTGCTATTCCTCGCGCAATTTTTCGGTGTGGAGCTGTCCATAGGCCAGCAGGCGATGGTGGTTTTCGCTGCGGTCGTTGCGGGCATTGGGACGGCGGGCGTGCCGGGCGGATCGCTACCGGTGATTGTGCTGATCTTGCAGTCGGTAGGCGTGCCGGGTGAAGGCATCGGCATCATCGTCGGCGTGGACCGCATTCTCGACATGTCGCGGACAGTGGTGAACGTGACGGGGGACATTACCTGTGCCGCATATGTTGCCAAGGCGGAAGGCGCCTGGAACGAGGAGATTTAGTTCACCCCGAAATAGGTGGGCTTAGTGAGGCGGTCGAAGTCGACCGCCTCTTCTTTTGACCGGCGGTCAGTTTTCAATTCTGCAAGTGCAACAAAACTCAACAGTTCTATTTGATATGGTTGATTTTGATAGCTTTGTCAAGATATCTGCAGCCCTTGACAGTCCTGATTCTGAGGTCTATCTTATTTTCACAAAGTTCACAAAGTGGGGAGATTGCCATGAGAATCGGATATGTTTTTGTGCTTATGTTGATGCTGTTCGGCGGGCTGGCCGTCGCGAGAGCAGATCAGGGGAGTGAAAATCAGCAGGCACATTTCAAGGCCCTCAGCGAAGAATTGGCGGGTACTTCCGATCCGGTCCGCCGGAACGAATTGAAGTTGCGGCTTGGCTCACTGTTGCCCACAGGCGAACGCCCTGTCGGGCCGGATCATTTGGATCAAGGTGGTGAAGGATGGTGGGACGCGACGGTTCTTCCGGGGGACCCGGCAGTGACGGTCAGCGGGACAACGGTTGGCTGGGGTAACGACTTCAGCGTTGCCGACGCGGAATTCCCGCCGAATCCCTGTTGGGAGGGCTATTTCGATCAGTTTCAAAGCTGCGCGGGACCTGATGTCGCCTATCGTTACACTGTACCGACCGACGGGCAGTATCGCATGAACTTGTGTAACGGCCCGCACTATGATTCTGGATTGCTGGTTTACAGCTTCACGGGCGGACCGCCGAATAACTTTACCGACCTGATTTGCGGTAACGACGACTATTGCACTTTGACTTCACAGTTGACGACACCGTTGTTGTTTGCCGGGCAGGAGTTGTTAGTTGTTGTTGATGGTTGGGGGGCCTCCGCAGGACCGTATCTGTTAGAGATCTCGCTTACGAATTTGACCCCGCCTCCGAACGACCTCTGTTTCGGGGCACAGTTTATCGAACCGTTTACGGCGGTAACGGGCACGACGATTGACGCAAGTCTCGACGATGTCGTCTCGTGCGGAACGAGTGTCAACACTCCCGGTGTTTGGTACGCAACGATTGGTTCGGGAAACACGATGACCGCCAGCACCTGTTTGGGCAGCGACTACGACACAAAGATCAGTGTCTATACGGGCGACTGCACGAATCCGATTTGCGTCGGCGGCAACGATGATGCTTGTGGATTAGGCAGCTCTGTGGCATGGTGTTCAGTTGCGGGCCAGGTTTACCATATTCTGGTCCATGGATTCGGCGGGCAGACGGGGAATTTCACGCTTGACTTGCAGGACAACGGCGTGGCCTGCACACCGACGCTCAAAGACGTCTATGAAGTCTACCAGAACTACCCGGCGCTGGTCGGTCAGACGATCACAATTGAGGGTGTGATCACGGATCCCGAGCAATCCCTGCTTGTGCATTCGAGTGCCGATTACTGGCTGAATCAGGCGCTTAGACCTTACAGCGCGATCAAGATCGTAGGTCCATCGTCGTGGGGCTATGTCCCGCCATTTTTGTGGGGTGAATATGGGATCGTCACCGGTGTGCTGCAGATAGATCCGGCACCTGAGAATCCGCTGGTGTTTCTGACACTGGAGATCAATGCGCCCGTACAAGCCGCGCCCGTACGCCCAAGTTTGCCGCAAGCTCAGGCCAATTGGCGACCCGCGAACTGGACACCGGACACCACGAATTGCGACAGTTGTCTGTTTGGTGTGCTAATTTCAGGCGGCATCGATTCTGCCAATAACCGCGCGGACTATTGGGAAGATTTGATCGACTATTACTGCTACAAGGCTTCGAGTGGCTACTGCCCGCGCAACATCAGGGTCTTCTATTTCAAAGGCGATGCTCGGGACAACCGATTGCCGGCATCGGCGATCCAGGCGGCAACGCTGGCCAATGTTCAGGCGGCAATCAATGCCATCAGCTCCAAGGTGAAGGCCTGCAAAGCGGCGGGCAAGTCGCCCAAAGTCGAGGTGATGACCACCAACCACGGCGAAGAGTTTGCCGGCGCAAATCTGCTTGGATCGGATATTCTGTACGCGACGGATTTCACAGCGATGATTCAGACGTTGATTGATTCGGGCGCAGCGGAAATTGAAGTGGAAATGGGGCAGTGTTACGGTGGAGAAATGGTCGAGGACCTTGAAAATGGGCTGGTTAAACGCGGCGCAAAAGTCACGGCGGCATCCGCGGCGCCGAATGATGCGCCTTCGTGGAGCAAGGCGGGTCCCGGCGGGTGGAATCGCTGGCTTAATCCGCTTGTGTGCGCACGAGTCAACGGCGCGTCGTTGCCTGAAGCGATTCGGCAGGCGAATGTTTCCTACGAAGATATGCTGGTTCGGATGCGTGACTATTTTGTGGCGATGGCGGCCTATTTCGACAGTCTGCGAACGCACGCGGATTCGCTGCGTGCGGACACGATGCGCACCTACGGTGGTTGGGCCGGGGATGGCATCGGGGGCGAAACGACATGGTATAACTTCTCGTTGCGTAAACGCTGTCAGGGTGACACGATTGCCGTCATGCCCGGCGGCAGGTTGGAGTTTACATTCGAAGGCCCAGCGACGGCTTGCGGCAATTGCGAGATCAAATGTAAGAATACCGCCGGGCAATGGGTGAGCTATCGCAATTGGAACTGGAACGTGCCTGGCTCGAAGGCGCATCAAGCTGGAAACGACGTCCGGACCTTGGATGCCGGTGCCGGTCATACGGGGTTGTATGTCATTCACAGCCGCAGTGACTCGTTTAACGTCGCCGTAAAAGCAGTCAGTCCCCCGCTTCCGCCATTATTGACCACGGACCCCTCAAATCCGGAGACCTTTGCGGGCTTCTCGGTCGGTTGGACATCGGGTAATGCTGATGAGTTCGGGGATATTGTGGCATTTTCCCACATGATTCCCGATGTGGACGACGATGGCTTCAATATGAGCACTTCGCCGCGCTGGCTGGGAAGTGGGGGCGTGGAGGAGCTTTCGATGATGTTTGACATTCCGGTGCAGAACTATTGGTGGACCAACATGAACCTGTATTTCAATGTGCTGCTCAGTTTTCCGGGCGGCGTGTTGGATTACGATTGTCCTGAATGTTCGGTGCCGAGCGGTCAGTTTACGCTGAGCGGCGGACAGGAAGAATTTATCATGAACGTTGGCGCGGTTCTGGGCACGGGACAAAAGGTGCTGACGTTACGCTCGGCGAGTCCGATTCTGTTGGATTGCTGGGGTTTGGAATCCGCACATTCGACGGGAATTCCGCCGGCCGTCACGGATTTGACGGTCTTGCGGGTTGGCAACGACGTCCGGCTGTTCTGGAACGATGTGCCGGTAGCGCTGAGTTACCTTGTGCAGAGTGCGCCGGGCGTGAACGGA
The DNA here is from genome assembly GCA_016702305.1 of bacterium. NCBI lineage: Bacteria > bacterium. The sequence continues at coordinate 249,611 of JADJEH010000009.1, forward strand.
CCGTGGAGCGATCTGGGGATGGTGAATATGCCGGGCTTCGTACACGCGAATCAAGTGAATCAGGTCACGACTCAGGTGTATTACCAAGTGATTGCTGTTGGTCCGTAGCAAAGGGCGAAGACCCCTTAGGGCGGGCGAATCCGTGAGGGTTTGCCCGCCTTTGTTTTTGTGCGGCAACGTCTGCGCCTCGCTGGGGGGCAGGATTTTGGATTTAAATAATTATATACAATGGAGTAAGGTGCGGCTTGTTGGGTTGACTCTGCGGGGCGATTTTCGTAGTTTGTAATGCTATAGGTTTATTGGCCATTTGCGGGCGGCGGCGTCGCCTCCCTCAGTCATAGATCAGGAGTAACAACGTGGCAAAAGCACCGGCAGACAAGAAGAAAGCCGCCGCGAGCGGCAAGAGTACGACGACCGTTTACCAGAATTTTATCGCTGGACAGTGGTGTGATTCGGTTTCGAATGAGATTTTTGAGAATCGTAATCCGGCTCGTTGGTCGGATTTGATCGGTACGTTCCCGCACAGCAAGCCCGAAGATGTAGATCGCGCAGTGAAGTCGGCAACGAAGGCGTTCAAGACCTGGCGACTGGTGCCGGCGCCGCAGAAAGCCAAGCTGTTTTTCCGGTTGGTCGAGATTTTGAACGACCGCAAGGAGCGCTACGCCTTTGACATGACGCGCGAGATGGGCAAGCCGATTTTTGAGACGCGGGGGGACGTGCAGGAGGCGATTGACACCGCGATGTACGCGTGCGGCGAAGGCTACCGCATGTTCGGCAAGACGGTTCCGTCGGAACTCAACAACAAGTTCAACATGACGATCCGCATGCCGATCGGCGTGTGCGGTTTGATTTCGCCGTGGAATTTCCCGATGGCGATTCCGTCATGGAAGATCATCCCGGCGCTGATGTGCGGCAACACGGTGGTGTTCAAGCCCGCCGAGATTACACCGTTGTCGTCGCATAATTTGATCGAGGCGATTCTCGACGCGGGCTTCCCGCCGGAGATTATCAATCTTGTACACGGCTCGGGCAAGGAAGTGGGCACGCGGATCGTATCGCATCCTGATACGCAGGTGATTTCGTTCACGGGTTCGTCGGCGGTGGGCCGTGTGATTGGCCGCGAAGCGGCGAGTATGCTCAAGCGTGTCTCCATGGAGTTAGGCGGCAAGAACGCGCAGATCGTGATGGACGACGCGGACTTGGATCACGCGGTGGATTGCGCGATCTGGGGCGGTTTCGGCACGACCGGGCAGCGCTGCACGGCGACGTCGCGCGTGATTTGCGAAGAGGGTATTCACGACAAGTTCGTCGAGAAGTATATCAAGGCGGCCAAGAAGCTGAAGATCGGCTACGGCAATGATGAAGGCGTCACGATGGGACCGTGCGTGAGCGAGAGCCAGCGCAAGTCGGTCATGCAGTACGTCGAGATCGGCAAGAAGGAGGACGGCGCAACGCTGGCCTACGGCGGCAAGGCGCTGACGAAGGGCGAACATGCCGACGGCTGGTTCCACGAGCCGACGATCTTCACCGATGTCAAGCCGAAGATGCGGATTGCGCAGGAAGAGATTTTCGGGCCGGTGGTCTCAGTGCTGAAGGTGAAGAATTTCGACGAAGCGCTGAAGGTTTGCAACGACATCGAGTACGGTCTGTCGAGCGCGGTGTTCACGAAGGACGTCGATCGCGCGTTCCGGGCCTTCCGGGATATTGACTCGGGTATCACGTACATCAACGCGGCCACGATCGGCGCCGAAGCGCACATGCCGTTCGGCGGCATGAAGGCGACGGGCAACGGCCACCGCGAAGGCGGCTGGGAGGTCTACGAATTCTATTCAGAGACCAAGGCGTGCTACATCGACTACTCCGGGAAGCTGCAGCGCGCGCAGATAGACGATTAATTGGCGCTGACGCTGAATCCACTTGCCTCTCCGCGGCGCTAAATGGCGCCGCGGAGAGGAGAGATAAATCGTTCTTTTCAACCTTGACAGTGATACTAATATGGCAGAGACTCTTATGCACGAGAAGTTCCCACGTTATTTCTTAGCCGGGCTACTCATGATCGCATTAAGCCTCGTTGCCGTTGGAGCATTTACGGCGCAGGCAATTCGCGACGCAAAGAGGTCTAACGACATTGTTACCGTCACCGGATCGGCGCGCAAGACAGTCACATCTGATTACGCGACATGGGGCGTAAGTGTCTGGTGTTTGCATCCGACTGAGCCTCCCTACGACTGTGCGAAAAGACGTGGCGGACGTGTAGTCGAGTACCTCAAGAGTCACGGACTGCAAGAGTCAGAAATCAAACTGGCCGCAATCAAGGTGGATCAGAAGTTCACGCAAGATCGCATGAAGGGGTCAAGCGAGTTCATGGGGTATGGCTGCTCACAGCGAATCGAAGTGCAAACTGCCAAAGTTGAGATCCTTGACAAGTTAGTCCTCGATTTTGCGGAGCTGATTCCCGAGCTGATCGAAGTTAACACGGAGACTCCTCAGTACTTCTACACCAAGCTCGCGGACTTGCGCGTTTCGCTTTTGGGTGAAGCGACGCTTGACGCGAAAGCTCGTGCTGAGATGATTGCCGGGAGCGCGGGCGGCAAGATTCGCTCGTTGCGAAGCGCGAAGATGGGTGTGTTTCAGATTACCGCGCCCAATTCCCGAGATGTTCGCGACTATGGAACTTATGACACCTCGACGCTTGAAAAGGATGTGTCTGCGGTCGTGACCGCGAGCTTCTCAGTCGAGTGAGCAACTTACACCCCGCCAACTCGCTGTTCTGGAAAACCATTCTACTCAAATGCCCAAACCCAAAGCCTCCACCCTTTCCTCCAAGCAGCGCGACGAACTTTTGAAAGTTCTGGCTGCGCGGTTTGACAAGCACTTGAAGCGACACAGGGGATTGAAGTGGGCAGACGTGGAAACGAAATTGTTGGAGCACCCGGAAAAGTTGTGGTCGCTTGCCGAGATGGAAAGCAGCGGCGGCGAACCGGATGTGATCGGGTTAGATAAGAAGACGGCTGAGTTTGTGTTCGCGGATTGCGCCGCGGAGAGTCCGAAGGGCCGCCGGAGTTTGTGTTACGACCGGGATGCGTTGGACAAGCGGAAAGAGAACAAGCCCGCGGGCAATGCGGTCGAAGCGGCGGCGGCGATGGGAATTGAGCTTATGACTGAAGAGCAATACCGCGACCTGCAGAAGCTCGGCGAGTTTGATTTGAAGACTTCGAGTTGGCTTCTGACACCGCCGGAGATTCGTCGATTGGGCGGGGCGATATTCGGTGACCGCCGGTATGATACGGTTTTCATCTATCACAACGGCGCGGAGTCGTACTATGCGGCGCGCGGTTTTCGCGGGCTATTGAAGGTATAAGGGAATATGCTGGATTTCCACACAGCGCTGATCTCGTTCAACACCTGGGCCAACGGCAAGGTTGTTGAGTCGTTGAGATCGTGTCCGGCTTTGCCGGAGGCGGGCGTGCTGCGGCTTTCACATATTCTGGAGAACAACTGGTACGTATACGACATCATCTTTGAGCGCGACCTTTCCAAGTGGGATGACGACCGGAATTACACGATCGAAGAGTGTATCGCGGAGATTCCGAAGATAGAAGCGGCCTATCAGGAGCTGCTGCAGAGCCTGACGGAAGAGCAGTTGGCGCGTACAGTTCGGTTCAAGAATGTCGTTGGCGACATGGTCGAGCGGCGGATCGGGGATTTGATTTTCCATACGTTTGATCACTGCACCTATCATCGCGGACAAATTGCCATGATTGTGCGCGAGCACGGCGGCGAACCGGCCAAGACCTGGTACAACCGCTGGATCGCGGAGACGCAGGCGTGAGAGCGTATTTTCAGCGGCTGTATCATTTCGACCATTGGGCGACGGATCAAGTGTTGGCTTCATTGGAAACGTGCCCCGAGCCTCCTGTCAAAGCGGTTTCGCTGCTGAGTCATTACTTGCAGGAGCAGTGGTTTGCGCTGGACCTGCTTCACGGACGCGATGCGATGAAATGGCGCGGCGCGACGGAGTTTGCCTTGGCCGACTGCATAGTGCACAGCGCGAAACTGGACAGCGAGTGGCGCGACTATCTGGCCAACAAGACCGACGGGCATTTTGAGACGAGTTTTGAGTACACAAACTTCGTGGGCAAGCAGACGACGCGTGTCGTGAGCGATTTGCTGACGGACATCGTGGATCACGGAACGTATCACCGCGGCCAGATCGCGACACTGGTGCGCGCGGCGGGTGGTGAACCGGCCAAGACGTGGTTCACGCGCTGGGTAAAGGAAACCAATCGCGGCACGGCGTGAGTCGGTCGGCCGTTGCTTCGAGCACATAACCGGGAGGACAAGTCATGGATATGATGGAATTGCTGCGCGGCGCGCAGAGTATATTGGGTCAGCATTCGGGCGAAGTGAACGTCGGCAATCTGGCGGGCTCGGTCATGGGCATGCTGTCGAAGGACAATGGCGGCATCGGCGGATTGGTAGACCAATTTCAGAACAAGGGTTTGGGCGACGTGGCCAAATCGTGGATCAGCACGGGCAATAACCTGCCGGTGTCGGCCGAGCAGTTGACGCAGGTTTTCGGCGAGCAAAAGCTCGGCGCGATGGCAAATGAAGCCGGCATTGATCTGGCCAAGTTCATGCCATTGCTGACGGCGGCGCTGCCGATGATCGTGGACAAGCTCACGCCGGACGGCGAAGTAAACGACAAGAGCAACAGCATGCTGGAACAGGGTATGGGCCTGCTCAGCATGTTCATGAAGCGCAGCTAATAGTCTTATGATCAAAGAGTGGCTGGATTCGCGTTATCAGAAACCGGCGGACGGTGAATACCGGGCTCATTCGCCGATTTTCGGTCCGAAGGGCAATAGTGAGCGCGGCATCGTGGCGCGTTACATTCGCGCGGAGAATGTGCTGAAGGCGTGCCGCGATCTGGGCATCGGCAAGGGACAATCGCTGATTGACGTGGGCGCATCGGACGGCCACTTTGTGAGTCTGGCGCGCGAGCACCTGGGCTGTCAGGTGACGGCCACGGATATTTCAGCGGAAGCCTGCAAGCGCGTTGAGGAGATGTTCGGGATTCGCGCGGTGCCGTGTGACGCCACGGCGCTGCCGTTTTCCGATCAGGAGTTTGACGTGGTCGTATGCATGGAGACGCTCGAACACATCGAGCAGATCCACACTGCGATCGGCGAGCTGCTGCGCATTGGCAAGCGGGTGGTGATTACGGTGCCGAATGAATCGGTGCGCAAGACGACGCGCACGCATATCGGGATTCACCCGCACAAGCACATCTGGAACTTCAAGGCGCAGAGTTTTGATTTTTTGAAGACGATGGGCTATCAGGTTCGCGTCGTGCGGCATACCTCCACGGTTGGCCTGGTCGGCTATATGGTATTGGAGAAATTCGGTTTGTTGAATGAGACTACTGTAAAGATGTGTTTAGCGATTGACCGGATGATTCAGAGCATCCCGCCCTCGTGGGGCTGGATGTTTATCGTAACGAAACCCGGTTCGTCCGCAAAGTAATATTTGGGCGGACGGCGACCGGGCCATAATCAATCTATTATGGCGGATATCTATGCGCTCCTCTCTGACGAATCTGCTGCTGGGGCTGCTGTGGGTAGGGATTGCGGCCGCGCAGGAGACGGCGGTACCGCTGGACAGTTTGGGAAAGCTCTATGTAATTGATCAGGGTCTCGAACGCAAGTTAGGGTTATTCGACGACTACCCGGGCTTTGTTGAGGCGCGGCTGTATCAGGCAGCGGATAGCAGCTATGCACTCGAGATCATTCAGGAGGTTGAGTCGCAGCAGGTGCGGCGGCGTTTGCCGCGCACGCCGGAGGATGTGCAATCTCTGCGCGTGCGTGTCACACGAGCGGTGCTGCTGCGCTCGCCGCAAGCGATTTATGATCAGCGCGGCCGCGGGGCTTTTCTCGTGAATAGCGCGTTGCTGGCCGCGGGATTCTACGGCTGGGCGGTGCCGGTGGCCGCAGATGAACAGGACGGCGCACGCGCGGTCGGCGGCTATTTCTTTCTGACGGCGGCCGGAGTGCTGATCCCGTACTTCACCACGGAGCAGACCGACATTTCGCGCTCGCAGGCCATGATGGATTTTTATGGCGGGTCACGGGGCATTGCGCACGGAATCGCGCTCTACTACCTGACGGATCCGCAGACAGACAGTGAACGCGCGCCATACGGCTGGGCGGTTATCGGGAGCGTGACCGAACGACTGGCATTCGGGCAGTGGGCGCGCCACGTCAAAATGACGGAAGGTCACGCCGCGGTGATCGGCGTCGGTGGCGATGCGGGCACGGCTTTGAGCGCGATCCTGGCATCCGGTCACGACTTGTGGAACGAGGATTTTCAGTCGGCGGCGGGCGGCCTGGTGCTGGGCGGATCTATCGCCGGGATTGTCATCGGCGACCAGTTGGCCAAGGCGGGCGACTATTCGCGGGGTGATGCCTATGTGCTGCGCGGTCTCACTTGGCTTGGCGCAGGCGTGCCGGCGGCGTTGGGGGATGTCGTGGACGCGAGTGGGAAAGACGTGTCGAGCATGGCGACGCTGGGCGGTTTGGCGGCGTTGGGCGTCGGTCACCGACTGCTGCGCAACATCGAATTTACGAGTTCGCAAGGCCTGACGGTCTTGATGGTCGAGATTGCGGTCGCAACGATGGCCACGGCGGTGGTGGTCACGAGCGAAGAAGACAATTCGGCTCCGTATTCGGTCGCGGCGGCCTTGGGCGGCACGGCAGGATTCGCGCTGGGATTTTCCAATGCGCAGCGTTCCAGCCGCGAATTGCCCAGACACTCGCAAGTGGAATTTGATTTTAATCCCATGGCTTGGTGGACGCAGCATGGTTCGAGCGGGGACGCTCGGCACGATCATCAGATGCGGCAGGCGGTCGGCATAACTTACAGGTTTTAACTTGAATGAACTCAGTTCGCATCTTGTGCAGATTCGCAGCGCCTTTGAAGGTCCGGCGTGGCACGGACCTGCGCTCCTCGAAGCACTTGACGGGGTAACGCCGCATGTGGCCAAGCGGCGCTGGGTGGATGGTGCGCACACGATATGGGAGATTGCGCTGCACACGGTGGCTTGGAAGCGGACGGTGGTGAAGTTTCTGGATGGCGCGGAGAAGATCGTCGTCGAAGAAGACGAGAATTTCCCACGGCCGGAAGCGGGTGACGAGGCCGAATGGGGGCACGTGCTGAACGAGCTGAAAATCGCGCAGGCCGAATTTTTGGCAACGGTGTCGCGTTTCGGCAATGCTCGGCTCTATGAAACACCCAAGGGCCGCGAGTGGACGTACAATACGTGGATATTCGGCGTGGTGCACCACGACCTATATCACGCAGGACAAATAATGCTGCTGCGCAAAGCGGCGGAAGCGGAAATACAGGGGAGCCGCGTAAAATGAGCACAGCCAATACACAAGTTCAGCGCGTGATTGCGGAAATGAAGTTCGCCTTCGAGGGTGACGAAACCGGCGAGAATCGCTTTCAGCCGGCGATCTGGCCACTGCTGGCCAACGTTGATGTGAAGCGCGCTATGCATCGGCCCATTCCGGAGGGGCATAACATCTGGGAGTTGGTTCTGCACCTGATCACTTGGAAGCGCTATATCACGGTGCGATTTCAGGATGAGCAGATGACGGTAACGCCGGACATGGACTGGCCGCCGCTGCCGACGCCGACGGAGACGGCTTGGCAGGCTACCAAGGACGAACTGTTGCGGGCGCACCATGAGATGATTGCGGCCGCGGAGCCGCTGACCGACGACATGCTGGATGCTCCAGCCGCGAATGGAAAAGTCGCACGTTACGGGATATTTCATGGAATTATTCAGCACGATCAGTACCACGGGGGTCAGATCGCGCTGTTGAAGAAGGCGAAGCTGAGGTAACGAGCCACCTCGTTCAGTCCCCCGCCGTGGGGGAAGTTTGAGACAACCATGCCGAATGAAGAGTATTTGACGACGGCGGAAGCGGCGACGCTCTTGAAAGTCAGCCGGGGAACAGTCTGTTTGCTGGCCCGCGAGGGCAGTTTGCCGGCCGTGCGGGTGGGCAAGCAGTGGCGAATTCCACATGAGGCGCCCGAACTGTGGCTGTACCGGCAGAAACAAGCTGGGCTGCGGGCGCGTTCAAGGAGCAAGGATGCGAAAGGCGCGCGGGCCAAGCGGTCGGGATTTGAAGATTTGCTGAAGGTGGCCGGGGCGATTGGATACAAAGGGTGACCCCCCGTTGACCTCTTGCGTTTTGCGGGGAGATCCAGAACATGCTGAAGTGTATTGACACGTCCATACTGCTAATTGCCACGGACACAACGCATCCGTTGTCGGCGCGCGCGGCGAAGTTCTTGAAGAGCTGCGCGGGCGAGCCGTGGGTGACGTGCGTGTGCTATGCGAGTTTGGTTAAGTGGAGTGACCGCATTACGTCCAGCGCGCACTGCCAAGCGCCGATCGCGGCGGGCGCGGTGCAAAGCGCTTTGGACGCGATGCTGAAACGGCGCGAGCCGCTGGTGCTTTACGAAGATGAACAGATTTTGAAGCGTGCTTTGAAGTTGGTTGAAAAGCACGCGGTGCTGCGCAACCGGCTGCACGAAGCGCAAGTGGCGGCCACGGCGCTGGCGCACGGTGTGGGCACGATGGTGACGGCGGATTCGGCACCGTATCAGGCGGTGCGCGACTTAACGGTCGAGAACCCGTTTGAAACGTTGTTTGCGTAAATAGCGCGTGGCAAGCTGGTTCGACGTCGCGGGATTTGGCTATCAGGAGTTCTCCGCGGGCGGTGTGCGGACCTTCGCGATTGTGGAAGGACGCACGGGCGGCGTTCCGTTGGTGCTGTTGCACGATGTGCCGGGCGCGTCGTTTGTGTGGTCCACGACGGTTCAGGCCATTGGGCGCGAGCGGCGGATCATTGCACCAGACTTGCCGGGTTGGGGCCGGTCGCACAACCGGATCGCGCCGAAACAAACGGTCTTGACTCCCGAGGCCTTGCGCGGCTGGCTGGTTGAAGTCATCCAGGCCCACCAATCGGAGCGCAGTGACATCGGCGGAATTGGCGCTGGCGCGTGGCTTGCATTGGATTATCTGCTTGGCCATGCCGCACAGGTGCGACGGATCGCGCTGCTGAATCTGCGGCTTACGGATCGCGCACCGCAGCGCTGGCCGTGGCAGAAAAGAGTTTGGACACGCGAACGACTGCAGAAGTGGTTTGATCGCGAGACCGGCCTAACGGAACCGGCGCGGACGGCGGCCCAACCGCAGTTTGACGAATTGCTGGCGGGCGGATGGCACGCCCGGGAGTCGCCGGAGTTTCCTGTCAATCTGTTTCGTGACCGTGTAACGAACTATGCGAAGGCGTTGCGGTCGTTTGACGGTGAAGTATTGTTGGGTTGGGGCCGGCGCGCATCAGGTTATGACGAACGCGCCGCGGCGCAGTTGGCGCAAGGTCGGGCGGTAGTGGTGTGGAGCGAGGCGGCGGATTTCCCGATGTGGGATCAGCCGCCGCAATTTCAGGCGGAAATCACGGATTTTTTTCAATCATGAGATATGTGCGCATGGATTACCGCGCGCTGACGCAGCGCAATACAGGCTCCACGGATCCTCCGGTGGAGACGGGGTGTATTGTGTTTAGGCCGTCAATTCTTAACATGTGAACAGGAGGTACATTATGTCGCATATCACGCCGCAGAACGTCCACGAGACGCTCTCAAAATACATGCTGGCCGACGGGTTCGACCTGGTCTTTGACCTTGACGACTCGCGCGGCACGTTTTTCCACGACTCGCGTCACAACCGCAAGTTCATGGACTTTTTCAGTTTCTTTGCTTCGAGTCCGGTGGGCTTCAATCATCCGAAGCTGACAACGCCGGCGATGATCGAGAAGCTCGGCAAGCTGGCCGTGAACAACATCACGAATTCGGATCTTTACACCGTTGAGTTCGCGGAGTTCGTTGACACGTTTTTCAAGATCGCGATTCCGCCGCAGTTCAAGCATTCCTTTTACGTCTCGGGCGGCGCCCTCGGCATTGAGAATGCGCTCAAGGCTGCAATGGACTGGAAGGTTCGGAAGAACTTCAACAAGGGCTACCGTCGGGAGATCGGCACGCAGGTGATGCATTTTGACGAGTGCTTCCACGGGCGCACAGGCTACACGGTTTCGATGACGAACACGGCGGACCCGAACAAGTATAAGTACTTCGCGCGGTTTGATTGGCCGCGTGTGACCAATCCGAAGCTGCGCTTTCCGCTGTCGGAAGGGCATCTTGAGGAAGTCGAGCGCAAAGAGAAGCTCGCCATCGAGCAGATGAAGCGGCATTTCATTGAGCGCCGCGACGAGATTTGTGCCATCATCCTCGAGCCGATTCAGGGCGAGGGCGGGGACAATCATTTCCGTCCGGAGTTCTTCCGCGATCTGCGCAATTTGGCTAACGAGAACGACGCGATGCTGATCTTTGACGAAGTGCAGACGGGCGTCGGCTTGACGGGCAAGATGTGGGCATGGCAGCATTACGGCGTGGAGCCGGATATGTTCTGTTTCGGCAAGAAGTCGCAGGTGTGCGGTTTTATCGCCGGTCCGCGGATTGACGAAGTGGAAGACAACGTGTTCAATGTGTCGTCGCGCATCAACTCGACGTGGGGCGGCAACCTGATTGACATGTTCCGCTTCAAGACCTATCTCGAGATCATCCAGGAAGAGCGGTTGGTGGATCATGCGGCGGTGACGGGCGAGAAGGCGCTGTTCATGCTGCAGAGCGTGGCCAACGACTATCCGCAGATGGTTTCGAACGTGCGCGGGCGCGGCCTGATGTGCGCGTTCGATTTGCCGACGCCGTCGCTGCGCAATCGTCTGGTTGATGCGCTGTACGAAAACGGCCTGTGCATGCTGCCGTCGGGCACGCATTCGGTCCGATTCCGTCCGCCGCTCAACATTTCGGAAGCGGAAATCGCCGCCGGCGTAGACGTCATCCGCAAGTGTACGGGTGATATTCTTGATCAGGTGCATCTTCAACCGGCTTGAACCGGATTTTGATGCGAAACCATAATGACCGGGGCCGGGGGCTCGCGAGTGCGAGCCCCGGCCTTGTGTTTTTTCAGTCGTGAGCGACGCGCCGCAATTCCCGGCCGGGAGTCTGGCCGTCGTAGCGACGCCGATCGGCAACTTGGGCGACGTGAGTTTTCGCGCGATCGCGACGCTTAAGTCCGCCGATCTGATTTTGTGCGAAGACACGCGGCACTCGAAGCGGCTGTTTGACCACTATGCGATTCAAGTTCCGACGACGAGTTACGGGGCGCATAATCTCAAGAGCAAAGTCGCGTGGGTGCTCGAACAGTTGGCGCAGGGCAAGCGTGTGGCGCTGGTGAGTGACGCGGGTTCACCGGGCATATCTGATCCGGGAACGCTGCTGGTGAGCACGGCGATTGCGGCGGGTTATCCAGTGTTCAGCGTGCCGGGTGCGGCGGCGCTGGTACCCGCGCTGACGCTATCGGGTCTGCGCACGGACAGATTTGTATTTGAAGGTTTCCTGCCGCACAAAAAGGGTCGGCAGACAAAACTGAAGCAGCTTGCGCTCGAACCACGCACGATCGTACTCTACGAGAGTGTGCACCGGATTCAGAAGACGCTTGGCGAGCTGCACGATTATTTAGGGAATCGCAAAGTGGCGGTCTGCCGCGAATTGACCAAGCTGCACGAAGAGATTGTACGCGGCACGCTGGCCGACGCGATCGCGCATTTTCAGAAGAATGATCCGCGCGGCGAATTTGTCGTCGTAGTGGCGGGTGCGGATGATGCGGAGCCACAGGAAGAAGATTCCGGTGAAGAATCGCTCTACTAAATGGGCGTTCGGGGCACGCGCAGACAGGTACCGCGGATAATCAGATTTATTTTCATACCTCTTACCTCTTACCCTATTCCTTCCGTTGTTCCCAGAATTCTTTAGAATTGGTTCGTTTCCGCTGCACAGCTATGGGTTGATGCTGGCGATTGCATTTGGGTGCGGCTTGTGGCTATCCTCGAAGCGCGGGCCGCGGCGGGGAATATCCGGCGACGACATCACGAGTATTGCGACGGCGTCTCTGCTGTTGGGGTTGGCCGGTGGGCGAGTCGCATATGTTGCCACGCATTGGCGCGAATTTGAAGGCCGCCTGCTCGATATAATCTCGCCGATTCAAAGCGACGGAACGATCGGGATTGCCGGTTTGGTCCTGCTGGGCGGCGTGGTGGCGGGCTTCGCGGGCGCGTATTGGATGGCGCGCAAACGCGGTGCGGCGTTCCTGAATGTGACAGACATCATGATCCCGTCGCTGGCTTTGGGCATCGGATTCGGACGCGTCGGCTGTTTTTTGAATGGCTGTTGTTTCGGATTGCCCAGCACGCTGCCGTGGTCGGTGGTGTTTCCTGAATCGTGCTCCGCGGGATCGGTTTTTCCGCATCAGCATATTCACCCGACGCAGCTTTATGAAACGATGGCGATGGTTGTGCTCTTCGTTTTCCTGTTGTGGCGCGATCGGGTACCGCTGGCACAGGGGGCCCTGACGGGCTGGTTTTTGGTGCTTTACGGGGTATGGCGCTATTTCGTTGAGGGGCTGCGCTGGTACGAGGAGGGGATGGTCTATGGAGCCCTTGGCGAACACCGGGTGACTTTTTCGCGGATCATTTCGGCGGCCATGATTGTCATCGGGCTATATTTAATTCGCCGCAGGCCATCTGACCCCTCTTCCCCGCCCGAGCATGTTCATTAGTTTTGAGGGCATAGACGGCTCGGGCAAGTCCACGCAGCTTTCCCGCGCGGAAGCGTGGCTCCGGGGCTTGGGCTATGACGTATTGCTGACCCGTGAACCGGGCGGGACAGCCGCGGGTGAGGCGATTCGTGATCTGTTGTTGAATCCGCACAGTAAGTTAACGGGCCGCGCCGAGTACCTGCTCTACTCCGCTTCGCGTGCGCAGCTCGTGGACGAGATTTTGCATCCGCATCTGTGCAAGCCGCGGGCGGTCGCTCTGGTGGACCGGTTCGCCGATTCATCCACGGTTTATCAAGGCGCGGGCCGCGAATTGGGGGTGGATGAGGTCGAGGCGGTGACGCGATTCGTGACGGGGAACTTAGAGCCCGATTTGACACTCTATCTGGATGTGGACTACGAGACATCGGTAGCGCGGCGGGCGGCGACGGGCGCGGCTCCGGACCGGCTGGAGCAAAGTCCACGGGATTTTTTTGAGAGGGTACGGCAGGCGTATCTTGATCTATGCGAGCGGCATAGCAAGCGCATGACACGCATTGACGCGCGCGCAAGCGCGGATGAAGTTTGGACGCAGGTGCAGGTGGCGATAGCCGCGCACCTGCCGCATACACAAGGCGGGTGAAGGACATGAAGGTGAAGAGACAAGCGGTGTTGGGACTGATGCTGATCATGCCGCTGACAGTGTGGGCCGAGGCTCGCACGATGTCAGCGGACGAACTGTACTCCAAGATCAGCCACAATATGGGGCTGTTCGGGGATATTTATCGCGAGATCAGCTTGCGCTATGTGGATCAGATTGATCCGGACGAATTTGTGCAAGCGGGTATCGCGGGAATGCTTGAGACGCTCGATCCATACACGGTTTACATCCCCGAAGAGGACAGCGAAGATCTGGACGTGATTACCTATGGTAAGTACGGCGGCGTGGGCATCGAAATCGGGGTGCGCGGCGAGGACAAGATTTTAACCGTCATCAGCGCGATGGACGAATCCCCGGCGCAGCGCGTCGGCATTCGCAGCGGGGACAAGGTGATGGAGGTGGACGGGCATTCGATGGTCGGCATGACGACTCGAGACGCGTCGCGGCTGTTACGCGGTGAAGCAGGCACAACCATCAAGATTAAGATTGAACGCACCGGCGCGGCGGAACCGATCGAATTTGAGCTGACGCGACAGGTCATCAATATCAAAGACGTCGCATATAGTGGTTTCGTGGAGCCGGGAATCGGCTATATCAAGCTCGCGCATTTTTCGACGCGGGCGCAGGGCGAACTGGACGCGGCGCTGTTGGACTTGCAGGGCAAGGGAATGGAAGCGCTTGTGCTGGATATGCGGGGCAACCCGGGCGGCCTGATGAGCTCGGCAGTTGGTGTCTTGCAGAAGTTTTTGGACAAGGGCGAGATCGTCGTTTCAACAAAGGGCCGCACGGCGGACGCCAACCGCACTTTCAAGCTGGCCAGCGATCCCGCAGCGCGGGATATTCCGTTGGCGGTGCTGGTGGACGGGGGCTCGGCGTCGGCATCGGAGATTGTGGCGGGTGCCATTCAGGACCTTGACCGTGGCGTGTTGATCGGCGAACCGACGTTTGGCAAAGGGCTGGTGCAATCAGTCGTCTCGTTTGAGACCGGCGAAGCGCTTAAACTGACCACGGCGAAATACTTCACACCATCGGGACGTTTGATTCAGAAGGTGGATTATTTCGGCGACGACACGACGTTGGTGATTGCGCCCGTAGGAGAGCTGTCGGACACGGGCTTCACAACGCGCAATGGTCGCCGCGTTGAGGGCGGGGGCGGCATAATTCCCGATATCGTAGTCGAAACGCCGCAGCCGGAAGCGTTGGGGGTAGAGCTCTGGCGGCAAGGGGCGTTTTTCGATTTTGTAAACGAGTATTTAGCCAACGACCCGCAGGTCATGGACGCGTCGGTGTCGGAGGCGATGCTGTCACGGTTTGGAGATTGGCTGACCGAGCGCGACTTCAGCTATGCGGTAGACGGCGAGAAGGAGCTCAAGGCGCTGCGCGAGATTATCGCGACAGTGGATGCCGATGGCGTGGCTGAAGGCGATTTTGCGCATTTGGAGCACTATCTTGAGCAGGTGCGCGATCACGATTTTGAGAAGGAACGTCCGTTTATTCGCCGTAGTTTGCAGACGGAGTTAGCGAACACGCTGTATGGCAGCACGGGCCGCATTGAAGCGAGCTTTGACAGCGATCCGCAGATTCAGCGGGCGGTGGAGGTTCTGCGTGACTCCACCGAATATGGCAAACTGCTGGCGGTGTCCGACAGCACGCATGCCCAAGGAGAATAAGCTCAGTTGTGGCTTGAGATCAGCGGACTGTTTGTAGTGGGGGTTGTGGCCGGCGTGCTCGGGGGCTACCTCGGGATTGGCGGCGCGTTGGTCATCACGCCGGTGTTGTTGGCGCTGTCGGCGGCGCAGCAGATACCGGAAACCGTGCGCTATCCGCTGGTGTTCAGCTCGACGCTGTTCGCGATATTCGGCGTGTCGGTATCGGCGGGACTATCTTACGCTCGCGCCGGCCGTGTGTACTGGCCTGGCTTCAAGGCAATTGCCACGACGGCGCTGCTGGCGTCGTTCGTCGGGTCGTATCTATCCACGCGCTCATCGCCGGACGTGCTGCGCGTGTTTTTTGCTTCGTTCGCTCTGCTGAGCGCCGCGATGTTTGTGTCACCGATGAAGGGTCATGTCGGCGGCGAATTTCACTTTCGCGCGTGGCCATTCGCGGCGCTGGGCGTCATCACGGGTTTTCTCTCGGCGTACATTGGCGTAGCGGGCGGCGTGCTGATGGTGCCGGTGCTGATGTTTCTCATCAAGTTGCCGCCGGAATACGCGGTCGGCACGAGCAGTATGGTCGGCGTGGTCACGGCCTTAACCGGCGTGACCGGTTATGTGATATCCGGGTGGAATGCTCCCGATCTTCCGTCTGGCACTTTCGGCTATGTGTATCTGCTCTATGCCGTGCCGATATTATTGGGTTCACTACTGGGCGGCCCGTTCGGCAGCAAGCTCAACCGCGGCGGCGATTTGCGCGTGTTTCGACTGTTGTTCGCGGCGTATCTGGTGATTATTGCCGTGCGCATGCTTTGGAAGTAGCGACCGTCCCTCGACATCCCCGTTCGCGGGGAATTCAGTTTTTCCCTTCTCCCCCACTCTCCTCAAACTATGACCACCACAACATTGCGGCTGCTGGGTCGCGGAAAAGTGCGCGACATTTACGATTACGATGATCGTCATCTGGTATTTGTGACGTCGAATCGCGTTTCGGCGTTTGACGTTGTGCTGCCCACGCCGATTCCGAACAAGGGCTCGGTCTTAAACTCGCTTACACGGTTTTGGATGGACAGATTCTCACGCCTCGTGAAGAATCACGGAGCGGGCGGCGACTATTCGGCCTTTGTCCGTGATTTCGCCGCAACGCTGGATGGAACCGCGCCGGGGCAGGTAGAAGTTGTGCGCAAGGCGGAGATGCTGCCTGTTGAGTGCGTGGTACGCGGCTTCCTCACCGGATCGGGTTGGAAGGATTATCAGAAGACCGGCGCCGTGTGCGGTCATAAGCTGCCGCACGGCCTGTCGCACTGTGCACAATGTCCCGAGCCGCTGTTCACGCCTGCGACGAAAGCCGCGACGGGTCACGACGAGAATATTGACTTCACGCGCATGTGCGACATCGTGGGCGTCGAGACGGCTACGAAGCTGCGTGATCTGTCTCTGAAGATATACAGTGAAGGCCGCGACTACGCACGAAAGCGCGGGATTCTGATTGCGGATACGAAATTTGAGTTCGGCATGATTGACGGCGAGTTGGCGATCTGTGACGAGGTGCTAACGCCGGACAGTTCGCGCTTCTGGCCCGCGGATGACTATGCGCCGGGCCGCGATCAGCGCAGCTTTGATAAGCAGATTGTGCGCAACTACCTTGAGACGCTCGAGTGGGACAAGACGCCGCCGGGGCCGGAACTTCCGACTGAAATCGTCGAGCGCACCGCGCAGGCATACGCGACCATTGCCGCGAAGTTGATGGCATAGGTGGCGGATTTGGGGTGGGTCTTTAACGGCCTGCGGATGCGATTCTCAGTGTCGCGGACGCAGGCCGTTGCATTTGCGGACATTCCATCCGGACTTGCCGGGAACGGGCGTATCGAGGGTTGCGACCCTGCGAGCCCATGGGTCGGGGGCGGGCGGATGGGGGGGTGTTTACGGCGTGGCCGATGCGCATCCACGGCAGCCTCACGGCAGTGACACCCGCCTTCTTCGAGGTCCTGGAGGTGAGATTCAACGCGGGATGCTGGTGGTCGGGCATGCCACGGACGCCATGGCGCGTTTCAACCAAGGGAACGACCTGCGGATTCGCTGACGACTGTAGCATTGCGCCGTCCGAAGACGTGGTGATCAAAGTAGGCATACCGACCAGTGGCAACTGGTCGTTTTCGCTCTGCGGCTCGCTTGGGTGGGGGAGGCGTGGGGGGGGGGGGTGTCGGGGGGGGATCGTTTAAACCTTACTGCGCGGCTGCTGCACATGCGCAGATGAAGCGCTTTGCGACAAAACGACCAGTGGGTTGTTGGGGTGGTCGGAGGCGGACGGACTGCCGCGGGGGCTGCTGCACCGGAACGGCAAATGATTGCGTTGGAACTAAAGGCCTTCGGGCGCAAGGCGAGTGGCAGGGGGGACTGCGGCGGGCCGGCCTGATGGGGACAGCTCGTGGGCCGATGGATTGGTGATTGCGATGCGTCAGGTTCAGACAGAATCGCGCAGGCCAGGCGGAATCCATCCTTGAGACGGCCATTGAGGTTGCAGGCAGCGATCTGCGAGCGAGCCTGGTAACATTCCGTGACGAGCGTGTGCTCCATCCGCTGACGCGACAACCTGTGGGCCGGCGGCTTACGGCAAACGGCGGGCTCGAGCTTCCAGAGGCGTCGGCGGTCGCGTTGCGCGAAATTATCAGCGGCGACGGCGAGTGTGTGGTGGGCAGCGGTTTCACGACGCCGTTCCGCAATGGTGCGACTCGACTGGTGATCTTGATTACGGATGCGCCGAATGGCGGCTGCGACGACCTGGAAACACCCGATGACATCGAGTATGCTCATCAATGCGCGTTGGATGCGGCGAATGAGGACATCGCGATTTCGGCGGTGTATGTTGCGGACGGTGACTTCGAAGGACCAATCATCGAACAGATGCGCGACTATGCGTACACGACCGGCGGCCTGTATGTCGAAAGCGGCAACGGTGACAACTTCGCTGCCGTGTTATCGGGGATCATCTCGATGTGCGGACAACAGAATCTGGTGCTGACGGGGGGGGGGGGGCGACGTTTGATATTCTGTGTGGTGGCCAATTCGGATGAACCGGGGGAGCGCAGGGGCGGCGGGGCGGGGGAATGGACAACTCTCAGGGCGCGGGCGCACAATTGGAGGCTATGGGCATCTGTGCGTAATGCTGCCGGGTGCGGATCTCATGGTGGTTGGCACGCGCGCACCGCAGTTGACCTGCAGATCCCGTGGGCGGCGGGTGTATCACGTTTCGTGCAATTGCACGCTTGACAAATCAGTCGGTGGATCAGGAAGACATTTGCATTGAAGTGCCGCAACATGGAACTTTCAGGGCGGCGGCGGGCGATAAACTGCGAATGAGCGTTTGCGCCGTACCGACCTGTCATCCAACGCATGAGGCGATCGCCGGAGGCCGAAGTGCGCCTGCAAGCCGGTGGCGGCGAAGGCGGCAGCGGTTCGGTTGTCGGTGCCAGCCTTATTCAAATTGGTGACTTGGCGCCGGGAGACAGTCTGGAAGTGGCATTCCTTGTGACATTTGATCCGGCACGGAACCTTGCGGTCGATGGCGGGGCATCAGGGGGCCAGGTTATCAGCTCAGCGCAGTGGTTTTGACGGGCGGACGGGAAGACCTGGCCACATCTTCGGCGATTGCTCTAAGTCAACCGGTCGTGATTTCGGATTATGCTCTTTTGCCGAACTTCCCGAATCCGTTTAACGGCCAAACGCGATCCGTGCGACGATGTGACGGGACGGCGTCGGGACCTGTTCCATGGCGCGGTCGGCCGGGCGGCATACGCTGCGCTTTGACGCGGATGGTCTGCCCAGCGGTGTGTATCTTTGCCACATGCAAACGGGTGACTTCTCCACGCGCCGGAAGCTGCTGCTTCTGAAGTAGTGCGCTGGAGCGGGCGGCGACTCAGATAGGCACAAATCCGAAACAAGCCCGAGTTGGCGGGCTTTGTTGTGGGAATCGGAGCGGGCATCAGACGCCGAATTGTTTCAGATGATGTTCGAGATGAGTGTAATGAACCTTGGCCCACTGTGCGGGTGTCATCTGACCGACCCACGGGCTCGGGCCGAAGGTGTGGCGGCCCGGTTCAGCGAATCGTCTGACATACTCCAGCACGCGCGCTTTGTCTTTGGCAAAATCTCCGGCGGGTCGTTTGAGGTACTCCGGATCGGTCGGTGAATTTTTCGGCAGCGGCATATTGCACAGCAGCCATCTGCCGATCGGCGAGTTCATGAAACCTCGGCGGACGGTGACGGGGCGCTCGGCGAATGTCACCTCGAATATATCAATCATGTGCGCGAGCATCTGCCCGGCGGTCATCTTTCCCCATTGGGGTTTGGTGCCCGGTGTGAGCCGTTCCAGCCGCGCCAGATGGTCGGCGCGATTCATGGCGTTGAGTAGAGTGGGCATGCGTTAGTCCTCGATGTGCGGACCTAAGATAGGCAGTTGGCGGCAGGCTATCAAGCGGCTACGGCACCAGGAGAATGATCACGAATGACGGTGAGAAGCCGTTCGCCGAACGCCGCGACCTTTTTCTCGCCGATCCCAGCGATGCGCAACAGGGCCTCGTACGAACGCGGTCGGTAGCGGGCGAGGTCGCGCAGGACCGAATCGTGCAGGATAACATAGGGCGGCACGTTGTTTTCGACGGCGATATTCATGCGTTCGGTGCGCAGCATGTCAAACAGGGCGCGATCCACATTTTCCCAATCGGCTTCGCCTCTGCGCGCGGGCTGGTAGGTTTTGCCGCGGCCTTCACCGCTGTCGTGGCGGAGCTGGGGAGTGATGAGACCTTGAATCACCTGCCGACCGGCGGGCGTGACCGATAGCGTGTGGAACTCTTCCGCAGAATCGAGGTACTTCTGCTGCACCAATTGCCGGATGAAGCTCTCGATTATCGGCAGCGTTTGATCATTCATCAAACCGTACGTCGAGAGCTGGTCGTGCTTGTATTGCAAGACCGTTTTGTCCTGCGAACCCTTCAGCACTTTGGCGACGTGCGATTGACCGAAGCGCTCGCCGAGCCGAATCACGCAGCAGAGGATCATTTGCGCGAGCTTGAGCGGATCGTCCACCCTGTGCCGCGAGTCGGGAGACGCGACAACGGCGTGCGAGGATTCGCAGATATCACACGCTCCGCAGCCCTCGCCGAGATAAGGCTGGTCGAAATACTCGACCAGATGCCGGTGACGGCAGCCCTCGGTACGCGCATAGTTGAGCATGAGCTCGAGTTTCGTATTGGCCGTGGCGCGTTCGGCGGGCGGCAGTTCCTCGAGGAAACGCTTCTGTTTGATCAAGTCAGCGACGGAATAGAGCAGAACGCACTCGGCGGCCAGACCGTCGCGGCCCGCGCGACCGGCTTCCTGCTGGTAGTTTTCCAGCGACTTGGGCAACGTGGCATGCACGACGAAACGCACATTGGATTTGTCAATCCCCATACCGAACGCCACCGTTGCGACGATGACGTCAAAGGCGTCACGCAGAAAACCGTCCTGAACGCGTTTGCGCTGCTCCGCGTCCATCCCGGCATGGTAGGCGCGGGCGCGAAAGCCGCTCTTGGTGAGTTTTCCGGCAAGAGTTTCGGTGTTGGAGCGCGATAGGCAGTAGACGATACCCGCTTCGCCGCGGTGCCGACGCAGAACATCTTCGATCTGTCTTTCCGTGCGGGTGCGTTGCGCGGCGCTGTAGATTAGATTGGGACGATCAAACGACCCGACCAGCTCGAGCGGCTTCTCGAGTTTGAGCTGGGTTGCAATATCTGCTCGCACGCGCGCGGTAGCGGTGGCCGTGAGTGCCATGACCGGCACCTGCGGGAAGAGCGCTTTGAGGATCGCGAGTTGGCGGTACTCGGGGCGAAAGTCGTGACCCCACTGTGAAATGCAATGCGCTTCGTCCACGGCGAACAGCGCGATCTTGAGCGAGCGCAGCGCGGCCTGCGCATTGTCGAGCGCGATGCGTTCGGGTGAGAGATAGAGGAGTTTGAGCTTTCCGGCACGGGCATCGGCCAGCGTTTGGCGATTGGTGTCGCTGTCACTCATACTGCTGATGGCCGCGGCGGGAATACCGTTGGCGTTGCAGGCATCCACCTGGTCTTTCATCAGCGCGAGCAGCGGCGAGATGACGACGGCCACACCGTCGCGAGCGAGTGCTGGAAGCTGATAGCACAGGGATTTCCCGCCTCCGGTCGGCAGAATAATCAGGACATCGCGGCCAGACAGCGCGGCTTCGATGGCCTCGCGCTGGTGGGGGCGGAAGTCATTGTATCCCCAATGTTTACGAAGCAATTCGGTGGTGGTCACAGGGATGCGGGTTAAGTGAACACATGGACAATTGAACAAATGTAACGATTGTCTCAGAACTTGTCAAGCGGTCGTCCCATAGACGCAACAAGAAGCCCCCAACCTGAGGGGCCGGGGGCTTTCCGTTTACTGAGATCACTGTCTCAGCGTTGACAATCAGATCATCGAGGTCATGACGACGCGCGGGTCCACCCGCAAAGAGCCACGGCGTGTGCTCTGGTCCTGTTGCGTCAGATAGTCCTCGACATAGGTATGGACGACCGACGGGTAGGTCATTCTGATGTTATTGGCATCCCAATCCAGCAGCACGCCTTCGGCGGCGGTGTCCATGAACGAGCCGGTGTTGATGTAGGTACGGCCATCCTCGGCGAAGACTTCGCGGTGATGCACGTGGCCGCAAATGACGAAGCTCAGATCATGTTTGGCGGCGTAGTCGAGTGCCCGGCTGCGGACTTTGCGAATGACGTTCAGCCACGACTTGCTGCTGTATTTGACATATTCGCTGAAGCGGTTGCTGCGCACGCAACGCTGAATGTAGTAGTAGGTGCGCGAGGCGAGTTCCGTGGTCAGCGGGTATTTGCGGATGAAATTATCGAACTGGTGACCGTGCAGAATGCCGATGCGTCCGTGGGGCGTGGGGACGATATACTCGTCGAGCGTTTCGTTGAACAGCGGCAAGATGTCGGCATCGTGGTTGCCGCGGATCCAGACGACCTTTTTCTTACGGTTGTGCAAGTCCCAAATGGCCGACAGGACTTCGCGGTGCGGGCGGCGCAGTCGGTGCAGGTTGGGATTATCGTAGGTATCACCGTTAATGACGAGCGTATCGAAACGGGTATCCCGGAGGATGTCAAGGATGCCGCCGACATTGCAGTTGGGCGAACCCAGATGCAAATCGGACAGGACGAGGAGCGAGCCTGACGTTCTCAAGGGCAGCGTTTGGGTCATCTTCCTCCATGCGGGTCGGCAATGTGCACGTTTCTGTTTGAAACGCCTGAAGATAGGGACAGCACGTTAGCGGAAGATTGGGGATCGAGTTAGGTTTCCGTAAACTTATGTTGTATTGGCATGAGCAGACTCCGCTACCCAAAAATTTCGCGGACGGAACTTAGGGGAGAACGAACAATGAGACAACCCCGGCCATTGGCCGGGGTTGTACTTTTTAGGACTGCCGTGTCGGGCCGGAGGCCCGACAAAGGTTATCGCGCGTCGCGGGAGACCGGGAGACACTGCGCCTCAGGGATTACGCAGCACAACCGGGTCCAGCGCTTGCGCTGGTTGGCTACTTGGTAAGTTTGATGGTGCGGCTCTTGGCCTCTTCGGCTTTGGGGAGCCCGATTTTCAGGACGCCGTCGGCGTAGCTCGCGCTGACTCGGTCGGCGACGACGTTGTTCGGCAGACTGAAGCTGCGCTCGAACTTGCCGTAGCTGCGCTCGACGCGGACGAAGTTGTCCTTGCTCTCCTTGATTTCGCGCTTTTTCTCGCCCGAAATCGTGAGGATGTTGTTGTTGAGCGTGATCTGGATGTCTTCTTCGCGCATGCCGGGCAGCTCGGCGTGAATTTCGTAGCCGTCCGGGTTCTCGGCAATGTCCACATCGGGCGCCCAACTGCGCAGGATGCCGCCGGTGCGGTTCCAACCCATCAGGTCGTTCAGAACTTCGTTGAGGTCATTGACCGGGAAGCTGGCTTCCATGGTGCGGGGGATGTACTTGGTGATCTTCATGGTTTTCTCCATTGTTTTGATCGTTGCGTTTGGTGCGTGTTTGCCTAAACCTAAGGCAATGGAGATGCCAATTATCTAAATTATTAATATATTTTAATTTAAGAATGTTGATTGCGAAGCGACCTCTGTATTGTTGGCAGATGAAGCTGCGATTTTGGCAGGAGTTATGAAAATGTGGCAGATAGTGGCAGGCTAAACGTCCGATAGTAGATCAAGCGACTTGGCCGCCGAACTCGCGGGAAAGTCGCGGCGAGCGGCTGTCCGTCCGCGTTCAGTGCAAATCCGGCAAGTTCAAATAGGGCCTCAGGTTGCATCTTCGGTGGGGAGTCGGTATCTTTTCAGATTGTATACTACATGCGAGTTTCCCCCCGCTCACCTTGCCCCAGCCGACCATGACTTCCAAGAAGCTCTGCCCGCATTGTGTCAAAGTCATTCCGTGGAAACACCGCTTCAAGCAGAAGTGCCCGTTTTGCTTTCGGCCGCTTAGACGGCGGAGCGAAGGCGATCGCGGCACCATAGCGGCATTCTTTGAAGATCGCGGCAAGTGGTGGTGGTTTTTCATTCTGTTGATCATCACGATCGTGGGCGCGATGCTCGGGCAGTTGATTGGTCACCATCCGTCACTGCTGAACTTCATCGGCGAGCACCCGTTCATGTACGGATTGACGTTGTACTATCTGTCGTCGTTCGCCTCGATTATTTCGCGCATTTATGTTCCGTTGATGCTGGGCGCACCGCGGATTTTGCGGCGTGAACGCGTGCAGATCTCGCAATACAAGGTTCTGACCGGCGTCGGCATGGTGCTGGGCGTGATTTTCTCGGTGGTCGTGATTGGCCCGGGCCAGTACTTTGTGATGTTTCCGGCGAGCGTATTCCTGTTCACGATTCCGATAGCGATCATGTGGGCGTACCTGGCGTTGGTGTTGCAGGAACCGGACTACGAAGACGAACGCGTCTGGTCTTTCCTCACGGAAATTGGCGGCGGGGATCGGCTGGATCATCGGCAGAACGGCTATTACGTGCTGATCGGTGTGCCGCTGGCCGCGTTGATTTTTTACTGGGGAATGCAGAATCAGTGGATTTACCATTGGTTATCGAATTCGCAGTTGCTGGGAATGTTCCGCGAGCTGTATTTGCGGACGACAGGCCGCTGGGAGTAGCCGGTGGCGCAAGGTAAGTCGCGAACCCGCAGGCGGCACCGGGCTGTCCCGACGCAGCACAAGGCCGGACTCCCGCCGGGCAGCGTGGTGTATGGAGGGCAGCCGCGCAGCGCGGGTCCGATTTTGCGGGTGATTCGCTACGACAATCAGATCTTCGACGAAAGGACGCTGAACTCAGCAAGCGAGATTCCGTTGATTCTGAACCTGCCAGACGTGAAGTGGTTTGATCTGGAAAACCTGGCCAACACCAAACTGCTCGAACAGATCGGCCACTGCCTGAAGCTGCATCCGCTGCTGATCGAAGATATTGCCAACACGAATCAGCGAACGAAGCTCGAAGAAGACGGCGACCAACTGATCGCGTTTGTGCGCGACTTTGAGCGCGATGGCGAGCGCGGCGAGCTAACCGACGCGCAACTGGCGATTACGCTTGGCACAGGCTTCATTTTTACGTTTTGTGAAATAGCGCCGAGTGAGTTTCCGATGCTGCGTGAACGGCTGCGGATTGGCCAAGGCTCGCTTCGGCAGAGCGGTCCGGACTACCTGCTCTATCGTATGCTCGACATGCTTGTGGATCAGTACTTCGTGATTCTTGAGCAGGCGGATGACAAATTGGAATCGTTGCAGTCGCGCGTGCTCGACTCTCCGGGAGACCGGGACATTCTGCCGGAGATATTTGAAGCGCGGCAGGAGCTGCTCATTTTGCGCAAAAGCATTCTGCCGCTGCGGGACGTGTTGAGCGCTCTGGAGCGGCGCGAGACGGAGCTGATCCACCCTGTGACACGCGCGTATTTCCGCGACGTGTATGACCACACCCTGCACGTGGCTGAGTCCATTGACACGCTGCGGGATTTGCAGTCCGCATCACTCGAAGTCTACCTGTCGCGGCTGTCGCTCAGGCAAAATGACGTCGTGCGTGTGCTGACGGTTATCTCAACGATTTTTCTGCCGCTCACGTTCATGGCGGGCATTTGGGGCATGAACTTTGAGAATATGCCCGAACTCACTTGGCGCTACGGCTATCTTGGCGCGTTGGCTGGGATGGCGATTCTGGTGATCGGCATGCTGATCTACTTCAAGCGGCAGAAGTGGCTTTGATTCCGTCTGCGTCAATCCTTGCCCCGCCTGTTTCGCATTCTTGTTTCTCACTTCCTAATACTCCTCCCATGGCAAAAACCTCGCGCGCTCCCAAGAAGGTCCCCGTCTCTATTCATGATTTCAAGAAGTTTGTCATGCCCAAGTCGCTCGTGGTGTCCCCCGACGGCCGACTGGCAGCCTACACACGGTCATGGACGGACGAGAAGCAGAACAAATCCTTTGCTAACCTACATGTGCTTGATTTGAGCACGGGCGAGTCGCGGCAATGGACCAGCGGTGAACACACGGATCGCCATCCAGTTTGGTCCCGCGACGGACAGTGGCTGACGTTCTTCCGGCATGAGAAGGGCGAAGACCGCATCTATCGCGTGCGGCGTGGTCTCGGCACACCGGAATTGCTTTGGAAAGGCCGGGGAGTGCTGGCCGGTCTTGAATGGGGCTGCGAGGATAGCTGTCTGGTGGTGAAGTTCCGCAAAGCCGATCCGGACAAGGACGCTGAACAGGCGATCGCGGACGGCCGCGTGCCGGAAGGCAAGGCGCCGGTGCTGCGCCGCATCACGCGGGTCTTCTATAAGCTCGACGGCGCGGGTTTTCTGCCGCAGGACCGCTTCCACTTGTACAAGTTCGACCTGAACTCCAAGCAGTGGTCGCAGCTCACAAAGGGCGACGCCGACGACGGTTCGTTCGCGATTTCCGCGGACTCAAACGTTGTGGCCTATGTTGCCAACGCGCACAAGGATCCGGATCAGAATCCGTATGACAATGACATTTGCCTCATCAATCTTAGGAGCGGCCGCCGGAGCATGGTGGACGGCCCGCAAGGCGAGAAGGGCAGTTTGAGTTTTTCACCCGACGGCAAGTGGCTGATCTATCTTGGTCATCACAACAAAAAGGACGCGTGGGGCGTCGAGCAGCTGCATCCGTGGCGTGTTGATTTGCGGACGGGGAAGGTCAAGAACCTCACGCCGGACTACGATCGTCAAGCGGCGGATCTTGCCTTAGCCGACATCGGTTTCGAGTTTGAAGAGGCGCGTGTGTGCTGGAGCGGCGATTCGAAACACCTATTTTACCCGGTTTCGGATCGGGGCGACGTGGTGATTGTGCGGACGCCGGTGAATGGCGGCGAACCGGAGAAGTTCTTCAAGACACCGGGGCAGGCCGCGCTTTACGACATCCAGAGCAACGTGATGGCGGTACTGCACGCGGACTTCAAGTCCCTGGGAGACATTTACGTTTGCGGCAATGTGCAGAAGGGGGCGGCCTTTACGCGGGTGCTGCGGCACAATGTCGAGTATCTGAATTCGATAGAGACTGGCAAGGTTCAGGAATTCTGGATATCTTCGACGGATAAAGCGCGAGTGCATGCGTTCCTGTTCACACCGGCGGACTTCTCGCCGCGCAAGAAATATCCGGCGGTTCTCTTCATTCATGGCGGTCCGCGCGCGCAATACAGCCGTGTGTTCTTCCACGAGATGCACATGTTGGCGGCGCAAGGCTATGTCGTGTTATGCCCGAATCCGCGCGGCAGTCAAGGCTATGGCCGGGCGTGGGCCGAGTCCATTGTCAACGCATGGGGCACGAAGGATTGGGAAGACGTGGACGCTTGCGCCGATTGGCTCGACGACCAGAAGTTTGTCGCCAAGAACCGCGTTGCGATTTGCGGCGGCAGTTACGGCGGCTATATGACGAATTGGGCGTTGGGACACTCGCGGCGCTTCCGCTGCGGCGTAACGGATCGTTCAGTCGTTGAGATGCGCGCGTTCGCGGGCACGTCTGACATTGGTTTCTTCGATCACACGGAATTCGGCGGCCACTATTGGGAAAACCCCAAAGGTTATGAACGCATGTCACCGTTGACTTATGCTGACAAGATTCGTGATCCGCTGCTGATCGTGCATAGTGAGAACGATTTGCGCTGCGCGATCGAGCAGGCCGAGCAGCTTTTCGTGGCCTTGAAGGTGCGCGGCCGCAAGGTCGAGTTCGTGCGCTTTCCGGAAGAATCGCACGGCCTGTCACGCGGGGGCCGTCCGGACCGGCGGGCAGCGCGCATGGAAGCGTATGTTGACTGGTTTGCGCGGTACCTGAAGAAATGAACAAAACAGTTACGCGCTGCGGTTGGCCGGGAGCGGACGAGCTGATGCAGGCCTATCATGATACGGAATGGGGCGTTCCGGTAACGGACGACCGGAAGCATTTTGAATTTCTGCTGCTGGACGCGTTTCAAGCCGGGCTGTCGTGGCGCACGATTCTGCACAAGCGTGAGAATTTTCGCAAGGCCTTCGCGGAATTTGATTACAAGCGCGTGGCAAAGTTCGGTGACAAGGAGTTCGCGCGGCTGATGGACGACGCGGGTATCGTGCGCAACCGGTTGAAGATACTGGGGACGATTCAGAATGCCAAGATGCTGATTGAAGTTCAGCGCGAGTTCGGGAGCTTCAATGAGTATATCTGGCAATTTACGAAGGGCAAGCAAATCAACAGCAAGATCGAGACCATGAAGCAGATTCCGGCCAAGACGGCAGTGTCGGATGCGATGAGCAAGGATCTGTTGTCGCGCGGTTTCAAATTTGTGGGCTCGACGATCTGTTATGCGTACATGCAAGCGGCGGGGATGGTGAACGATCATGAGACGAGCTGTTTCCGGCACAAGGCCTGCGCGGCGCTGGCGCGGAAGATGAAGTAGACGTTTGTCACGGAATGAGGGTTATGCGAATTGCACTGCTACCCGGCTCCCTGCGAGCCGGTTCTTATAACCGCAAGTTGGCGCGCGTGGCGGCTGATGTTTTGGCCGGGCGGGGCGTCGAGACGGACTATGTTGATTTGAAAGAGCACCCCATGCCGCCTTACGACGGCGACATCGAAGCGGCGAGCGGGCTGCCGGACGCATGCTGGAAATTCAAGGCGCGTATTGCGGCGGCCCATGCCGTGGTGATCGCAAGTCCGGAATATAGCGGCGGCATTCCGGGAACGCTCAAGAACGTGCTCGATTGGAGCACCCGCGGCGGGTCGAATCCGTGGGACGGCAAGGTCGTGCTGTTAATGGGTACGTCAGGTGGTCCATGGGGGACGAATCGCATGCTGCCCGCGCTGCGGCAGGTGATGGCGATCATGGGAGCGGTTGTTATTCCGCAGTCGGTGACCATACCGAACGCGGGTAAAGTGTGGGATGAAAGCGGTGCGCTGTTGGATGAGACTCTGCCCGGCCGGGTGGAGAAGGTGCTGGGGAATTTGTTGAATGTTACGCAGAAAATGACCGGAGAGCGACTTTAGAGATGGCGATTAAGACCCGCGACAATATTCGCAACGTGGCCATCATTGCCCACGTTGACCATGGTAAGACGACGTTGGTGGACGCGATGCTGCATCAGGCCGGGGTGTTCCGCGACAATCAGCACGTGGCTGAACGCGTGATGGACAAGCTCGATCTCGAACGGGAGAAGGGGATCACGATTCTGTCGAAGAACACTACGATTCGCTGGCAGGATAATATCATCAATATTCTCGATACGCCGGGGCACGCGGACTTCGGCGGTCAGGTGCAGCGCGTGTTGCGCATGGTGGACGGCTGCTTGCTGCTGGTGGATGCCAGCGAAGGGCCGCTGCCGCAAACGCGGTATGTGCTGTTGAACGCGCTCGAATTGGGCCTGTCGCCCATCGTGGTCATCAACAAGATTGACCGTCCGGATGCGCGGATTGGGGAGGTGCTTGACGAAGTGCTGGAGCTGTTCCTTGATTTGGACGCGAGCGAAGAGCAGTGCCATTTCCCGGTGGTTTATACGAACGCAAAGCTGGGCACAGCGACGCTCGACCTTGCTACGCCGGGCGATAATCTGATGCCGCTATTCAAGCTGATTTTCGACAAGGTTCCGGCACCGCAATATGACGACGAGGCACCGCTTCAGTTGCAGGTCACGACGCTTGACTATAGCGATTACGTGGGCCGCATCGGGATTGGCCGCATCGCTAACGGCACGATCAAGCAGGCGGAGCAGGTGACGCTGATAAAGAACGACGGCACACGGTCACAGGCGAAGGTCACACAGCTTTATACCTATGAAGGTTTGGCGCGAGTGGACGCGAAGTCAGCGTGGGCGGGTGAGATCGTAGCTGTTGCGGGGTTGGAGAACATGGATATCGGCGACACGGTGACATCGTTGACGGATCCTCGTCCGCTGCCGCCGCTGAAGATTGACGAACCGACTCTGGAGATGGTCTTCGGCGTCAATACATCTCCGTTCCAGGGTCGTGAAGGGACATACGTCACGACGCGGCAGATTCGCGACCGTCTGTTCAAAGAGATACAGGGCAATCCGGCACTGCGAGTTGAAGACTCGGAGACGTTGGAAGGCTATCGTGTATATGGCCGCGGTGAATTGCAGATGGCGATCTTGATCGAGACGATGCGGCGAGAGGGATATGAATTGGCAGTCGGCAAGCCGCGTGTTCTGTTCAAAACGGTTGAAGGTAAGAAGGTCGAGCCATACGAAATGGTCCTGATGGATTGCCCCGAGGAATTTGTCGGGGTGGTCACGAGCACCTTGGGCATGCGCCGTGGGCGAATGACGCACATGACGGATCACGCGACGGGCTGGGTCCGGCTTTCGTTTGAGATACCCATGCGCGGGTTGATCGGCATTCGCCCGATTATGTTGACGATGACGCGCGGGACAGCGATCATGAATACGCAGTTCCTGGATTATCGTCCGGTGGAAGGCGAAGTGCGGCAGCGCGCCAACGGCGTGTTGATCGCGGATCGTGAGGGTCGTGTGACTGAATACGCGTTGAATAGTTTGCAGGATCGCGGGGAGGTGTTCGTTGCGCCGGGCACTCATGTTTATGAGGGGATGATCTGCGGCGAGAATTCGCGCGACAACGATCTGGTGGTAAACATTGTGCGCGAGAAGAAACTGACCAACATGCGGGCATCGGGAACGGATGAGAGCTATAAGATCGCTCCGCCGCGGCCGATGTCGCTGGAAGAAGCGATTGCCTTTATCAACGAAGACGAACTTGTGGAAGTGACCCCTCAGAGTATTCGGTTGCGCAAGTACTACCTGAAAGAGGAAGAGCGCAAGCAGGCGGCCAAGCGGGCGGGCATGCACGGGATTGTGTAGGGCTTACACTTGTTTATACAATAAGTTGGAAAGCGGGCAGCCACCGGGTGCCCGCTTTTTTTGCCATTTGCGGCGGTAAATCTTACAAAATATGTCGTATTCTGTTGCGATTTTGACCCTGCACGGCGTATATTGGGGATGGAAAGACAACGGATTAGAAATCAGCAATAATGGAGCAGTAAGATGAATCTTCAGCGATGGATATTAGTGGCCCTTGTGACGATGTGCGTCACGGCCCAGGCGACGGTTCGGACGGTGAATCAGTTTGGGACGGCGGCGTTTTCGACTGTGCAGGCGGCGATAAACGCGGCGGTGACGGGCGATACGATTTTGATTGCCCCGGGTACATATGCAGAGAACCTGATCGTCTCGGGCAAAGTCTTGAACGTAATTGGCGCGGGGTGGGATCTTTCCATAGTTAGTGGACAATATCAGATTGGGAGCAACACCGGAGGATCCGTGACCGAGGGCCTTTACCTCTTTACGGGCGGCCAGACATTTGTTGTAACGCAATTGACGGCGGATTCTTCAACGGTACGTCGCTGTCGGATAAGAGGCGGAGGTACTACTGTAAATCTCGCCGCCACTCGTCGCTACTTTGTCGAAGACTGTCAAATCACTTCCGATGCCAACGGTATTCTGATTTCGGTTCCGACGGCGATTAATGCTACATTGGTTGTTAAGGGCTGTGTTTTAAGTTACCTTAGCGCCTCACAGGGAAGCACGATCTACTTCAATGGCATAAACGGCAGTCCGGTAGAAATCACGAATTGCACGTTTGTCAGTGTTCGCAATCCGTTCAATTTAACTGGTTCACAGCCAGTGATTGCGATCAATAACATTTTCTACGACTGGACGGCGACGCCGACGTGGGGGACATTCTTAGCGGGCAGTGTCTTTGACTACAATGCGAGCGATGCAACGGCTCCGGCTATTCCGGGTTCGTTTACCAATCATATCTTGCTTGGCGCAAACGATCCATTTGTGAACTATGACGAGGCGCTGAATTTCCAAGACGTGATCAGCGATTTGCATTTGAACGGAGGCGCGGGTGGACTGGCCCTGACGGATACGGGTCATCCGCTGATTTTTGATGTGGATGCAACGCGCTCAGATGTGGGCGCATACGGCGGTCCACGTCCGTTGGTGGACTTTGGCATACCGGCATTCCCGTTTGTGACCTCGCTGACCGTTCCCAGTCTGATTGAGTCGGGCGATGATCTGAACGTCAATTCGACGGGCCGCGTTGGACCCCGATACTAATCACACTCAGGAGGATTTCTGATGAGACTCTTGAGTTTCTGGCTCGGTGTGATGATGATGGTCACGGGATCGTTTGCCGTGACGATCACGCAGGCTGAGTATTTTGTGGATACGGATCCGGGGCATGGCGCGGGAACGGCGATTGCGATTACGAGCGGAGAAACGGTTTCGATTTCAGGGTTAAATGTATCTTCGATAGGTTTGACCGCGAATCGAGCGCATCGCCTGTTCTTACGATACAAGTCGAGCGAAAACGCCTGGACCATTGCTGAAGGGCGGTACTTCTATCCACTTGCCGCGCAAAGCGGCTCAGTGACGCAGGATGATATTGTGCAGGCGGAGTATTGGTTTGACGCCTTGCCTTCGACATTTGTGGACTTGACGGATGCTTCAAATATCGTGTATCCGGCGCTGATTCCCACGACAGGGCTTACAACCAATGCGCTACATCGTTTCTTTGTGCGGTTTCAGGATGAAAATGGAAATTGGACGATTCCTGAGGGCCGCTACTTCTTCATCATTGTCGGTGCGAGTGGCACAATTGAGATCAAGAACGTGACGGCACTGGAATACTGGCTGGATAGCAACGCCCCGACGCTGGTGGATATTGCCGATGCACCGACAGGCAGTTTCGCACAGATGATTCCTGCGGGGACTGAAAATGGAATTCATACTTTCAACACGCGCTATCGTGACGAAGATGGCGTGTTCAGTATGACGGAGACCAGGCGGTTTGTGTTGATCTCGCAATCATCGTCGAACTATACGCCGAAGACGATCGTGGCCTGCGAGTATTTCATCAACGGCAATCCGGCTCCGGGCGGCGGCATTGCTCTGCCGACACCGACGGACGGCGCGTACGATGAAGGGCAGGAAGAGAATGCCGTGGTAGTAACGAATCTGCCGACGGGCTACCACCTCTTTTGCATTCGCTATCAGGATAGCGAAGGGCTTTGGACGTCCGCGTATTGCGACTCAGTGGTGACCACGCCGATTTTGGTCATTCAACGCTCGGGGAGTGACATTTTGCTGACGTGGCAGGCGGATCCGCTGAACGTGCCGTTTCACATCTTCCGTTCGGCGGAAACGGCCGGACCGTTCACCGAAATCGGCACGAGCAATACATTGAGCTATACCGATCCGGGGATGGTGGATTCGGCGGCAACGCGCAAGACCTATTACGTCACGACGACGCCGGGGGTCATGAGTTCGTTTCGTTTGCCGTTGGAACCGGGCGGTGCGGTGCAGCAGAAATAGCCGCGGCGTAACTCACGCCTCTCAGAGCCCACGCGGAATTCCGCGTGGGCTTTTGTTTTTTTTGAACTATGCAAGGCAGAATGTTTGACTGATGTTTGTTTTATGTGAGATTGCAGAATACTCACGAATGTGTGACAGTCCGCGCATGGATTACTAACGAGCAGGACACGAGAGTGGACTATGTTTCGTTGTTGCGAAAGGTGATTTCGGGCAAAATCAGAAACACGAACGAACACGGAGAGAACAATGAAGACATTGGGCAAGTATATGGCGCTTGCGTTGCTAACGTTGTGGATAACGACCGGCTCGGCGCTGGCGAACTACACGCTGACGATCCTGCATAACAACGACGGTGAGTCGCGCCTCTCGACAACGGGCACGGCGCAGCCGAACTACGCGGGCGCAGCGCGCTTCGTAACGAAGTGCAATGACATGAAGACGTGGGCGATCACGAACACCGACGGCTACGTGATGATCTCGTCGGGTGACAACTTTCTGGCCGGTTCGCAGTACAATGCGGGCGTTGTGAACGGCGTGTACTATGACGCGCTCGTGCTGGAGAAGATTGGTTACGATGCCATCGCGCTTGGTAACCACGACTTCGATTTTGGTCCGGCCAACTTGGCGAACTTCATGGATGAATTCACCGGCCCGACCTTTCCGCCGTATGTCTCCACGAACATGGATTTTTCCGGCGACCCCGACTTGCAGGCCAAGGTTGCCGCTGGCCGCATTATGCCGAGCACGCTGGTGAATGTGAACGGTCATATTGTTGGTATCGTGGCTGCGGTGACTCCGCTGTTGCCGACGATTTCCAGCCCAGGCGCCGTGGTTGTGGATCCGAACGTGACGGGCGCGGTTCAGGCGGCGGTTGACGCATTGGTCTTGAATGGCGCGGAAGTGATCATTTGCGTCATGCACTTGCAGGACTTGAGCAACGACCTCGCGACGATTCCGACGCTGCGGGATATTGACGTGGTGATTTCGGGCGGCGGTTCGGAATTCCTCGGCAACCCCGGTGTTTCGCCGGTGTTCCCGGGTGATGTCGTGAATCCTGCTCTACCCTATCCGTTGGTTGCTTTAGACCTTGACGGCGAGCCGGTGCAGGTTGTGACGACTCCGGGCGAGTATAAGTATGTTGGCCGTCTCGTTCTGGAATTTGACAACGCCGGCGAAGTGGTCAGCGTCAATCCGATATCGAATCCGGTGTGCGTGTTGTCGAACACGATTGATGCGGTGAACGGCGTGATTGAAGACCCGGCTTGTGTGGCCGCCATCATCACTCCGATCAATGCTTACATCAGCGGCTTGAACACGCACATTATTGCGACGACGGACGTGCCGCTTGATGGCCGTCGTAACTCAGTTCGCACGATTGAAACGAACGAAGGCGACATCTTCGCCGATGCGCTGTTATGGGAAGGCCAGCGCCGTGCGGCGTCGTTCGGCGTATGCACGCCCAACGTCGCGTTCCAGAACGGCGGCGGTATGCGCAAGGATGCGATCATTCCGGTTGGCAATGTGACGGAATTGAATACCTATGAAATCGCGGCGTTTGACAACGTGGTTTCTGTGACTCCGAATATTCCGGCGGCGCAGTTCAAGGAAATGCTCGAGCAGTCTGTCAGCCTTCGTCCGGGATCGAGCGGCGGCTTCTTGCAAATCGCCGGTTTCAAGATTTTCGTTGACTACACGCGTCAGGCGCAGGTGTTGAATACGACTCCCGGGCCGAACTTCTTGAACGTAATTACG
This sequence comes from bacterium, assembly GCA_016702305.1. NCBI lineage: Bacteria > bacterium. The sequence continues at coordinate 284,324 of JADJEH010000009.1, forward strand.
CCGGGTCAGCGTGTGCGTGACATTGTGTTGAATGACGGCACCGTGCTTGTTCGCTGCGGCGAAATTGTTCCGGACGCGCCGGAAGTCTGCATCGCGACGAATGCCTTCACAGCCAACAGCGGCGATGCGATTCCGTTCCGCGGTGCTCCTTATACGATTGTTGGTGTGTCGTATCAGCAGGCTCTGTATAACTACATCACTGAGCCGACCGGTTTAAATGGCGTGATCACGGGCGCTCAGTATCCGTCGGCGCCTGGTCAATACCGCATCGTGCAGAATTCGTTCTCGCAGACGTTTGTGAACCCGAATCCGGGTGCGGACTTCAGCGTTGCCACGACTCCCGATGCCCTGAGCTCGTTGCACGGCTCGGTTGAACTTGATTTTCATGCTCCCGAGTCGCCTGCTTCGGTCACGGTGAATGTCACTCGCACTCGTCCGGTGATTGACGGCATTGATTACAATCTGCCGGAAGAATATTGCGTTGGCCAGTTCTTCCTTCTTAACACTTCGCTTGGCTTTCCGACCATTGGGACATGTGTTCTTAAGACCAGAACCAAGAGCAACCAATCCAATGAAAGATTTCAGTCATTGCTCGGCGACCCGGGTTCGAGCTTGGTCATCACCAGAAATCGCAACGGACAGTGGTACACGCTTGAACCGTCTGCCGTGATTGACTTGGGTGACGGCGTCTATAGTTTCGAGTACACCGGTATGGAAGATTGGAACGGTCTTTGGGCACTCGGCCTGCGCGACCGCGTCCTTCCCGTTGAGTTGACGAGCTTTGACGCCGCCGTGATTGACGGTGAAATTGCACTCGCATGGAGCACGGCGTCGGAATCGGCCATCGAGCGCTTCGAACTGTCGCGCAATGGCAGCAAGATCGCGGAAGTTGCCGCACAGAACAACGCGACCGGCGCGGACTACAGTTTCACGGATCGTCCCGAAGCTGGTTCTTATACCTACGAGCTCTCCGAAGTGACGCTGAGCGGTGAGCAGAACGTGCTCGGCACGACGACGATTGAATTGACCGATAACCTGCTGGTCCAAGAATACCAGCTTGGCGCGGCCTATCCGAATCCGTTTAACCCGACCACCAATATTGACTTCGTGCTGCCGGAAACACAGAACGTGTCGCTGCAGGTGTTCAATCCGCTGGGTCAGGTCGTGGCGACGCTGGTGCAGGGCAGCCACGAGGCGGGTCGCTACAGCGTGACGTTTGATGCGTCTGACTTGACGAGCGGCATCTACTTCTATCGTTTGGAAGCCGGTTCGTTCTCGGCGATGCAGAAGATGGTTTTGGTGAAGTAGCGTTCGTACATTTCGCATCCGTTCATATGAGAAACGCCCCGACCGAATGGCCGGGGCGTTTTCTTATCCGGGTGTTGCGCGGCGCTTATCCCAATTCGGTGGCGAGGCGGCGCTTAAAGACGACGACGGCAATGGCGGTCATGACGGCGGCCATGCCTAAACAGATGCCGCATTCGAGCGCGATGCCGACGATGTTCTGATTGCGCCAGAAGACATCATTAAAGCCCTGCATCGCCCAGAACACGGGAGTGATTTTGCTGATCATTTTGATAATGTTCGGGCAGCATGAAGCTCGGGAACATCGCACCGCCAATGGCGGACATACTGAGGATGATCACCACTTGTAGTCCCCCCGCCTGCTCCTCAGTCTTCGAGAGCGCAGAGATGACCAGCCCGACCGCGCTCATGGTGATCGCGGTGACGACAATCATCACGAGCATCGGCGCGAAGTGTTCCCAGATTTGCAAGTGGAAAATCAGCCAGCCGTAGATCATCATGACCAGCAGTTGGAAGCTGCCCATGACGACTGAATAGAGTAGTTTTGACAGGAGGATTTCTCCGGCCGTCGCACCCATGAGCAGGAGTCGCTGCGCGGTGCCCGAACGCATTTCACGGAGCAGGGATGCGGCAATCGCTCCGACTCCGAAGAGCAAAAATGTCACGGCGGTACCGGCTGTGGTGTGGGAAACAGACGGGTTGACGACCTGCTGGCCGACGACTTGGGTGCGTTTGACTTGATTCACCTTGTCAAACATCGCGCCCATGTTGAAACCCGCACTGTCTGCGGCAGATGACTCGCCGAGCATCTCGTCCTGGGGTATCATGTCTTGAAAGCGCATACCGCTGTCCGGTAAATCAACGCCAAAGTTCTTCTCGATTGCGGCCGCGAGGTCTTGATTAAAGCCGAACGTCGCGGACGAATCCATCATGCCGGACATCATGGCGGCGGGCATGAGCATGGGAAACGTTTCGAACGACGATTTTTGCATCAACCCCTCAAGCAGTCCGGCGGTGACCGGATCGCGCGTATCTTCAAGGATATGCGCGCGGAGTTCGCCGTTCTTGATCCCATCGGTGAAATCGCGCGGGGCAATGAGCGCCGCCGAATAATCGCCCTTGGCTACCAGCCGGGCGGCCGTGACGCTATCGAGTTTGACGGAGTCTTTGCCGATCGTTTCGATCAGATTGATTTCATCAAGCCGGTCAAGGGCCGCCAAGAGACGCGCGCCGCCGGGGCCGGTGTCTTCGTTGACCGCCAATACTCTAAGTTCGGAAAGCGCATCCTTGCCTTGCCCGCCGAAAACAAAGCCGAAGACGAGAATCATGACCATGGGGACGATGAACGTCAGCCCCATGGCCACGGGATCGGTGAGGAAGATCGCGACGTCTTTCCGCGCGAGGTACCAGATGCGTTTCATGCGTCGCGCAGCTCCCTTCCGGTCAGCTCGAGGAAGAGCATCTCGAGATTAGGTGACACGACTTCAACACGCTGCGCGCCGTGATACTCAGCCAGTTGCGCGAGCAGTACGGACAGGCCATCCTGCGCATGGGGGATGTAATCCACACGCATGCCGGAGCGCCGCAGTTCCGCACCGGGCAAAGTTGGAATTGACTCATTTTCGCTGCGCAGAATCAGGCGCACGAAGCGCGGGGTCTTGACGAGCTGGACGAGCTCCGTAAGCGATCCGAGTCCGAGCAGCTTGCCATGGTCAACGATGGCGATTGTACGGCACAACCGTTCAGCCTCTTCCATGTAGTGCGTGGTATAGAGAATCGTGATGCCGGCCTGATGCAATTCTTCGAGCAGGTCAAAGATGCTGGCGCGGGACTGAGGGTCCACTCCGACTGTGGGTTCATCCAGCAGCAACAGGCGCGGTTCGGCGAGCAGCGCGACGCCGAGATTCAAACGGCGCTTCATGCCGCCGGAGAATGTGCTGACGCGGGACTTGGCGCGGTCGGCGAGTCCAATTCGGCCCAGCACGTGCTCGACGCGGGCGTCAAGGTCACGGCCCGTGATGCCGCGCAGTTTACCGAACAGTTCGAGATTCCCTCGCGCGGTCAGCATGTCATAGAGCGCGATGTCCTGCGGCACGACGCCAAGCGCGAACGGTATTTGCCAGCGTTCGAGCTTGCTGCCGAGGATGCGCAACTCCCCGCTGTCGGGTTCAAGCAGACCGCATATTGTCCGCATCAGCGTGGTTTTGCCGGCGCCGTTCGGACCCAGCAAGCCGAAGAAATCACCTTGCTGAATGCTCAGTGAAACATCGTCAAGCGCGCGGACGGCGCCAAAGGACTTGCTGACATTGCGTGCTTCAAGGGCCATCATATTTAGCGTCGTTTCCCTCCGAGTAGTCCTCCGAGAATTCCGCGTATCAACGAGCGTCCGGCTTGCGACGCGGCCGCACGGGCGGCCGATTTCATCACGGCAGTCATCATGTCATCGGGCTGCCGCGCGGACGGCTTGGCCCGGCGCAGTTCTTCAGCCGGCGGCGACGCAGCGGACTGCTCGGCTTTGCCCTTGAGCATTTCGTAAGCTGACTCGCGGTCAACACTCTTCTCATACACGCCCGCCACGATGCTCGATTGCATGATCGCCAGAAGCTCTTGCGATTCCAGCGGACCGATGCGCGAGAATGGCGGGGCAATCATGACGCGCTCAGCGGGCTGCGGCGTGCCCTGTTCGTCGAGGAAGCTGATAACCGCTTCTCCGATGCCGAGTTCAGGGATAGCTTTCTCCAGATCGAGACCGGGATTGGCACGGAAGGTCTCGGCGGCGGCCTTGAGTTTCTTCTGTTCGGCGGGCGTGAAGGCGCGCAAAGCGTGCTGCACGCGGTTGGAGAGTTGCGTCAGCACTTTTTCAGGGACATCCAACGGATGTTGCGTCACGAAAAAGACGCCGACGCCTTTCGAGCGTATGAGTCGCACAACCTGCTCGATCTTTTCGAGCAGCGCGGGCGGCGCATCATCGAACAGGAGATGCGCCTCATCGAAGAAGAAGACGAGTTTAGGTTTGTCCACGTCGCCGACTTCGGGCAATTGCTCGAACAGCTCGGACAGCATCCACAACAGAAACGTCGCGTACACTTTGGGCGAACGAATCAACTGGTCGGCGTGCAATATGTTGATCATGCCGCGACCGTTCTGGTCCGTTTGGAGCAAGTCGCCGAGATCGAAAGCCGGTTCACCGAAGAACTGCTCACCACCTTGCTCGTCGAGAGCCAGCAGTGCGCGCTGGATGGCACCGATGCTCGCCGGGGAGACGTTGCCGTATTCGGTAGTCAGGTCTTTGCGAATGTCGCCGACATGCGCCAGCATGGCGCGCAGGTCCTTCAAGTCGAGCAGTAACAGCCCTTCATCGTCCGCGTAGCTGAACATGATTTGCAGTACCCCGGCCTGCGTCTCGTTGAGATTGAGCAGGCGCGCCAGCAGAAGCGGTCCCATTTCGGAGACCGTTGTGCGAATCGGATGACCTTTTTGTCCGAATACATCCCAGAAGATGCAGCTGTTGGCGGCGAAGGTGTGATCGGTCAGGCCGAGTTTCGTCAGCCTGGCGGTAAATTTCTCGGATGGAGTTCCAGCAACGGCCAGGCCAGAGAGGTCGCCTTTTACGTCAGCGGCAAAGACGGGAATGCCCTCCGCTGCGAGGCGTTCGGCGATGACTTGCAACGTGACCGTTTTGCCGGTACCCGTGGCACCGGTTACCAATCCATGACGATTCAGCAGCTTGGGCAGGGCGGTAATAGCGCGGCCGTCGGCGTAGGCGAGAGGGAGCATCGGCGACTAAGACTAAAATGAGTTTGCGTGATAGAGAAGCCCGACAGCGGGGCAATTATTCGTCGTCGCCGTCCGCGCCGCCAGCGGGAATGCTGGTGCCGCCGCGGAGATTAGATTCCCAGAGTTTTTCGCCCATGCGGTTTATGTAGCCCCAATTGCCGTTGGGCCATGCGACGCGGGCGATACCGTGTGTGAAGGCGTCGCCGAAATTGTGTTCGACGTTAATGAGTAGCTTGCCTGCCGTATCAATATACCCCCAGCCGTTGCCGACGCGCACGGCAGCGAGTCCCTCGCTGAAGTCAAAGGCCGCGTCGAAAGTTGCCGGGATGACGATCTTACCAGTGTAATCCATGAAACCGGTCTTGTCGTTGAGCGCGAAGCGGGTTAAACCATCGGACGGTGTTTTTAGGTACGTGACCTGGGCACGGAAGACCACATCACCCTTGCGGTTGACCATGGCGTAGTCCACATTGGGCTGCAAACCGATTCGCACGACACTCTGGCCGTTGACGAACTTGTCCGACCAGACAAACTTGGGTTCGATGGCCCAGTTGCCGTGGTTATCAATGAAGCCCCACTTATCACCAATTGAAGCGGCGGCCATCCCTTCCGCGAACGGGTGCACATTGTCGAATTTGTGCGGAATGACCAGCTTGCCGGTTTTGTCAATGAACCCGAATTTTTTAGCCGAGTCGGGTACGGCGGCCAGGCCGTCGGAAAAGGCCTGTGCCAATTTGCTGTACTGCGGCGGGACGATCATGTTACCGCCGCGGTCCACGTAACCGTACTTGCCTTTCACGCGGACGGCGGCCATGCCCTCAGAGAAGCGCCGCGCTTTTTCGAATTGCGGCTGAATGACTATCCGGCCCATGTTGTCAAGGTAACCCCATTGACCATTGAGGCGGACCCGCGACATGCCATCCCACATGAAATCCGCCGATTCGAACTGGGATGCGACAATCTTCTGCCCGAGAGAGTCCATAAATCCATGATGACCAAGGCTGTCCTGAACCGGATAGAGCATGGAGCCCGCCGGCTGCATCAAGGGCTGTTGGACGCTGGTCGTCGGCGTTTCCGACTTGCTGCTCGGGGGAGGTTCGGCCTTGCGTTGGCAGCCGATGACGAGGACCAGAAGGGTCAGCAGGCTACCGAGAATTCGCAAAATCATTGTAAACTATCTACTTTCGGGCTTTGGGTGATGATGAATGGGTAGAATGTAGCCAGAAATCACTACAGATGTCAAGGCACCAGATTGGATCCCGCCAGACTCTACGAAAATGGGCCAAATTTCGACAAACCTCTCAAGAATACCAGTGAAGTGGTCAAATTTATGGGTCAGAAGTGTATTATATTGTTTATATGTAGTTTAAATGATGCATACTTAGTAGGGTTTGTCCCGTAAATTATTTGGATCGGGGAACCGAAAGAAGTAATCGATGTCGCTTTGCGTTATATTGTACATGCATGGTAAGGTACGTTATGACATTTTTCAGGAGAGTGCTATGAAGAAATTGATTTTGATGTGGGTCGCCCTCGCTGCCTGTAGCTTGGTTGCTCTGGCATCCGAAGGGACCGTAGAGACATTTGACAAGCTGCAAGCGACCGATCAGACGCCCGCCTCGAATGGCCGCGACCAGCAGTCGAGCTTGGACGATCCGCCTGTTACGTTGCGCGTGATCACCGTACCGGTGACGGCGGGCATCGGTGTTTCGATTGCAGCGGACTGCCGCGGCGATCTGTACTACACGAACTACTTCGGTGGGGTTCTGTACCAGATGGACGCGCTCGGGAACCTGATTGCGTCCAACACGATTGTGGACGCCTCGGGTAACCAGATTCTTGTGGATGAAATTGGCTGGGACGAAGGCCGCCAGGTATTCTGGGGCGGCGGCACCAACACCGACATCATTTGGACGGTGGACCGCAACGGTCTGGCGACCTATCAGTTTGTCGGCATGGGCGGCGGCCTGACCGACGGTTGCGATTACGACGCGACGGACGGTACGATCTGGCATTCGACCGACGTTAGCTCCGAGATTTACCACTTCACCACGGCGGGTCTGCTGTTGAACACGCTGACCCTGCTGGACGAGAACGGCAATCCGGAAGGCACGATCTCGGGCGTTGAAATGGGCGCGGGCAACACGATTTGGGCCGGCAACAGCCCGATTGACGACGTTCGCCGTTGCGACAAGACGACCGGCGCATTCGTCAGCCGCTTTGACGCAGGCCAGGTGCGCTGCGAAGGTATGGAGTGCGACGCGATCACGTTCGCGCCGAATTACGCGTTGTGGGTGAAGGACGCCTACAACAATACGGTGACGGCCTTCCAGATTGACTCGGGCTCGTGCGTTTGCGCGGAGCTGCCCGATACGTGCCAATTCCCGTACTCGGAAGTTGACCATGGCGATCTGTCGGCGTGCAACTATCCGACCCTGACCAACAACCCCGCTCATGGTCTTTCGGGTATCGCGTGGTTGGGCGAAGAGGTTGACGGCGAACTTGCGCCGGAATATCTGAACGCGGATCAGTTGCCGGAAGATGACGGTGTGTATTTCGTTAGCCTGCCTTGGAACCCGTGCGAAACGGAGTCGCTGTTTGTGACCGTTACGGGCGGTTCGGAATATGATCGTTACGAAGCGTGCGGTGGCCGTCTGTACTTGAATGCTTGGAAAGACGGCAATCTTGACGGCGACTTCTGTGACGAGATTGAGTGTAATATTGGCATGGCTCCCGCAAGCGAGTGGATTCTGCGCGACGTTTTGGTCACGCCGGGCACGGCGCTTTATTCGGTGTTGGATCCGGGCGTGCTGACGATGGGCGCTTATGACGGCGTTTTCCGTTTCCGTCTGACGTCCACGCCGGTGGGCCGTTACGGCTTCGGTCTGGCGACGTCGTTGGCGTGCACGGACCAGTGCGGCACGTTTGCCTTTGACTTCCTTGGTGAAGTCGAAGACTACATCATTGCCGACGGTCAGTTGGATGTTGCGCTGTCGAGCTTTGATCTGGTTCCGGGCGATTCGCGCGTGACGATGAACTTCGTGACGGCGAGCGAGACGGACAACCATCACTTCGTCGTGCTGCGCGACGGCCAGCCGATGGCGCAGATTGCCACGCAAGGCAACGCGGCGTCGGGCCACAGCTATACGTGGACGGACGAAGGCTTGACCAACGGCGTGGCCTACACGTATCAGTTGGCGGCAGTTAGCCTGGGCGGTGCTCAGGAAGTGCTGGCGACTGAAGCCGTGACTCCGAGCGCGACGGCCGGTGTTGTGGGTGAATACACCTTGCACCAGAACTACCCGAACCCGTTCAACCCGACGACGACGCTGCGCTTTGACCTCCTCGAGGCCGGCCACACGACGTTGAAGGTCTTTAACGTTCAGGGTCAGGAAGTTGCGACGCTGATCAACAGTCTGCAGACCGCAGGCGCGCATACGGTGACCTTTGATGCGACGGGCCTGCCGTCGGGTATGTATGTGGCTCAGATTGAAGTGAATGGTTTCTCGGCGCAACAGAAGATGATGCTGCTGAAGTAACTCGTCACCAAATTTCGTTTGGAAGCTGTGGGGCGGCCGTTTGGCCGCCCCACAGTTGTCTCTGAACCACCTGACAAAGGAGTCAAACGGGGTTTGGACGCCGGTATTTCGTGGCGCACGATCATGTGTGCGCCGACGACGCTGTACTCTAAAGTGCGGCTGTACGGACCGTCGCCTTCGCTGACGATGACACAAACGAAAGCGGGCGGCCCATGGGGTCGCCCGCGGCTCATGACAAACCCCGTCTATTTAGGCGGGGTTTGTCATAAACCTGATGGACACAACATGGAAAATATTGTGCCCTAGGTATAGTACCGGTAATTCTTACAATCGCAAGAGCTGTTTAGTAGCTTACGATTTCCGGCTGGACGGTCATTTTAACGTCGGCTCCAGGATGCTCGGCGGCTGAGGCAAGATCGTGCTCGAACGCGCGAATCATCTTCTTACTAAACGCATAGACGCGGGTCAGCGGCTGGCCGGCAGACGGCCGTTCGACGTAAACGATGCGGTGCGTAATATAGAAGCACAGAATTAAGCCGAGACTGGCGACAATGAAGCCTAACCAGAGGAATTCCGTGCCGACGGTACGGCGAATCTCAAAGATGGTGACGATGTCCATGCGCGCCTGTCTGCCGGTGATGTCGGTAGCCTCATACTTGAGATTGCCGACCACCGTCTGATGTCCTTCCATCGCCAGAAACGACCACATCGTCTTCTTGAAACCATTGGGGCCTTCGGCGGTGAGTTCCAGCGCGGGATTGGTGAAATTGGCGCTGGCGGAATAGGCGTTTCGGCGTGAATCGAGCTTGAAGTCCGGCAGCAGCCGTGCGGCAGTGATCTTGACGGTGTCGCCCGGAATCATCACGCTTTCGTTTTGTTTGAGCGGCAGCCGATGCAGGACATTGCCGAGCGAATCGGACACCACAACCGTCAACTGGTCGTAGGTGGCCGTGACGCGCGGCGAGCCGGGATCGTAGGAGCTCTGGTAGAAGCGATATCCTCGATAGCGCAGGGGTGTGTTGACGGAAATCTGCTTCTCCAGCACGGGCTGCCCGTTTTCGAGAATGGTCACCGAACTGATGTACTGCTTGATATTGCCGCCGGCGTTGCGGAGATCCCAATCGTTGGAGATCTCAACGTCCTGCAAGGACACATATTCAAGCTCGCCGGTTTCGGCGCGGCGCTCGACCTTCCATGAATCGGGGCCGTCGCGTTCAATCAGTCGGCCGATCCACGCGCCTTCCGCGAGCACCCATTGGTGCGGCTGGAGAGGGTAGAATTCGACGCGGAAGCTGTCAATGCGGACATCAAACGGCACCCCCTCGGTTTGGACGATATCACCGGGATAGCCACCGTTACGAACATCGGTGCCGCCAAACGATCCGACGAGCCCGCCGATGGCGAGCAGCAAGAGGCCGACATGCGTGAGCAACGGTCCCCACAGCGCCCAGCGGCCGGATTCGCCGACCCACACGCGTTCGGAATCGAGTCGTGTTGCGAGCGATCGTCCCAGCCGCGGAAGAAAAGTCTCAGCGGCTTCGGTCGTGGACAGATAGATCTGCGCGGAGTGTTCGTTGACGATCCGCGGATCGAGGTCGGGTTTACGGCTCCACAGCCGCCATACAATCGGCGTGCGTTCGAGGACGCAGGCAAACAGCGAAAGAGAGAGCAAAGCGATCAACCCGCGATACCACCACGAGCTAAAGGGGTTGTGCATTTCGAGCGAGCGATAGATCAACTGTCCAATGGCTGCGCCGGTACCTTCGGCGGGTTGGTCCATCCACTGGGGATCCACGAGTTCATTGCTGAACAGCGAAGCGAGTGACAGCGCGCCGAGGACAATGAGAATCCAGATGGCGAACTTCATGGTGGACAACATGGCCCACCATTTGGGCTTGCGACTGACGGGCGGCGAAGCGGAGACGGTCATGGGCGATATTGCGCTGCGCGCTTTAGTTATAGGCGTGCAAACCGCCGAAGAAGAAGTTACCGAACAGCGAGAGCATCATCATGGCGAAACCAATGAGCGAAAGCACGGCGGTGCGCGGACCGGACCAGCCGCGTTGATAGCGGGCATGCAGGAAGGCGCTGTAGAACAGCCAGATAATCAGCGCGCCGACCTCTTTGGGGTCCCAGCTCCAGAACGAGCCCCACGCGCTTTCGGCCCAGATCGCTCCAGCGAACAGCGCACCAAGCGTATAAAGCGGATAGCCCAACGCGACCGACCGATAGTTGACTTCATCGAGCAGTCGGCCGTCCAAATGCAGTTTGCCGGCAATCGAGCCGAAGCCCAACGCCGTATGCAGCACGAAGGCGCCGACCGTTCCAAAGACGAGCGTCATCCCGAAGAACTCGAAAATGCGTAGTGGGCTGTCGGGCGTGAGCTCGGCCTGTTTGGTGCTGAGTAGGATACCAGCCGCCATTGCGCCGAGGAACAGCCCGGAGAATGCGATGGCTGCCCAATAGCGGGATTCGACGGACGGTGTGCCGCGCTTGAACATGTAGTTCCAGATGAAGCCCGCGGGAACCATGTAGATTCCCAGCAGCACGAGGATATTGCCAAAGCGCGTCGGAGCGCCGAGCAGTTGCATCGCCGACTGGTTCGCCAGTACGTCGCTGACATTACCGACGATTGCGATGATCAGCGGAATGAAGACCAATACCCGCAGCGGAATACGCCAGGAGGGCTGGAAAGTCTTCTTGGCTTCGTCCTCACTGCGCACGGCCAACAGATAGACGAACGAGACGGCCGCGGCGACCGCGAAGGCGCCTGCGCCGATGCTGGCGAGCGTCACGTGAATCATCAGCCACGAACTGCGCAGCGCGGGCATAAGCTGTTGACTCGGGTCTTTGGGCAACAGCGAGGCCGCGACCATCAGCATGATCACCACGGGCGAGATCAGGGCGCTGATCACCCAATTGCGGTAGCGCCAGGTCAGGAAGGTGAAACTGACGACGGCCATCCAACTCATGACCGCCATGTACTCGTACATGTTGGACATGGGGAAGTGGCCGGTGTTGTTCCACCGCAGGAAGAAGGCCACCGTCTGCGGAATGAAGCCTGCGGCGAAGCAGATCGCGCCGAAGGTCGTCCAGAATTTCTTGCGCGCCGCGAGCCAGATCGTGAAAGACAGCCACCCGATCAAATATGCCCAGAACGAGAACCAGAAAAGTTGAACGTCAAGAGAGGGTGTCATTGTACACCTGCTCGGTTGATGGATATGACATGAATAAAAAAGTCCGCACGCGCCGGAGCGCAAGCGGACGACTTGTGTGCGTAGGGTAACTGCGCAAGATTGCGCGACAATATGCAGTAGCGGACAGTCATTATTCGCGCGGATGCGCTATGTGAAAGAAAGCACGAATAATTTGGGAAATCATTCGTGCATAGTCAAGCATAATTACTGCCTATGGGTCACATTGATGCAAAATCGAGTGGAGTGTCAAAGTGACCATGTTCAGGGTTTTCATTGAATGAGACTTGCTAAGTCTTATTCGCGCCAAAAAAAGGACTCCTCCCTACTGGCGTAAGCGCGATGGCTCTCGCAGCAACTGGTGAGGCATGGCATCTAAACTGGAGCGGTGGCACTCGAGGCATGCTTGGGCAAAGCCATGCGTGCGGGTGTCCGGTTCGTGACATTTGAGGCACAAGGAGCGTTCGACGGTGCCGCGATAGGGCATGGGCAAAGGGTATGAACCGGAGACAATGCCGTCCATGCGCAGATTGACGACCTGAAAATCCCAGCGCCCGGCATCCACGGCGCTTGAGCCGTGTGCGCGATGACAAGTTATGCAAGAAATTTGGCTGCGCGTGCTTGGTCCGTACGTACTGGTCGTGGTGATATTCGGGTCTTCAAAGGGCACTTGCGGCAGGTAGCTGGTGAGCGGATTGCCCCCCGTTGGATTGCTGCTGCCGTCGTAATGTTCATAGGAGTTGCGCGCTTCCGATGGCAAAGCTCCCGCAACCACATGCCGGAAGCCGTCACGGGCGTCCTGATGGTAGAACCCGTGACAATTGGCGCACCAATTCGTCCAGCCGGATTGATATGCGGTATGCAGACTTGGTGATTCAGCGGCTCCGGTCAGCGGGATGCCCTGCGCCACGGGTGCCGGATATGCGAAGGTAATCTGGCCGGCGGGAACAAAGCCCGCGCCTCGCAGCATCCGGAAGTTCTCGTTGCCATGCGGATCATGACACGAGGTGCAAGCCAAGCGCGCCGCCGGGAATACACCACCGGGCGCCATGGTGTTCACCGGATCGGGGCCCGCATTAAACGTGTAGTTTTCGCAATTGTGAACGCCGTGGCTGCCGCTTAGCGGGTAGAGTGCGCCGTTTGGCGCGTCGTTGATATTTGCGGCTCCGATGAACACGAAGTTACCGCTGCCGCGTTCCGGCGCGGGCAGCGTCGGCGTTTGCGCCCAGACCGAACCGTTGTTCGCGCCGTGGCAGCTCAGGCAAACATCCGTGGGCGAATCAAAGCGCAGCAGGTACTTGTTGTTGTGCGAGGGCGGTTCGATGAAGTCGTCGCTGCCGTTGTGCATCATGTGACAGGCCGCACAGCTGGCAACGCCGCCATCGTGAAATGCGCAGGCGACATCAAATGTGCCAAGCAGCGACAATAGAATCAGTAGGCGCAGCGGATTCATTCCGCTTTCTCCATGGTAGGCAAGGCGGTAAATTTATACCCGGCGGCGTATACGGTATGCAGATGCCGGGGATGGCGCGGATCGTCTTCAAGCAGTTTGCGCAGGCGGACCATCAGATTGTCAATAGTACGGGTCGAGGGATAGCGGTCGTAGCCCCAGACGCGTTCGAGAATTTCGTCACGGGTGACGACATTGCCTTCACGTTCCGACAGGAACTTCAAGATCATACACTCTTTCTGCGTCAAAGTCTCCGCTCCGCGCGGCGTACTGGCGGAATAGGCCGCCAGATCAACCTGACACCGTCCGACATTTAGCAAATTGCCCAGATCAGGGGTCCGGCGGTACCATTCACCGCGCCGCAGAATTGCGCGAATACGCACGATCAGCTCGCGGATGCTGAATGGTTTCGTAAGGTAGTCGTCGCCGCCAAGTTCAAGGCCGCGCACCCGCGCATCGTCGCTGTCCCGCGCCGTTAGAAATAGAATTGGGACATGAATACCATCAGCGCGTGTGCGTTCGCAGACGTCAAAGCCGCTCATGCCGGGCAGCATTACATCGAGTAGGACGAGGTCGTGGCCGCCTTCCCGAATCGTTTTCAGTGCGTTTAAGCCGTCGGCGACGTGCGTCGTCTCAAATCCTTCAGCTTCGAGATTCAGTTTGAGTCCGGCGGCGATATGCGCCTCATCTTCAACGATGAGAATGCGTTCAGGCATTCGATTCCTTCTTTGCGGCGGGCACGCGCACGACAAACTGTGATCCCTTGCCAAGTCCCGCACTGCGCGCGGCGACGGTGCCGTGCATCGCCTGCACCAGTTCGCGCACGAGATAGAGCCCGAGGCCAATGCCCTGCTGGGTGCGCGTGTCTTCATTGCCCACGCGGTAGAATCGCTCGAACAGGCGGGCGCCTTCGTCAGCGGTGAACCCCTGTCCTTCGTCGGTGACAATCAGCTCAAGTATCTCATCGCGGCGCGTCAGATAGACGTCAATCATGCCGCCCTGCGGCGAATACTTAGCGGCGTTGTCCACAAGGTTCTTGACGATCAACTGCCAGCGGCGCGGGTCGGCCAGCGCGAACAGGCCGTAGTCAACATCCAGATTCAACCGATGCTTGCCGGAGAACTCAATCCGGGTTCTTAGGTCATTGACGGCGCGGACCGTTTCTTCACTGATGTCCACCGTTTCGAGCGGCAGCGCTTTCCCGGGCAGCAAGACGCGCTGCGCCTGGAGGAGCCGGTCAATCAAGTCGTGCAGCCGATCAAGATCAACGGACATTGTTTCGAGCATTTCGGCGCGTTGTGCCTGCGGCAAATCGCGTTCGCGCAGCGTATCCAGGTACATCCGCAGCGACGTGATCGGCGTTTTCAATTCATGCGACGTAGCTGACAGGAAGACCGACTGGCGATGTTCGACGTCAATCTCTTCGCGCAAGGTGCGGAACATATATAGCACTCCGACCAAGACCAGCAGGCCAAAGAACGCGCCTTCGCTGATAAACATTCGCACGCGTGAAGCTGTGAACTTCTCCAGTACGCGCTGCGCTTCCATACGAATTTGAACGCGTCCATCGGCGCCCAATTCCAGATCGGGAAACGTATGCGCCAGCCAAACGGGAAAGTGCGGGCCCAGCGCTTCACGCCGTTCGGACGCAATCGCGATCTGCTGCGTCCAGTAGTTATTTTGCGTATCGGCGATGCGGCGACCTTCATGGAATTGGAAGATGGACCACCATGTCAATTGCGCGATCGCGAAGAGCGAGATGAGCATGAAAACGACGAAATGCCGCCGGAAGGGCAGCTTGGGGCGTTGCCATGCGTCGCGCAGCCACGCAATCATCTTGAGATCGGAACTCCCGTTATTTGAGCGATGCGAACGCCTCCCGCGCAGTTTCAATCGTGCGGTCAATCAGCGCGTCGCTGTGAGCGAGCGATACGAACCAGCATTCATAGCCGGACGGCGGCAGATGCACGCCGCGTTTGAGCATTTCATGGAAGAAACAGCGGAAACGCGCGTGGTCACATTGCTGCGCGTCGGCGTAGTTGCGCACGGGCCGCGTCGTGAAGAACAGTGTTAGCATCGAACCGACGCGCTGCACGGACGCGGGAATCCCCGCATCTCGGCACGCCTGTTCGAGTCCGGCGCAGAGGCGCGTCGAGCGGCGTTCGAGCTGCCGATAGGCGACTTCGTCCAGCTTGGCGAGCGTGGCGATGCCGGCGTTCATCGCCAGCGGATTGCCCGACAGCGTGCCCGCCTGATAGACCGGGCCTTGCGGCGCGACGAGTGACATGATCTGCTTTGAACCGCCGTAGGCGCCGACGGGCAGTCCACCGCCGATGACCTTGCCGAACGTTGCGAGATCGGGACTGATGCCGTAGAGTTCAATCGCGCCGCCGCGCGCGACGCGGAAACCAGTCATGACTTCATCGAAGATCAGCAGCGCACCAAACTCATTGCACAGTGTGCGCAGTCCCGCCAAGAACTCTGGCGCGGGCGGAATACAGCCGACATTTCCTGCCACAGGTTCGACGATCACGGCCGCGATTTCGAGCGGCTCGGCCGCAAAGAGCGCCCGGACTGAGCCGAGATCGTTGATCACGGCGCAGCGCGTGTCCTGTGCCGCGCCGGGGGTCACACCCGGGCTGTCGGGCAAACCGAACGTTGCGGCCCCTGAGCCTGCCTGAACCAAGAACGCGTCGGCGTGTCCGTGGTAGCCGCCGGAGAATTTGACAATAACATTGCGCTGCGTGGCGGCGCGCGCCAGTCGAATCGCACTCATCGTGGCCTCGGTGCCGCTATTGACGAAGCGCACCATTTCCAGGCCGGGTACACGCGCAATGATCTCTTCGGCCAGGACGACTTCGGCAGCGGATGGGGCACCATAGCTGAACCCCATTTCGGCGGCGCGTTGCACAGCGTCCAGGACCGACGGTTCACGGTGACCCAGAATCATGGGTCCCCAGCTTCCAATGTAATCAATATACTCGTTTCCGTCAACGTCCACCAGCAACGCCCCTTCAGCGTAGGCAATGATGGGCGGTTCGCCGCCAACGGATTTGAAGGCGCGCACAGGCGAGTTGACCCCGCCCGGGAGTACACGCTGGGCGCGTTCAAACCACATACGCGAAACGCCGGTTGTGCGTTGCGTCAGCTCGTGGGAGTCCATGAGTGTCATTGGGCGAATTCCTGATTGAGCCACTCGGCGGCCTCGGCGGCATGGTACGACAGAACGAAGTCCGCTCCGGCGCGTTTGAAAGCCAGTAAAGATTCGAGGATGATTCGCTTGCGGTCAATCCACCCGCGCTGCGCCGCCGCTTCGATCATCGCGTATTCGCCGGAAACTTGATAGGCGGCGGTGACGCGGCCATACTTCTGCTTGACCGCGTGCAGAATGTCGAGATAGGCGATACCGGGCTTGACCATGATCATGTCCGCACCTTCGGCCAAATCCAATTCGACTTCGCGCAGCGCTTCAAGCGCATTGGCCGGGTCCATCTGATAGCCGCGGCGGTCGCCGAATTGCGGCGCCGAGTCCACGGCGATCCGGAACGGCCCGTAGTACGCCGAAGCATACTTTACGGCGTAAGACAAGATGGCAATATGCTCGTAGCCGTTGGCGTCGAGAGCTTTGCGAATGGCGCCGATCCGGCCGTCCATCATATCCGACGGGGCAACGATGTCAGCGCCGGCACGCGCGTGACTGACGGCGGTTCTCGCCAGGAGAGCCAGCGTCGCGTCGTTATCAACGTCATGGCCATGCAACGCGCCGCAGTGGCCGTGGCTCGTGTATTCACACAGGCAGACATCGGTGATAACGAGTAGATCGGGATAAGCGTGCTTGATCGCGCGCACGGCCTGTTGCACTTCGGCGTTGTCGTCGTACGCGGCAGAACCAACTTCATCCTTGTAGGTCGGAATGCCGAACAGGATCACGCCCGGCACTTTGGCGCTGACGCAGCGGGCGGCGGCTTCTACGACGCGGTCCACGGACCAATGCCACTGCCCTGGTAAGCTGGAAATCTCGTTGACGATGTTCGAGCCCGGCACAACGAACAGCGGTTGAATCAGATCGGAGGGCGACAGGTAATTCTCGCGTACAAGTCGGCGCAGCGTATCAGTGCGGCGCAGGCGGCGCGGACGGTCAGTGGGAAAGCTCATGGTTCAGTTGTTCGAGTATTTGCTCGGTGGCCGCGCGGTCCTTTCCGGCGAAGGCAACGGCGATGGCCCGAGCGAGGGTTAGATCGTTGCCGTCCGCCGCGGCGCGGCGCATATTGGCGACAATCAGGCTTGTGACTTTTTTCATCATGGCGCGTGAGAACTTCTCGACCTCTTCGCGGTCTTCGGGCCGGAAGTGGTGGGCCTGATGTTCGACTTCAGCGGCGCGAATACTCTCGAGCGCAGCCTGCAATTGCTGTAAACTCGGCGCAATGCGATTATTGCGATACCATTCGACGAACTCTTCGACTTCTTTCTCGACGATCTCCTCGGCGCGCACGGCTTCTTTTTGGCGTGCCCGAATATTGACGGCGACGAGCTCCTGGAAATCGTCCACGGTGTAGACATAAACGTCATCGAAGTCGGCAAACTTCGGATCAACGTCACGTGGTACAGCCAGATCAAGGAATAGCAGCGGACGTTTGCGCTGGCGCAGCGTCCCGCCCTGCTCGGCGACGTTGAGAACCGGCGTCTGCGCGGAAGTTGCGGAGACCACGATGTCTGCCCACGCCAGATCGTCAGCCGTCGGGGGGAAGTTCGTCACGTCGCCCGCAATCTGTTCGGCCAGCACCGCGGCCCGCTCCGCTGTGCGATTGCTGACGCGCACTTTGCAGGCGCCCGCGTCAGCAAGGTACTTCGCCGCAAGTTGCGTCGTTTCGCCCGCGCCGACCAGCAGGATGTTCTGCTCTTCGATCTTGCGGAAGAGCCGCTGCGCAACTTCGATGGCGGCATAGGCCACCGACACCGCGCCTTGTGAAATCGCCGTGCGCGTGCGCACTTGCTTGCCGCAGGAAATCGCGTGCGTGAAGACCTTGTTTAACGTGGCACTCGTGCTGGCAAGCTCTAACGCCGTGCCATACGCGTTCTTCACCTGCGCAAGAATCTGAATCTCTCCGAGCATCTGGGAATCGAGGCCGGAGGCCACCCGAAACAGGTGGCGTGCGGCGGCGGCGTCGCGGTACACATAGGCCACGTTGCCGTCATCCGGATCCAAGCCGCACGCTTCGGCGTAGAGCGCGCGCAGCTCGGATTCCTCGAAGTGATAGGTCGGCGAGACATAGATTTCGGCACGATTGCACGTCGAGAGAATCACGGCACCTTCGATATTCGGATGTCGCACCAGGCCTTCGAGAATCATGGGCAGCGCGTCCGGCGCAATCGCCGCTTTCTCGCGCATAGAGAGTACGGCCGTTCGGTGATTCAAACCGATCATCTCGAGCTTCACGAACGGCCCCCGAAGAAGATCTGTGCCACCGAGCCGGCCATGAGCAGAAACATCAGGGTCGTGAGTGCCACGGTGAGCCGCGCCTGCCGCTGATCGCCGAGCCAGCGTTTGCGTTCGGACAGTGCCAGCACCGACGCAACTACCCAGAGGGCAAACATCTCGTGCAAATGACTGAAGAAGCTCGGCGAACCTTCGCGCTCAATGAACATGAAGATGGTTGACGAGGCAAAACTTACCGTTATCAGCAGCCAGCCGTGATAGATCGCCAAAGACCGCAGACGGTGCATGTCATCCATGGACGGCAGGGTCGAGAAGAGCCGCCCGAATTGGCGATTCTTGAGCATGCGCCTCAGGACAATCGAACCGGCACCATAAACACCGCTGCCGAAGAGCATCGCCACACCCGCCATCGAGAGAATGATGTGCACGGCTGACCATGCGGAGTGCAGTTCGCGCGGACCTTCCACGTGACGCAACCCTCCGGCGATGGATGCCAAGAGCAGGCAAACCACAAGCACTAGTGGCAAAAGAACAAGCATGCGTTGGGAGATCCGGCGCTCGACCAGCTGTTGATCCATCCAGATCAGGAAGCCCAAGAACGCGCAGATTTGTCCGACCGTCAGAATCGGAATCTGCTGTTGCACGGCACTGAGCGCACCAAGCCACACCGCATACACCGCCAGCGCGACCCAGCCGAGCTTGACGGCATGGCGTTCCATAAGGTCGTCGGGCTTATGATAGAGGATGAGCCACATGGCGAGCAGCCCGCCAAAGAATAACAGCAAAATCGCCGGTAGGAGGGTGTAGAGCCACATATCCTAATGGATTCTCCATTGCGTAAGCAGTGACTTGGCGACACGAAACGCGTCTTTGACACAGCCGTTCACAGAGACGCCGCGGTAAGCCGCGCCGGTGAGGAATAGGCCCGGCAGTTGCCGTTCCAGGAGTTCCAACTCGCCGATGCGGTCCAAATGGCCTCGTGTGTATTGTGCGATGCCTTGCGGATGACGAATCAGTTTTCTGAAGACGGGTTCTTGGCGCACGTTAAACAGGCGGCGATGTTCGTTCGAAGCAATTTGTTCAACTTCGGCATCGCTTAGATTGACAATGGCCGGATCCTGGGCTCCGCCGATCATTGTGCGGAGCATGTGCATTCCCTGCGGTGCCTGATTCGGGAAGATCGCATCGCACCAGAGCGAGCCCAGCGCACGATAGTCTTCGCCACGCGGAATTAGGACGCCAAAGCCATCTAATGGGTGCCCAACATCCTCGGTTTTGTGTCCATGCGCTACTACGTCTATGGGCGCATAGGGAATGGCGCGGAGACATTCGGCGGCGTTGTAACAGATGCCCCTCACGATATCCGCCGCTGCATAGGATGGACAGGCGAGAATTACGGCGTCGGCGGCATACGTTCCATCGGGCGTCACGACGTCAAAGTAGTCCCCGCGCGGTTGCACAGCTTCCACCTGCGCATTGGTAATGATCATTTCAGTCAATTCCGCGGCAAGCGTATCGGTCAGCTCGCCCATGCCGTCAGCAAATGTAGTCAGCGTCGCCGCCGCACCGCCCGGTCCACCGGTTGCTTTTCCGTTGCGCTTAGCCGCGCGCTGCTTGGCAATCATAGCGCGAAACAACCCACCGTATTCGTTTTCCATTTCAACCATCTTCGGGAACACCGCGCGCAACGACAATTCGCGCGCGTTGCCCGCAAAGATACCCGAGACCATCGGATCAATCATATACTGCGCGAAGGATTCACCAAGTCTGCGCCGCGCGAAATCATACACGGTTTCGTCGTCCTGATCGCGCTTCGCGGGGATGGCCAGCTCACACGCCATGCGCAATTTCGCGCCGGTTGGCAGGATGTCAGATTTCAGAAACGCGCCCGGCGACAGCGGGACTTCACGCATCTTGCCGTGGTGGTAAATGTAGCGTTTAGCGGCATGCGGCGACGCCTTGATCAACCGCGGCTCCAAGCCCAGCCGTTTCACCAGATCAAGCGTCGCGGGTTCGTTGTCCAGGAATCCGTTTGGTCCCCATTCGCACAGGTAGCCATCGCTGCGCTCGGTGCGCGTCGCGCCGCCGATAACCGGCTGCGCTTCCAGAATTGTCATTCGCGGGTTAGCCCCGTGTTCGCGCGCGAGCGCACGGATCATGTACGCGGTCGCGAGGCCGGCCACGCCGCCACCGACGACGACAACTCTCGGCGCCAGAGGATTAGCAGGCGGCTTCATCGTGGCTCTCGTGCCAAACATGCAGCAGCGCATGGGCAAATTGCGGATCGTCGTTAAAGACGCGTGCGCGAACGTATTTTTTCACGCCGGCACTTTCGACCATCTCTTTGGCAACGCTATCGAGATCATACAGCGTTTCCAGACAATCGGCGACGAAACTTAACGGCATCATGACGATCGGCGCATCGCTCTTGGTCCATTCGGGTAGAACCTCTTCCATATACGGCTTCGTCCACGCCACGGGACCGACTTTGCTCTGAAACGCCACGACCCACTCCGTGCCCTGCGGCAGACGGCGTGCGAGTTTTTCTGCCGACGCGCGCACCCGGTCAGGATAGTCGTCACCGCGGTTGACATAAATTTGCGGGATACCGTGCGCGACAAACATGACTCGCGCGCCCATTCCTGCTTCAGCCAGCGCGGCCTCCAGATACGATCCCCACAGTTCGAGCACAGCTTCTTCCTGGCCCCAATCTTCAAGGTATTCGTACTTCAATCCCAGGTGCTCTGCGGCGCGCTCGACCTCCTTCATCACCGAGCCTGTCATCGTATGCGTGTAGTGCGGGAAAAGCGGCAGAATGTGGACCTTTGTCACGCCCTTCTTGCGCAGTTGTTCGAGCGCCTCGGGGATCGTTGGCGAAATGTAACGAAACGCCCACGCGACCTCCATTGGCGCACCGTGCGCGTTCAATTCCTGAATAACGTTCTGACGCAGCGATTCGCTCCAGTGGAAGAGCGGGGTGTAACCGCCAATGGACTCGTAGCGTTCAGCCACTTCGTCTACGCGTTTTTTCGCAATCAGACTCGCCAGCGGCTTGCGCAAAATCGCGGGCAAGTCAATAATCGCCGGATCGCTGAAGATCTCGCGCAGGTACGGTTCGATGTCGTTGCGACGGGCCGGGCCGCCCATATTGATCAGAAGAATGGCTTCAGTCATCGTCGTGACCTATACGGTTTTGGAGAACTGCACGTTTTGTTGTCCGGCCAGATAGCGGTCGAACGGCATCGCCAGATTGCGCACGAAGAGTTGGCCCAGCGGCGTGACGAGATAGCCGCCGTTTTCGCGACGGACCAAGCCGAGCGGTTCGTATGCCGCGATTTCGGCCAGCGCGTGGTTCATGCGTGTTTCAAACTCGGTATTTTCGCCGGTCGTGGCGGGGCGCTTCACTTCCAGATTGCACATCAGATGATTAATGATCTGCTTGGTCGTGCGATCATCTTCATTCAATTCATGTCCGCGCTCGAGCGGCCAGAGATTCGCTTCGAGTGCGGCGGCGTAGGCTTCCGGCTGCGCGATATTTTGCGTGAAGAGATCGTGGAATTCGCTGATGCCGGAGCAGCCGAGGCCGAGCAGTTCGAGCCCGCGTGTCGTCGTGTAGCCCATGAAATTGCGCCAGAGCCGTCCCGCCTGCTGCGCCCGCGCCAGATCATCGTCGGGCAGTGCGAAATGATCCATACCGATTCCGGAGTAACCCGCATCGCTGAGGACTCGATGCGCGTCAAACAGCATGCCCAGGCGTTCGCGCGGCGATGGCAGTTCGTCCTCATGGATGGCCTGTTGATGCTTCATGCGAGCGGGCAGGTGTGCGTATCCGAAGCACGCGAGGCGATCGGGCCGCAGCGTGGCGACGTGAGCGAGCGTGTCTTTCCAAGTCGCCCGCGTCTGGCGCGGCAATCCATAGATCAAGTCAATATTGACGCTGGTGAAACCATGCGCACGGGCGCGCTCGATGAATGCCTGCATGTCGTCAAAGCTAAACTCGCGGCGCACGGCCTGCTGCACATTGGGATCGAGGTCCTGTAATCCCGCCGAGATTCGCGTAAAGCCGCGCGCCGCGAGCAGAGCAAGATGTTGGTCCGTCGTCACGCGGGGATCCACTTCGACCGAACGGTCGCAATCCGGCGTGCCGGGAATGTGTTTAATGATCAGGTCCAGCGCGCGCGCTAAGCGTTCGGCGGGGATATAGGTCGGCGTTCCACCGCCGAGATGCAACTGGCTGTGCTGCACCGGATGCCGGAACTCGGAGGCGACTTTGCGCACTTCGCCTTCGAGCGCATCCATGTAGCGCTGCATGCGTGCGTCGTCGTGAGTAATGTGCGCGTTGCAACCACAATACAAGCAGCGCTGGCGGCAGAACGGCAGATGCAGATAGACAGCGATGCCTTCGCCGTCTTGTCCGAGTCGGCGCAGCGTCCGGATATACGCGGCTTCATTGATAGGCGCTTGCCATACCGGTACCGTCGGGTATGACGTGTAGCGCGGACCGCGGCCATCAAGCTCTTGCACCAGCGCGAACGCGCGCTCTTCAGAAATGTCGTACCAGTTATTCAGATTCACTGGCGCCCTCCGCGAATCTCGTCGAGCAGCACTTCTACATTGTGAATCGGGGTGCTGGGCAGGATGCCGTGGCCCAAATTGAAAATGTGACCGCGCGGTCCGGCCTGCGCGCGGATTTCGCGCGTGCGATTGCGAATCGTCGTTTCGTCGGTCAAAAGCAGGATTGGATCAAGATTGCCTTGCAGCGCGACCTCCGTGCCGAAACGCGCACGGGCTTGATCGAAAGTCATACGCCAGTCCAGGCCATACACGCTCGCACCTGCCTCGCAGGCAGAAACCAGATGCATACTGTTGAGCGCAAAGTAGGTCATGGGCACGCCCAAGTCACTCAGTTCGGTGAAAATGCGGCGCAGCACGGGCAAATTGACCGTGCGGAATTCATCATCAGTCAGATTCCCCGCCCACGTGTCAAAGAGCTGAATCGCATCGGCGCCCGCTTGCACCTGCGCCCGCAGGTAACGGATCGTCATATTCGCCAGCTTGTCCAGCAACAGCGTGAACGCCGCGCGGTCACCGTACATCATTTGTTTGGTGAACTTGAACGGGTCGGGTTTGCCGCCCTCAATCAAATATGTTGCCACAGTGTAGGGCGCACCGCAGAATCCGATCAGGGCGGTTTCCGACGGCAGTTCGCGTCGCAACAGCGTCACGGCCTCCAACACATCGGCAAGTTCATCCTGCGGATCAAAGTCGCGCAGGGACTGCACCTGTTCGCCTGTGCGCACCGGATGCGGGATGACCGGGCCGTGCCCGCTGTCAAATTGCAGACCCGCGCCGAGCGGTATGGCGGGAATCAGAATGTCGCTGAACAGAATCGCGGCGTCAAATTGAAAGCGGCGAATCGGTTGCAGCGTCACTTCGCAGGCCAGCTCCGGCGTGCGGCAGACGGTGATGAAGTCATGCTGTTCGCGGACGGCGCGATATTCCGGCAGGTAGCGTCCGGCCTGCCGCATCAACCACACGGGCGGCACGGAGAGCGTTTCGCCGCGTGCGGCGCGCAGGTACTTTCCGGAATCGACGGTTAAATTACGTGCGCGATCCGGCGCGGTCAACACATCAGACATGCTCGGGCTCCCAGGCATTGCTATCGGCGAAGCGGATGGCGTTCACAATAGCCTCCGCGCGAGGTTGTTCGGACAGAATCGTGTTACGCTGGCCCATTGTAATCAAGGCGCGATGCGTCGTCGGCCCGATGGCGACTGCTGTGAACGGCCACGGCAGCGGATGGGCCAGGCAAAATGCACGTACGGCGCTTGGCGCATAGAACACGGCATATTCGCACGGCAACAGCGCCGCGAGCGCTGTTTGCAACTCCTGCGGATCGAGCATCAGCGTGCGGTAGACAGGCAACGCCTGCACATTCAGACCCAATTCGCGGCAGGTCGTCGTGAAGTCAGAGTCGTGCCCGCCGGGACACGGGTAGAGGATGTCCGTACCGGCGGGCAACGATTTAGAAAGCGAAAGAGCGAGATGCGCGCCATCGGCAACGGGCGCAACATGATCCGGTTTACGGGCGAACAGCGCATGGGCGACATCGGCAGTCGCTTGGCCGACGCAGGCGATCCGCACGGAAGGCTGTAGCACATGGGCCGCGTGCACGAGAGCGCGATACAATCCACGTGCGCCATTGGCGCTGGTGAAGGCAATCCACGGCGTGGTCACGCCGACGAAATTCGCGGGCAATAGGAACTCGGTTGCAGTCACAGGCAGCGCGGCGGAGCTATAGCCTTCCGCTTCCAATGCAGCGCGCAACTGTACCGCGCTATCCGGCTTGCGCAGAATCAGCACGCGTGGCATGAGGCGCTCAAATGCTCGAAGAGCTCCTGCGGCAGAGCGGCGGCATCCGTCCCCTGCACACCGGCGCGCACGGGACCGGTTTCTTTGCTAAACCAGAAGCCTTCCAGTCGCCATGCGTCGCCGATGCGATAGGCATAAACGCCCAGCGGCAAGCCACAGCCGCCGCCGAACAGCGACTGTACCTGGCGTTCCAAGCGTGTCGCTATCGCGGCGTCAAGATTGTGAATGGCCGTTTGCACACCAGTGATCCGCTCGTCATCACCGCGCATCTGGATCGCCAAGGCACCCTGACACGGTGCGGGAATGAACTCGGTCGGGTTGAGCCGGATGGCGGTGAATTCCGACAGGTCCAACCCAAGTCGCGCGACACCCGCGCAGGCGAGCATGATCGCGTCATATTCGCCATCGCGCAACTTGCGCAGGCGGGTGGGGACATTGCCGCGCAAATCTCGGGGTGTGATATCTGGACGGTGGGCAAGCAACTGAGTTTCGCGGCGCACCGCGCTTGTACCGACCATGGCGCCCGGCCTCAGATAGAACTCATCGGCGGATTCGGTGGCCGTCTCGCGTCGCATGATCAGCAGGTCAGCCACGTCTTCGCGGGCGGACACAGCAGCCAGGACCAATCCGTCGGGACAGCTTGAGGGCATGTCCTTGTACGAATGCACGGCGACATCAATGCGGCGATCGAGTAAGGCTTCTTCGAGCTCTTTAGTGAAGTAGCCGCTGCCTTCCAACTCGCGCAATGGTCGGTCGGTCACACGGTCGCCTTGGGTGGAGATAATGTTGACCTCAATGGGCATATTCAACTGCTTCTCGAGGAAGCTCTTGACCCAATTGGTTTGTGTCCTTGCTAAGTCGCTGCCGCGGGTACCGATGATCATGGGAGAAATCCGTGCTTTTGGCTCATTTTCGGTGTTCAAGATAGCGAACAGTGCATAATTGAGTGTCATGCAATTGTCACAATGCAAAAGTGTAGCAATGTCACACTATGATGCGGCGCGAAATGTGACTTCTTTTGTCATGTTTGAGGATTTGAACTGGTTGATTTAAACACAAGAGTTTAGCAGTCGCATATTCGCGCAGTTACGCAGGTATGCCTGTGCAATTTGCACAAGCATAGAGAGGCTGGATTTCGCGGATGCCTCTGTTTGCTGTCATTTCTTTCTTATTGTCACTGACCCTTTTGGGTCGTTTGTGAAATCTTTCGCAAAAGATTTCAAGCGCTTAGTAAAGTATGGATCACTGAGATAGGTGGAAATGACCAATCTGAGGCACAGTGTGTTCGGCGTTGCGTTTTCTCACCCAATGTGGTATCTTTGGGCCAAGCTTAAGCACGCTGAAATCTGTGGTAAATCGGACTAATCGAGTAAGATTCAGCGCTTAGCAATTTCCATAAGGTGAGGTCAAAGTAGACGGCGACGTCGTCTGCGTTGATACCGAACATTCAGGCCATGCGGCCCTCGCAACGACATACGACTTCGCGCTACGCGCACCTCCACTGCTTAAGAGCAGCGCTTGTGTTGTTGGCGTGTCTGGCCGGGGCGGCGATGGCGGCGGATCGATCGGTTGCGATCGTGCCGACATTGAGCTATCCGGCGGGCGAGCAATCGGCCTTGCAGCCGACGGGCTTGTATGTGGATACGCACACAAATGACGTTTATGTTGTAGACGCCTCGACGTCGCGTATCGCGATCTATGATGCAGACCGTCAGTACAATTTTGAGTTTTCAACCCGAGACCGTCTCGTGTCGCCCCGGCAGGTTGCCGTGGACGCGCAGGGACGGATTTTTGTTTTAGGCGATACCCGCGAGCATACTCTGGCAGTGTTTGACTACAACGGCGAGTTTCTGCGGTACTTCGATCTGACGGACGGGACGGAACGGCTGCAACCGGCAGGCATCGCGCTGGACGCTCAGGATCAATTACACGTCTTGACGACGATGCCGTTGCAGGTGCATGTATTCTCGGCAGACGCCGCGCCAGTACGCGACTATTTTGTCTTCACTGAAGGCGACTCTATCTCGCGCTTCAATACGATTATCGGTAACTTTGCCATCTACGCGGACGAGATCGTCCTGCCGTTTCCGGTCTTTGGCAACGTGAGTTGTTTTGATTTGACCGGCAAGCTCACGCGGAGCATTGGCACGGCTGGTGGCGGACCGGGCGAATTGAGTTTTCCAATTGCCGGTGTTCCCTTGAAGGACGGCGGTTTTGCGATAGTGGATAAGCATCGTCATCTGGTTCAGTTCTTTCGACCGGATGGCCGATTTGAATTTGAGGCTGGCGGAGCTGGCTTGGTCGCGGGGTGGTTTTTCCATCCGACCAGCTTGGTAGCGTGCGCGGATGGCACATTGCTGGTGGGCCAGACCTATGGTGACCGTGTACAAGCTTTGGCGGTTCAAACTGCCAGCAGCGGTTCGTGAAACGATGATTTCGGTTCGTGAAAATATGTCAGGATCAATCTTAACCCAATGGAATCATCTCGTCGTAGAGGTGAATATCTGTAGTCTAAGGAGGTCTCTAATGAGACGGTCTGTTATGTTCGCTCTGTTAATCGCGGCTATGGTTTGTCTGCCGCTGTCGAACGCTCTTGCGTTCCACGATGAAGGTGTTGCTTACTGTGCGGGTTGCCATACGATGCACAACACCAATGGCAACAATGGTCTGATCGATCCGTCGGGCACGGGCTTCCCGTATCTGCTCAAGTACTCGAATGCCACCGACCTGTGCCTGTCGTGCCATGCGACGAGCCGTGGTAAAGTATGGGCCGCCGACCCGATGAATCCGGGTGCGGAACGTGGTCCGGGTAACTTCGCCTTCTTGCTGGAAGACAATATCAATGACGGTCGCAATGGTAACTTGCCGGCCAACTTCATTCCGGGCTGGCGTGCTGGCCACACGGTGATTTCTCCGAGCCGCGGCACGGTCGCGGATGCGTTGAACACGATCTCTCCTGGCGGCAACTACCCGGCGTCGGCGCTGGGCTGCACGAGCTGCCACGATCCGCACGGCAACGAGCACTATCGTCTGCTTTACGGCGCGGGTGACCATGCCGAAGCTGGTAACTTTAATTATGTGAACGCGGCGCCGGTGGCCCTTGGTTTGGACGTTCACGACGACGCGGCGTTCGAATCGGACGTCAACCACAATGCGTACCAGAGTGGTATGAGCGCTTGGTGTGCCAATTGCCACGGCAATTTCCACAACAACCAGAATCAGTATCGTCACCCCAGTGGTGTTGGCATGAGCTCGTCGGTGCAGAATACCTATGGTATCTACGCCGGTACGATGAATCAGAACGGCGGCACGCCGTCGGCTTCGTATATCGCGGATGTTCCGTTTGAAGATCCCGACATGACGATGACCTACACAGGCTCCCCGGATGCCAATTCCAAGGTAAGCTGCATCACTTGCCACCGTGCGCACGCGACCAGCGCCCAGAATTCGGGCCGTTGGGACTTCAACGTGACGTTCTTTGAGGATGATGGACAGAACTCTGGCTCGTACGTCATGCCCCAGACCTACAACAGCCTGAATCAGCGTTCGTTGTGCAACAAGTGCCACAACAAGGACGCCGGCGACCACAATCCGTTCTAAGTCTAGCGGAGTAGTTTGGTTCGATTGATTTTTTGGATTTCGTTCTCTGACAACACGTTTGGCCGCGGCCTTTGGGTGCTGTTCCTCCCCTTTCAAAACCTGGGGGCCGCGGCAATTTTTTCGAGCCAGTGCGCTCACGTTACCAGACTTGTTTATCGCAGTCCTTATGGACCGCAACCATTCACATGTCGCGAAGGACCGATTGCGGAGTATCTCCGCAGCCCCGGTCCTTCTTTTTGCCCCTTCATGTGACAGATAAATGATAACAAATCACGACTATTAATGATACTATTTGAAAGCTCCGATGCGAGCACCTTTTCGCCATAAATCGCCGTACGGATTGTGTTGGGTTACGGCCACCTTGTTCTGTCTGATCTGCGTCCTGTTAAGCGACGTTGCACGGGCAGAGTGGGGTGGCTCGCTGTCTGGAAGCGCGGCGTCATCGGAGCAGGACAGCCTGCGGTCACGCTCATTGGATCAAAGCTACACTGTATTTACGAATGGCGAGACCTCAGCGACACTGCGCTATTCGTTATCCGGCATGTTTCGTCACTTGCAAAGCCAGGCGAACGAAGGTCCTTATTCGTGGCGCACCGAGGTCCGGCCGACGGGGTCGCTGAACTGGCGACCGGGAATACTCGATGTACGAGCCGACGCCGCCTATCGCGCAGATCGCGACGAGCAAGGCGCTTCAAAGCTCACCAGTCGCACAGCATCGGTGCACGCGCAAACTGTATGGGATCGCCTGCCGCGTTTATTCGGGTCGCTAAACTGGTCGAAGAACGTGGACGATCTCGAACTGGTGGGATACGATACACGTTCCCAGCAAACCGCGGCCGGCGCCACGTACAGCAATAGCACGCTCTTCACGAACTACGAGTTCTCCGAACATCGTACTCGAAGCGTAGACACGGGCATTGACCGCGTTTCCGTTTCGCATAGCGGACGCGCAGACGCGACGCGGACACTTTTGAAACGACTGGTCAACATTCAGGGCGGCTATCAAGTCAACACGCGCGCCGAACGTGATCAGTCACAGATCTCCGGTGAAATACTGACGCCGGTGCCCGCCTCCGGCCTCTATGGTGACGATCTCGCGCCGGAATTCGATGCTTTGATTGAGGCGCCGGGATTGACTGACGGATTGTATGGGATTCCGGCGAGTGAAAACTTTGACCTTGGCAACGGCACCGCGCACAACTTCGGGCTCGACCTCGGCATCAGCACGACGGTGGATCATTTATATTTGTATGTAGACACTCTGGGCGTCGTACCTTTCAACTGGACTGTCTGGCAGAGCACCGACAATCTCACGTGGACGCAAGTCGGCGGATCAAAGCAAGGTGTGTTTAGCTCTTTCTTTCAACGTCTCGAGTTCTCTTTCGCACCGTTGCAGACGCGCTACGTCAAGCTGGCCCTCTCGCCGCAGTTGCTGAGTTCGCCAATTGAAGTCACGGAGTTGCGGGCCTTGGTAACGCGCACGGCGGATGCACCTGAGAATCGCACGACAGACCAGCGCGGCGACGCACGTTTGCGCGTGACTCCGGCGCGCTGGTTCTCGATGGAAGTAGCGGGCAGTGCACTACGTCAAGAAGGGTCACTGTTGACGTTGGCGCGCGAGGAAGACGGCCTGCAGTCATCATTGCGCTTCGAGCCGTCGCGGCGCCTTGACCTGTCCGCACGCTATCAATGGACACAGACATCTTACACCGATTTAGACACGGCCGCGGGACAGACATCGGCCGCGGGTGTCGCCTTGCGCTCACGATGGAGTCGCGCACTTAGCACGACCGCAACGATTGACCGTGGAGAAGAGCAGAACGAGACGGCAACTCTGCGCCGCTACGATCATGCGCGGTTTGACGTGATGGCTCAAGTGCTACCCGCATTGCGCGCGTCAACACAGCTGAGCTATAGCGAAGACTCGCGCTTCGAATCAGATGATATGATCTTCGCTCGCTCTGTGACTACAACGCTTGATGGCGAACCGACGAATCGTTCGCAGCTTTCGCTTTCGCATCGCTATGAAACTTACTCGGCGCGTTACACCGCGGTGCGAAAGTATCGCGCATCGGTTAGCGCGCGAATGGCCTATCGGTTGACCAGCACGATACAGATGTCGGCGGATGCGACCGCCAGCGAGGATCCGACGCGCACCGATCAGTCGTACAATGCGTTTACTTCGTGGCAACCGGTACCGAAGATGTCTTTTGGCGGTTCCTATAATCGGATCGAGGGCGATCACACGCCCTCGTCGAACCAATACGCCCTGCAAGCGGTTTTCAACTGGACGCCGCGCACCGAACTTTCCTTCTCTTATTCGCTCAACGAGCGCGACGACGAGGCCGACGCCTCGACATCCCGCATCAGTTTGTATTCGCGGTTTTAGTATTGCCAACCTGCCGGTTGCCATTCATGAGAAAAATCACTTCCTTCCTTCTGCTGGTCAGCACGGCCTGTATCGTGGGCTGTGCGGCACGCCGCACTACTATTTTTGTCCATCCGGAGTACGACTTCGGGTTGGTGGAGCGCGTGGCCGTCGTTTCGTTCGAGAATCTCTCGACTGAGCAAGGCGTAGCGGGTTATGCGACGCGGCTGTTTATGACGGAACTCTTGGCAGCACAGGCTTTTGACGTCGTAGAACCCGGCGAAACGGGCCGTATCATGCGCGACTTGAATCCGACGCGCGGCGGCGAGTTGGATCTGGAGAGCCTGCGGCGGATGCGCGACTCACTGCAAGTGCAGGCGGTTATATTTGGTTCCGTCGGTGAAGCGGCCGCTGTTCAAGGCCGCGGCGCAACTGGCCACGTTGTCAGCATTGACGCTCGTATGGTGGACTGCACGACCGGCAGCACGGTGTGGTCAGCTGCTGTTTCGACGGGACAGCCGAGTTCTGTATCGAAGATGTTGGGCACGGGTGAAACGTCACGCAGTGACGCCGTGCAG
Organism: bacterium; assembly: GCA_016702305.1. NCBI lineage: Bacteria > bacterium. Next base: position 315,944 of record JADJEH010000009.1, read on the forward strand.
CGTGCGGTTCGTAAACTCGTTCGCTCGTTACTGGAGTGAGCGTGGCCACTTGGCGCCTCATAGCCTGGTTGATTGCGCTCGCGTGGAGTTCAGTGCTGTCGGCGGGCGAACGCATCGCGTTGCTGCCCCTGGTGGACAGCGGTGAAGAGAGCGCCAGCCGCGGGCCTTTGACAAGCGAGCTGCGATCGCAATTGATTCGCGACGGTTTTGATTTGATTTCTGAGGATTCCGTCGCGGCCACTTTGCGGCAACTGCGCCTGCGCAATACAGCGGCTCCGCTTGATGCTGAAATTGAGACAATGGCAGGAATGATGGGCGCGGACTTCCTGCTTGTTGGCACAATTCATCGTTTTCGGACGGATACACTGTTGTCCGAAGCCTGCGTCTGCGTGCGGTTGATTCGAACTTCGGACCTGGTAGTGACGTGGAACAATTGTGTGACCCGATCAGGCGGCGGCGAGATTTCGCTGCTGACGGCGCGTGCAACGCGTTCCGGAACGCGCCTGGCACGGGCCGTTGCGCGTAAGCTGGTGTCGGATTTCACGCTTGAGCCCAAAAAGCGACGCACGGAGGTCACCGGTCTGGTCGTGGGTCGTCGTGAGAAGATCACTCAGCCCTGCTCGACGGTAGCCGTGATACCGCCCACCGATGAACAAGGCTATTCGCTGGGCAGCGAGATGATTGGCGATCTGCTGGGTGTGGCCTTGCGGCGGCGCGGTGTGAATGTCGCGGACCGCGGCCGCGTTCGTGCGGTGATGTTGGAAGGCGAGGACTTGCGATACGGTCAGTCCGTGAAGGATATCAGCCGCCTGCTTCGTGACAGTCTCGGCGTGGATCTCATTCTGACCGGTTCGATCAGCGAGCTTACCCTCGCACGGGACGCGGGGTTGGGAGCTCAGCCGGTCGTGGCTCTCCAGTTGCGCTGGATTGACCCGTCAAGCGACGCGGTAATTTGGGCGGAGACGCTGGAACGCAAAGGCGACGATAGAAAAGGTCTGTTTGATGTTGGAATTGTACATAGTCCGGCGCTGCTGGCCCAACAAGTGGTGGACGATTTCGTCTCCGACTTGCGCCTCGTGCGTCGGCGAGTGGAACCAATAAGGGGCAACTGAAATGCTCGGAACTCGAATCGCGCTGATCGTCTTGACGGCGCTGTTGGTTTGTGGAACTGCAAGGGCCGAAGATAAGATCGTCTTGGCAACCGTAAACGGCGAGGAAATTACTTCGGACGCATTGCTGAACGAACTGCGGAACATCCACTCCGAACAAACGGAGGAAGTGCACCGCGCCGATTTCAACGTCAATCGGCTGCTTCAAAAGCTCATAAATGACCGGCTATTGGCGCAAGACGCGCGGGATTTGGGGCTGAATCAGGAAAAGACGATCACGGACGCCGTTCGATGGTTCCGCGAAACGCAGGCATTCGAACTGCTGGTGCGCGATGTGCAGCCGACGACGTTTGAAGTGTCGGAAGATGAAGTTCGTGCGTCATTCGATCACAACTATCAGCGTGTGATGCTGCGGATTCTGTGCGTGCCCGACTCGAGTCTTTCTGCGGCGATCGCCGACAGCATAGTGGGGCAGGGCGTCTCGATGGCGTCGCTGGCGCAGCGGCACGCGATTGATAAGTTCAAGGACGTCGGCGGCGACGCTGGTTTGTTTCCGCTGTTTGACATACCCGAACATCTTGCCAAGAAGATCGAAAGCGTTCCCTCGGGTACGCTCGTTGGACCGATGATGCTATGGCGGACGTGGGCGCTTGCCCGGGCCGATGCGATCCTGCCGCCGGAGGAAGAGCTCTATGACAGCGTTAAGGTCATCTTGAAGAACTTCCTGTTGATGCAGCGCGGCGCGGAATTCCGCAAGGATTTCATCGCTCGCGAAGGCGCGGCAATTCCTGTGATGGTTGATTCGACGGCGATTGATTCCATTCCGGGGCGCTTCGCGCTGGGCGAACCGGGCGTGGGCACTGTCATCGTGCGTATCGGCAAAGACCGGGTTTTGACCTCGGAAGACCTGCAAAACAAGTTCACCCACCGCTACATCGCGCGCGGCGATCGCAATCAGTGGGACGTCCTCTATGAAGTGCTGGACGAGCAGTTCGACCTAATGATGCTGAAGGAGATTGCCAAGCAGCGCAAGTACTTGGATGACCCGCGGATCGACTCGAGCGCGGTCGCGTTTGAGGATTCCATGCTGATCGTGACGTACTTGCAGTCGGTCATCGCGCCGACGATTAAGATAACGGACGCCGAGATTCAGGAGTACTATGACGGTCACCCGGAGCATTTTCACGAGCCGGGGCGCGTGCAGGTGGCAATTCACACCCGTGGCACGATAGACGAAGCGCGCGCCGATTACGACAAGGTTGTCGCCGGTGCGGACTTCTCATGGATCGCCAAGCAGTATTCGACCGACGAGTATAAGGATCGCGGCGGTCTGCGCGACTGGGCCAGCCTGGGCGAATTCCCGACTGCTATTGCCATGCAATTGGACACCTTGCCGGTGGGCCAGTGTCTGCCGCCGCTGGTGGGCGACCAGGGGTTCGCGGTTCTGAAACTTGTGGCGCGGGAACCCGGTTCACGCCGGCCGCTGGCCGACGTGCGCGAGAGCGTGCGCAGCGTGATCAACTCGCGCAAGGAATTTGAGGCGATTGACGCAACGCTGCAGGATCTGCGAACACGTTCCGAGATCACGATCAACGAGTCCGCGCTGAACAGCATGATGCTGTCAGGAACCGATGAGAATTAGACCAGGCACTTTCACGAACGACGATACCCGGAGGAAATCCTCCTGAACTCGCAAACATTACACCGCATTCTCTTGCTGCTGTTCGTCGGATTGGCCGCCGCTCTGGCGCTGCAGAATCATGCTGCGCAAGCGCAAGTCAAGCGCGGTTCGCGCTTTGGCAAACAGCAGAATTGCCTCGAATGCCATGACGCGAAAGACTATCGGGGCAAATTCGCACATCAGCCGGCCGAGCAGGGCGAGTGTTCAGCTTGTCACCTGCCGCACGGCAAAGTTGGGGCGCTGCGTCTGAAAGCCAGCGGCTCAGAGCTTTGCACAAGCTGCCATGCCGCCGATTCCCTGGGATTGGCCGCGAAATTCGTGCATGATCCGGCGCGAGCCGGGCAATGCACAAGTTGCCACGATCCCCATCGCGGTGAAACCCGCAATCTGCTGAAAACCGCCATGCCGGAGATGTGTTACGCGTGTCACGCGGCGGCAGAGTTCGAAAGTACCCACAAACACAAACCGTTGGCCGACGGCTGTGGTTCGTGTCACGACATTCATGGCAGCGATCATGCAAAATTGCTTAAGCAGGAGCCCATGACGCTGTGCCTGAGTTGCCACGGCAAGAAAGACGCGACGTTTGCCGACCAGCATGCGGGCTATCCCGTTGGCGACAAGGACTGCTCGACCTGTCACGTGCCGCATTCATCGGAAGCCAAGGGGCTGCTTCCCAAGCATGTCCACGCGGCGCTTGATGGTCCCGATTGTTCGGGCTGCCACGTAGCATCCAGCGAAGCCAATCCCTTCGCATTGGTGGACGATGAACGCGCAGTTTGCACGGGATGTCATGATCCGCTTGAAGCGCACGGCGAGACCACGCACGCTGCCGTCAAGGACGAGAATTGCACCACCTGCCACAATCCGCATGCGACGACGGAGCCGGCACTTCTAAAGGCCAAAGATATCCTCTTGTGCGGTGAGTGCCACGGCGCGGAGCTTGATCGCACGAAGTTTGCGCACGGCCACGCCGCCGCAAAAGAGGCCTGTGTGACCTGCCACGACGGGCACGGCAACATGCAGACAAAGCTGCTTAAGGCCAACGATAATTCACAGTGCCTATCCTGTCATGCCGACGTCGCCGCGGCCATGCAGCAGGCCGTGCCCCACGCCGCGCTCGACAGCGAGCCGTGCTGGAGCTGCCATGATCCGCATGGAACGAACAGCGAGAAGCTCCTGGTCAAACCGCAGGATCAGCTCTGTCTGAATTGCCACGACGATCTGAGCAAAGAATTCGCGCGCGTTGACTTGCATGAACCATTTCGCAAGGGCGAATGTTCCGATTGCCACGCCGTGCATGGCGGTGCGAACGGCAAACTGCTGGTCGCCACTGACAATTCGCTGTGCTCGAACTGCCACGCTACGCTTATGGCGGAGAGCGACAGCCTGCACATGCACCCGCCGTTTGTAGACGGCGCCTGCTCCGATTGCCATGCACCGCATGCCGCGGACCACAAGGGTCTGCTGAACCAAAGCATCGCCAGCACCTGTGCCGAGTGCCATTCGGACGTGACCGACGGAATTAAGACCGCCGCGTCCGTGCATCGGCCCGTCGCTGAAGGCCAATGTACGGCCTGCCATGATCCGCACAAAAGCGCCAACGAGAACTTGCTGCTCGCGACGTCCGGCATGCTCTGTTTGAATTGTCATGCCGACATAGATAGTTCGCGCAACTCGACCTATAAACACCCGCCGGTATACTCGGGCGAATGTCTGAATTGCCATAGCGCTCACACGAGCAGCCACAAGGCGCTGCTCAGCGAAGCGATGCCGGGGCTGTGTGTGAGTTGCCATGATGTCAGCGGCCCGGACTTCCGCGCGGCACATTTGGGACAAGCGGGCGACCACTTCAACTGCGCGCTGTGCCACGATGCGCATGGATCGAACAATGAACACCTACTCATGACCAATCAGCACGCGCCATTCGAGTCGGGAGACTGCTCGGCCTGCCACGTTGCAGCGGGAGACGCGGAGGTGGACGATGATTAAGACACTTGTGTTGACGCTGGCGGCGGCCTTACTGCTGTGGGCGCCGATTTCGGCGCAGGACATGCCGAAGGTGAATCAGCGCCAGGCGTGCATGGAATGCCATGACGACCTGGCGGACGACTTGACCAAACCGTATGTGCATGGTCCGCTCAAGGCCGGTGAGTGCACCGGCTGCCACGCGCCGCACGCGTCGCGCCATGACCAGCTTCTGCTCGACGGCGAAGGGGATCTCTGCGCGAGCTGTCACAGCGAAACTCAACAGTGGCACAGCCAACCGGTGCAGCATCAGCCTGTGGCGGACGGTCAGTGTACGCGCTGTCACGATCCGCATGCGTCCGACAAAGCCAATCTGCTGACGGCGTCGCCTAAGGAACTGTGCGCGACCTGCCACACCGAAGTGCGGGACTGGCTCGCCAAGAGCACGACGCACGCGCCGATGAAGATCGGCCAGTGCTATAAATGCCACGATGTACACGGCGGGCAGAACGACTACCTGCTTACCAAGGGCGAGAACGAACTATGCAGCTCATGTCACGGCAATGAGCAGAAGCTGCGGGAACGGCATGTGGGCTTTGATCCGGTCGGCGCGCGCTGTTCGGCATGTCACGATCCGCACGCGAGCGATTCGCCGGGTCTGGTCATGAGCAACAAACACGCGCCGTTTGAAGAGAAGGATTGCGCGGCCTGCCATACGACTCAACAGGCGGACGGCAGCTATCCGCTGAAAGGCGCCGTGCAGCAGGTCTGCGCAGATTGCCACAGTGATGTCGTGGACAAGTTCGCCCGGTATATGCCGCATGGTTCGACTCCGGAGCGCTCCTGCGAGCAATGCCATAACGCGCATGCGTCGGATCAGAAGAAGCTGCTTGGCGGCACGGAGAAGCAGCTTTGTACAAAGTGTCACGATCCTTCGCGCGGCGTGGAAACCGTCGGCGAGAATCCGCACACGAAGTACGCTTGCGGCACGTGCCATGAACCACATGGCAACGAGCGTGGAGGCTATCTCAAGAAGCCGATTCTGGAACTGTGCGCCAGCTGCCACCAGCATCAGCACACCGTTGCGCACCCGATGGGCGATAAAGTCACGGATCCCGTACGTGGCGGTCCGCTCGACTGTTTGAGCTGCCACGATCTGCATGCGTGGACGTCGGAACCGCTGATGATCGCTTCGGGAGAACGCGATCTCTGCGTACGCTGTCATCGCGATAAGTAACTCCAGGTTCGTCGAGTGGCGACAAGGAAAACCCCTGCCCGGTTGATTCGGGCAGGGGTTTTTTGTTTCGGCGGTTAAGCTACAGGATTAATGAAATCGAGTGCGTCTCAGTGTCGTTGACTCGATCCGCCATGTACCATATGCAGCAGGCTGTTCATCAGGCCTCGCAGTTGCTCAGATTGCCCGGCCAGCTCTTCGGATGCCGAGGCCCCCTCTTCGGCATTGGCGGCGCTGTTCTGTGTGACCTGATTAATCTGCTGAACCGCGATCGAAATTTGCTGAAGTCCGTGCGATTGCTCGGAAGATGCCGTCGCGACATCATTGGCCAGATTCGTGACCTTGTGCACGGCATCGCTGGTGCGCGTCAACGCCACGCGCAAGTCTTCAGTGATGATGGCCCCGTCTTTCACCCGCGTGACGTTGTCTTCAATAAGAGTGCTGGTGGTCTTCGCGGCCTCGGCGGCGCGCATCGCCAGATTGCGCACCTCTTCGGCGACGACAGCGAAGCCCTTTCCGGCTTCACCAGCGCGCGCTGCTTCAACCGCGGCATTCAAGGCGAGTAAGTTCGTCTGGAAGGCGATCTCATCAATCGTTTTGAGGATTTTCGACGTCTGATCAGATGCAGATTTGATCTGACCCATTGCCGTTTCCATCTTGTTGGCCGCGGTAGCGGAATGCTTGACGGCATCATTGACTTGATTTGCCAAGGTCGAGACTTCGGCCGAGCGATCCGCGTTCTGATTTGTCATCGCGGTTAGCTCTTCGACGCTCGCCGATGTCTCTTCAATGGACGCGGCCTGCTCCTGCGTTCCCTGTGCAACGCCTTGAGATGCCGCGGACACTTGGTCTGCGGCCGAAGCAATCTGCTTCGCAGCTTCCGTGGCTTCCGTGACAACCGCATCCAACCGTCTTGATAGTGACGTTGAGAGTGCGAATCCCAACAACATTGCGGCGACCAGGCCGACGATGACAAATGAAATGGCGACTTTCCCAGAGCGGGTGGCCGTCGCCATTCCAGCGTCGGCTTCCGCGATGCCCATCTTCAGGTTGAGGGCCACAATCTCGCGCAATTTGTCCGTGGCCATGCGCGTGTCCTTTTTCATCGCGCCCTGGGTGATCACCTGCATTTGATGCGCGAGCTCGTCGAGCTTCACCGGATCAGCCGTTGACAGCGAAGTCTGCGCGACGGTATTGAACTCGCGCCAGCCCGACTTCCAACTATTCCAGAGCGGGAGAAACTCATTCCACAACGCGGATTCTTCCGTGGTGTGCGGCAGCGGCTCAAAGATGCCGAATCCCTCTTCTGCTTGCGCCCAGGCCTTTGCAATACGGTCAGTGTATTCCTTGCGCGCATCTAAAGGCAGGTCCGTGTCCATGACCATATAGCAGTTTAGGCGAACGCGATTTTGCGCGGCCTCGATCATCTGCAAACCGTACAGACTCGGGCTGCGGACATCTGCGTACGCGTGCAACGCATCCGCTACACTTGTAGTACCCCAGTATCCCACACTTCCGACAATTGCCAGAATCACGGCAACTAGCCCAAATGCTCCAAAGAGCTTGGTTCTTAGCGATGAGTTCCCGAACATGGTTTCTTCTCCCTTTTGCCCGTCAAAGTGCTGGCGACATACTAATCATGTCACATCTTGGTGACGCGATGTACTGGCAATGCACGTGCCAGATATTTACCATGAACACAGAAAATTCGATACTGAATTCGCGCAAGAACTTGAGTTTAGGTCAAAAGGCCGGATGTTCATGCTGGGTGTCCTTTCTCATTCGCCTTTGTTGATTCGATTAGTCGGTGCATTCGATTTCTATCCGTCGCACGAGATATGCACGCGCATTGTGTGAACTACTTGAGAAACCGATCTAATCAAACGAGCCCGGGTAGAATTACCCGGGCTCGCTTACGCTCGAACTTGATATAGTATGGAACTACTCTGGATTACCCCGTTTCAACACCAATCGGTCATACAACACCAGGATGACGGCCGTCAAGAGCGCTAATCCTCCAAAAATCATCCACATTAGATCGGGTCTTCCCTGGTCGCGCGCAAGGGAACCATATAGCTCACCTGACAGCCTTCCTCCGAAAATATTGCCGAGTGCGATGGTCCAGAAGTAGAAACCCATATACATCGCGACCTTCTGCTGTGGTGCGATGCGTCCGACATACTCCTGACTCTTTGGCGACGCAATCATCTCGCCGAAGGCAAAGATCGTAATGGCCAGCGTCACAAGCCAACCGGTAGAGAGCCACGCGCTCATCCCAATTCCCACGGCCGATACGAGAATGCCGACCACCATGACTGACAGTGGTGGAAAGAAGCCGATCAGGAACGACACGAGAATCTGAAAGACAACTATCGCACCCGCGTCAATGTTGATAATGTACTCCGGGTTTACCTGTCGGTACTTCTCCGCCCAAGTTCGGGCGAGCGTCTGCGCAGCGCCCGAATCCACCACCCACTTGCCATCGTTCGACGGTACAGCACCCAACCCCGCCAACGATGCGCGGATATCATCCTCGGGCACACGAACCTTAAAGTCAAACAAGGTCCGTCTGAACTTCGTGGCCTCTTCCTGCGATATGCCGAAACGCGCCACGGAGCCTTCGGCCGCGCGCGGCGCGGATTGCTCGCTGACGTATTTTTGAATCTCCGTGGCCAACAATGGCTCATTGACCGCGGCAAATTCGCGGGCGAAGTCTTCCCCAACCCAATTGCGTGCCGTGTGCACCATGTCGCTGGTATCCACAAAATCTCGGATATACTCGGGCATCGTCAGGAAGATCTGATTAAACGACGTCCAGAATCCTGACAGAATGAGAAGGTACAGCGCGAACTTCCAATTGCCGAGTTTGAGCGGCTGCATCAGCCACGAGCCCGCCGTCATCGTCTTGCCGCGCGCCCGCAGTGGGATATCCAGAAGCATGTTGGCCGCGACCCAGATTGCGCCGATCCAGAGCATCTGATTCCACGTGATATAACGTCCCGAAATTGCCAGCAGCGAGAGCAGGACGAAGACCAGCAGGAAGAATCGCCCGTTGCCGAGAACCTCGACGATTCCAGCCAGCACCTGCTTGATTGATCGCTTCTCGCCGCTCGCCGCTTCGGTAGTCGGTTCTTTATAGAAGACCAGCAGCCAGATGAAGTTGCAGGCAATCCAGAACGACGATGCGATGAACACCCAATCCCAACCATATCTCACGCGCACGATGCCCGCCACAATCGGACCGACGAATCCGCCGATATTGACCATCATGTAGAAGATGCCAAACCCCATCGAGGAATTCGTCTCGTCGGTTGTGCGTGCCACCGTGCCGACTACGACAGGTTTGAAGATCGCCGCGCCGACCGCCACGAATAGAAACGCCATGAAAAACGCCCCGAACGCGTGGAACTGCCCGAGCAGATAGTATGCGGGCACCATCAGGGTATAGGCGACCAGAAACGTCTTCTTGTAACCGAAGCGGTCGCCCAACGCACCGAACACGACAGGCAAGAGATAGAGGATGAACGGGACAACGCCCTGCAGCATACCACGCTGCTCGGACGTGAAGCCTAAGGCGCCTTCAGCTTTTGAACCGGTAATGTATAGCGTGGAGACGGCGAAAAAGCCGTACCAGGCCAACCGTTCAAAAATTTCCATCGTGTTGGCGACCCAGAAACTCTGCGGCAGCTTCGAGCGCGGCTTGCGCGCTGCGCCGGGGGAAGGAGGTGTACCTGTCATGGGGGGAGTGTCCGCTCAGGGGTGAGAATGCGAACGGCGCTGGGCCGAAGGAATCGGCCAGCGATGAATGTCAAGAAACACGAAAAGCGCGACGGATTTACCGTGCGCGCCGCTCAGTCAAACAAAATTGTTGAGACGTTCCCGCGAGCCGCCATAAGTGACGCCTGCCGCTAAAGTGTCTCAGCATCCTGCCCAATCACCTACGGCTCGACCGTGGTGACGCTCAAGATATTGATAATAATGTGTTTAATATATTATTTTGGCGCGACCTCGGGGCTCATCGTTCAAGAGCCGACCCTGCTTGCCCAGCCCAAGGTGCGCCGCGACCAGCACAGAGAATTTAGCGAACCGTTAGCAAGAATGCAATTCTTGAACACCCGCCACTGTGATGTACAGTGGTCTGCGGTGCTGCGGTCGCTACCTCTTGTCGGCCTCTGCCGCGCGCTTAAATAGCATCCCGGCCACTACAAACGCCCCGGCGAACATCGCGTTCAAGATGAAAACGCCGACGATCCCCGGCGTATTATCAAAGGACGGCCGCCAGATGATCAGCGCGACGAACGGCACCAGTGCCTGCGCCGCTGCCGTAACGAACGCCGCCCTCGCCATACCCTGCGGCCGGAGCCGTGCGCTGGCAATTCCAATCAGCCCAACCACAATCACTCCGACATACAGCGCGTTCGCCGGATTATCTTCGGAGCCAATGATGCCGACCGCGAGATTAATCCAGATGAGCGCTAATCCTGTCATCACCGCAACGGCGACGCCAAGCCGGTAAACGGGGCTTTTCGAAGCGCGAGATATCATCACATACGCCAGACCCGTCCCAAACAGCAGCACACCGGCGATAACAAAATCGGACACCGACCAGTTAACCTCGCGTGTGAACCGCATGGCCATCAACGGCAGCAAGAGAATTGTGGCCGTTACCAGTGTGATGTTCCGAAGTTGGCGGCGCATGCTCGGCACAGCGTTCATCGGCGTGTTATCCTCTGTGGTCAATTTGTTTCAGGGCCAGTGAATATACGAAGTACTCCTGTTCGAAGTTCCGTCCATAACTAATCTTGCCCCGAAAACTGAATCACCTTGCAAGTTTGAGATCGGCCGTATTTGGAGGGTGAAGCAGGCTGGTTTGGTCAGGGCTAGATATCATCCGAAGCAGAAGACTCCGATGGAGTACCGGACTTCAAGATGGATCAGGCGGATCGGTTAGTATGTCGCCGTAGTCACGAGAGCAGGTGGTTTCACCGCCTGGCAACGTACAGATTCAAACGTTGAGCATTGTCGGTTTCTTCATAAGCGCACCGTGGGTGGGTCGGACGTGGCACACCCATAGCAGGTCTTCCCAAAAAAAATAGCCCGCAAGCCATATACTCAATAGCTTGCGGGCATCAGCGGAGAGAGGGGGATTCGATGAATCCAAATTTCTTATGCCTCAGTATTTACGAGAATTGCGCTGAAGCTATTTGGTTTCACTGCACTTCGCATCGGTTCGGCATTGGTACAGTTTGTCACGATTTAGCTCGGTTTAGCACGGCTGTAGGCACAGATCTGGCGCATCAGCGTCGTTTCTTCGGCTGCGAGCGCATATAATGGTCAAGGTCGGATTTCCGAAAACGCTTTTGCGGTGTCCGTATCAGTATTCCACTTTGCGCGAGCTTGTATACTTTGCTTGTCGACAGCGAAAGGTAGTCAGCGGCTTCGGCTGTCGTCATTACGTCCGGAGCGACTATGGCACTTGGAATGCCTTTGCGGTCCAAGAGGGTTCCCTGGACAATATACGCACGCATAGGCAAGTCTGTCAAGTCCTTCCTAAGTTTGGAGAATAAGTTCTCTCTATCCTTCACTATTTCGCCCGTGACTTCAAGAACCCCGTCCTGCCCTACTGTAAACCAGTAGTGGAATCCCTGTTCATCTACCAGCATCTGCAGCTGATGGGCATCCCCAAGCACAACGTCTTTCAGCCTAAAGCCGGGTCGGAGAACAATCGAAATCGTTTCACCAGCTTTCATCACCTCGTTGATGTGCAGGATTCCGTTTGCGTTGATAATCGGTTTGCACTTTCGCAGTGATCTCGACGAGGTGCCTTTGGGGGCCATCTGAGAGTTCAAGATCGACGATACCTTGCCTAGTGACAGATCGATTTCAAGCGGAGGTTCAAAGCGATGTTCTTGGCGCAAGGAATTCTCAACATGATCGAGCAATGTGATGTGCCGCGAAATCACCATACGCGTCCTATGTGGTCAAGCCCCCAACGGCCGAACGGTGGGTAGAATCTGGTATCCCGACCCAAGACAACGGTCTGCCATGTTAACGTGAATCGGGACTGGGTTTCCGGTGACGGGTAAAGCGTGTGGCAGAGTTCCCACACTGATAGAATGGCGTTTGGCGAGATAGTTATATTATTGTTTATCATAAATTTGACAAATCACCATTCGCCATTCCGTCATTCACTAGTTTGCTCCACACGGTAGAACCCGTGACGTTGCTTCTTTGCGATCGTGTTCAGGTCGCGCCGCGTTGAAGACTCGGAGACTTGTTGCCCCAACTCCTCTTGAACTGCCTTGAGCACTTGGGGCACAGTCACATCCTGTCCACCAAAACGACGGATGATAAAGTCCTGGCGGTCCTTGACCTTTGTTTGAACAGGCGCGTGGTTCCAGGTTTCTGGTACTTCAAAGTCCTCTATAGTTCGCAGAAAATCCATTTTTGCCTTAACATATCGAAAAGCTTCGTCAACATCCTCTTTAACAGCCACAGATCGAGCATCTGCACGGGCAATTGCGAATATCAGTTTGTGAATGCTATTGGCGAGACGGGTCTGATAATCACCCAATAGATTGCGATGCGACAAGTGTCCCCGATTCACTTCAAGCAACTCCTCCTGCTTGGATCGGATGTAATCCTCCACTAAATTCGCTGGAATCGTAACTTCATCGTGCTTCGTTCGCAGATAGGCAATCAACACCTGAAGTTGCCTAGCCGCCGAAGACAACTGCCGCTTGTTTGGAAACCTCGTCGTCTTAGGAGTCCCTGAGTGCATCTGCAATGCAATTCCCATTTGTCGCCCGGTATCTCGTGGGATGTTTACGATAAAATCGAAGCGCGTCAGGACATTCATGGAAACTCCCAAGTCTGAAAGTCTCTCCTGCGGTGATGCGAGAGCCTCGGCATCAGCCAAGCTGACGTCACTCTGCTTGTTCATGTCTATATGGATTGAAGTAAGCGCGTGATGTTCTTTGTTCGCTGCCGTTGAATCCACGACTCGTCCGTCCTCCATCACCATGGAGAAAACGCCCATTATTTCGGTCTTTCGTTCCACGTGATGAAAATCTTGTACCACAAAGGTCCCGCGATGCGCCATTGGAATGTAACCGGGGTCTGAAGTCCACCCGCCATCCCGCTTCACGGCCTTGCCCGCAATTCCAGCCACAGTGATCTTTCCTGGGTGAGCTTCTTTGCAAACAGGGTTCAAGATATGTGCAGCCTCTGTTAGTAGCTTCTTGCCCACAGCAGGAGAGCCGATGATCAGTGAATGTAGTTTGTGTGAGAGCGAACGTCGTGCATCGTAGCCATCTGAAAGAGCCTGTAGTACCATGAATGAAAGACTACGATCAAGTGTCTCCGCGTCTTCAAGTCCCTTGATGCCGATAATCTCGATCAGATTCTCCCTTACATGGTTCATTATTGCGCCTGATTGACCCGACAACTCGTCTACCAGTGCGGCAGCTTCAGCAATTTCATTTCGTGTTGCGCGAACCATCTGTAGCGGGTTTTCCGATGGGGCGATATCGATTAAGTAAAACTTGTAGATAGGAATCAAGGATGTAGACTTAGGAGGTTTGGCTGGGAGTATTGTGCCGCAGAAGTCGAACAGATGAAAGCCAGCAAACATGGATTGAACTCGGTCCAACAACTCGGGATCTGCTATATCACAGGTGCAAAGCTCATCGCCGAGATCATCTGCGAGTTCGACATCGATTGTATCAAGATTGCCGGCACAATCATACCGAGGCGTCACGTCTGACATGCTACGAATTACGCCACGGATTCGAATGGGTCGACCAATGTTGCGGCGACGGCAGATCTCCATAATGTTTGCGTAGTCAACGGACGTCCAATCGAAGCCACTCAATTTGCGCAGGGACTCGACCATCTCTTCAACGACCTCATACACCCAACGCTCTACATCTTCTTCGTCATCAGGAGACGAATCTGGTTCGCCTAAGTCTTCACTCTCTCCATCTTCATCGTTGAGACGTTCCTCATCCTCACCGATACCTTCTATGTTCTCATCGCGACCCTCTTCAGAGTCGTCTTCAACCTCAATTTCAGATGAATCTAAAGCGAATTCAAGCGGGACTTTGACCTTGTCTACCAGCCAAATTGCAAAGTTACTCAACGTTTGCCCAATCAACGCAAGCTCGGTGCTTGAGAGTATTCTGCCTTTCAAGAGTACTGTCCTTTCGTGCAAGTAATTTTCTTTAATTGGTCTGGCCCCATTCTCCGTACCAGCTGCAGGACTATAGTCGCTTCCGGTGCCGGCGGCTTGTAGCCATTGAGCTGTGCGGCCTTACCGTGTTGTAATACACCAGGCAAGGTACTTACACCTTGGCTCTAAGCCGTGGTTGCCTTTATCCTTTTGTGCCAAATGCGCTTATGGAAACAGACAACCGACAATAGGCATAAGTGCCTTTTGTAATCCGACATTGCGCGACTAGCCCTTTGTTATCTTGGGACCGACATATACGACATAAACTGGGGCCTCAAAAGTAATAGGCCATGAGAAATGCAGACGAAACTGAGGCGACTTCGTTTTTCCGTGCCAAGGGCAAAACAGCGTGCTATCAGAATCTTGCGGATGTCGAAATGTCATTTGTTGTCTGAATTCTTGCTTTTCTGAGTCCGACGAGTCAGAAAACCAGTGCTTCTCACCACCAAAATGATTCGCGATTATCCGATGACCATCGGCAGTACGAGTACCATTCTCGTCAAAGCAAGACTTAAGACGTTCCAAAACATGAAGGATACTCAGAATGCGCCCTGCAGCTCCTGGTACAAAAGGATGTCTTGCCAGAGGCTCAAAGGCATCGCTGGAAAATGAAAGTAAAGCGTACCGAGATTTACAGTAGTCTTCGAGTTGCTCCCATGACGCTGGCGGCGCAGATACTGTATGTAGTAACGCTTGGATGCACGCTATTTCCCAATAATTGTCAACATTGATTATCTCGATTTCATGACTATCACGAATCCATTCAACTGTGACTGGAGTGAAAAGCCAACCAGAAGGCGCAATACTCACTAGAGCGCGTTCAATGCCGCGGTGACAGCAGAATGCTGATTCACCAACGGCTGTATCCGTGACAACGTCGTCTTTGCACGCCAAATATTCGCCTGAATCATGAAGCCGCGAGTCCTCCCAAAACGGCCCCTGAATTCTCATCCACTGTAAGATAGCTCGGGCCTCGTCCTTGTCAAAAGCTTGTATTGCCTGAAAGAGTGTCAGTGATGGGGTGGCCTGTGAACACGCCAAGTTATGATGACATAACAATTCAACACCAAAGCGCTTCGCCAACCGTCTAACGGCCATTAAACTGTCTATCGCTTCTTTTAAATCGGAGGTGCTACTAAACTGGCCGTGGATCGAGCAATCGTTAAGCATAAGATCCACATTAATCTCCCCATCCTGCAAAGTAATTCAAGTCTTTGTCGAATTGGTCAAAGAATCCTTTGGGCCATGTGTCAATATTCCCTCGGCTGTCTAAAATTGGAGTAACAACCTGAGCTTCTTTCTCGAAATCTGAGCGGAAAAAGTGAATCAATACCTTTTCTTCATCAAGTCGTCTAGCCTTAACGGACCGTCGTATTCCATTTAGTACGTGGTCAGAATGGGTTTCAATGATTACTTGCACACCCGATCTCGTGACATCGCCTAAGAACTGACCCATGAGTGCTTGACCAGCTGGATGGAGATGCACCTCTGGGTTCTCAATAAGAATAATGTGATCTTTGCCTGCCGATAGCGCAGCCACAACGATTGGAAAGATCTGCGTCAGTCCAAAGCCTACGTGAATTGGACGATGGAAATCAGTTTCTGCAGAAGTACGAAATCCAATTGTGACAGCGTTGGCGTTCTGAACCTTGCTTAACACGAATTCACATCCTGGGAAGAATTGTCCCATCCTTGCTTCAACTTGCCGTAACCGTGTATTGACAGTTCCCGGCAAAACGAGTTCATCGTTGACTTTTTCGTCCCTGCCCCAATATAAAACGCTTGCGGTATGTTCTCCAGTGGTACCTACAACCGTCGCCGCTTGACGATCCTCCAGTTGGTACACATCACGTGGACCTATTCGCTCAGCGGTTATGTATGTAAGGTCTCGTAGGCGGGCAGCGAGCGAATCCGTAACGTTAGTGGTTTCAGGAGGCAAAAGAAATCGAAGTGTCTTAGGTGATTGGTAAACTGTGCCGCCTATCTCAACGCTCGTTACTTCAACGGACATATCGGATCGGTCAACGCTATCGCTGCTATTTTCATCCTGAGCGGAGTTTCTACCGAATGTCCATAGATAAGAATGTTCATCGTCTAACAATCCCAATTCAAACGAGAACCTACCGTGGACTTTGTCAATCACATCGGCGACAGTTCCCAATTGGATGGAGGACCCGTTGAGCAAAAGACGCTTCGACCATTCATGTTCACGGATCGTTTGATTTAGCAACACCAATGCTTGCAGCACAGTCGACTTACCTGATGCGTTGGGGCCCGCGAGTAAAGTCAATGGACCAAGTGGCAACCGCATGCCCTCAAAACACTTGAAATGCTTTAGGTCAATTCGCGTTAACATCTAGAGCCTCCTTGAACTTTACATCAGCTCGTGAAAACCGCTCTTTAACCTTCTGCGTTGAATTTGTTCCTGAAGTGATTGCATCCATAAACGTATCATCGTTCATCAGTTCAAAAAAGGCAGTTCGCAATTTCCCCGCCCTGGTTTCAACCTGATCTCTACTGTATTTGCACAGTCCAGTCGACATCACGTCCCATAGCGCTGCATTCAAAACCGATCTATCTCGTTGCGCATCAGTATGCTTTCTGAATGCATGCTTTCCAAACACGATGAGGTTATTTTCTAAACCAATCTGTAGCGCGTTGGACAATTCGTTCAAATCTGTCGATGTCATGCCATTCATCTTTCTCAATGCCATGGCTAGGAATTCATCGATATCTCCGCGATATTCTTCGGGTTGAAGTAGTTGAAACGCACTGAATCGGTTCACAAACTCTCGATCTCGCATTGTGGCCGCCTTTAGACTATGTCCTGTCGCATCTGCAAACAAGGAAGTGGCGGCTTCTTCTTTCAAGAATCGAGTCGCCTTACCCATGAACAGACAATTCCGCATCTGTTGACGCGTCAAAGGCACCCCGCCATTAACCCTCTCAAATATGTCCAGCCGAGCTCTCTCTGGAACCTTTACGTCAATCACATACAAGATCAAATTGCAGTCTTCAACACGATTCTGCATTTTTGGCAATAGCTCACCGAAGGTTCTTTTGTTGAGTTGCTCTTGGTCCGGAAGTCTTAGCCTGAGTGAATTAGCCACAAACCTCTGAAATGTCGTTAAGCGTTGAAGTCCATCGACGACTACCATACGCCCTTGTTCATCTTCCGCTAGGTAGAAAACCGGTAATGGAATTCGCATAAGTACTGACTCAATCAATTTGCTCTGCTTATCCGGATCCCAAATAAAGTCGCGTTGAAAATCAGGATCCATTATGAACGAGCCCTGTTCTATTCTACGCAACACTTCGTGTACAGTACGGGTTTCATGGCGGATAAGAACAGTGTCTATTGGGTAATCGCCCCAGGAAGACCCGTCATTAACACCAAGCCCTTCAATTTCTTCCGCTTCAGTGTCAGTGGGAATAATGCTCATGTTGCCTTACTCAATCTCCTGGTTAGGAATCTAGTAACATTCGAGATGACAATTCATTGCAGCTCGCCGGATCGTTTCTCCACTTCGGATAGTATATCATCAAAGCTCTTCTCTGCAGCGTCTGCTACAGCTTGAATACACATGTCACGAACGGCATCTGCCATGATGTTTCCATTGTCAGACCATTCAAGCGTCAAAGCACTTATCATGGAGTAGATGAGTTTCTCTTCGTGTACGGTCATTTTGATCCTCTATGCAAAGTGGATGTATCTTCCAAGATAATCTTGATAAGTGCTGATCGGGAGACTGGGGCATTTGATAGCAAACGGTTCGAGCCGAAACTAAGATAAGTTACCGTTGTACAAAGATTCGGCATTAGGCCAGACATCCCGCGAATATTGCTTTCAGATCTTGCTGTTCAGGTTACAATTATTGCTCAGAGCCCTTCTTCGTTCATCTGGAAACACATTGCGCGAGTCAACAATGTCTCCTAAGGGGTGGCAATCGGCACTTATGCCTCAAAGAGCCTGCATAATCTTCGAATGGTCCGGGGGCTCTTCAACTGGCATTCACGTATTCGAATCACTTGCCAACCTTGCTTTCTTAACAGGGCGTTGACCCGACGATCATGTCTAACATTGTACTCCAGCTTCTTGTTCCAGAAAGTTTCATTGCTTTTGGGAGCACGTCGGCAAATGTTGCATCCATGCCAAAAGCAACCATCAACAAATAACGCAATTCTCAATTTCGGCCAAACAAAGTCGGGTGTTCCGACAATACCAACGTGCCGACGCCATCCAGAAAACCTGTGTGAGCGCAAAATGGACACCATTGCCATCTCAGTCGAACGATTGCCCCGAGATTTTATTGATGCCATCACTCTTGATCGACTCTGGGAAATAATCACTTCGCTCGCTTTGCCTTACGCGCATCTAATCATTCAAACCCATAGTCCCTTGATATCGGCAAGCGCAAGAGCCTGGTTGACTAGGCGTTTATCAGAGCTATTGACAACATGGTTTGTGTCCACAATTACTAGAAGCAAATTTAATTGTGTTCGCATTTCAATGAGACCTTGCTTACCTGCGACAAACAATAACAGTTTTCTAAGTCCAGTTTCCCATTTTAGGTGTCGTGTTCGTGCCGCCACTACGTACTCCCCTGTTGACAACCGATGCAATGAAATGCCCGTTTGAGAATCAAACTCGATTTCGTTTGATTCTACCTCGTACGCGAGCTTGATATGGCTGTCAATTTCTTTTGGCAAAGTCCGGCGGACTTTGGCATATCGATTAAGTATGGCGTCTTTGATATAGGTCTTGACCTTTGCTGACGGCATAAAAGTATTTAGTCGACCGCCTATGTCAGCATTATGAATCAAAGACTCCATAAACTGCCCGTTCTCTGTGCGGTCCTTTTCCAAGTATCCATGTTCGTCGGCCTTCTTGAAGACGAGGTCACTGATATGCTGTCTGATTTCAATTGGAATTAGGATTCGTGACATTATACTGGGAACGACAAAATGTGTGACTCGTCTCGGTCGTCGAGACCTGCGACATCTTCTAGCCATCGAGTTACAAAAGGGAGGAACTCTGGGTTCCTGAATCGTACAATTCCCTGGGGGAAATAGACTGATTGATACTTAGATCCGGCTTGCCTCGCCTCCCTGTCCATGTCAAGGGCAGCAGCAATGCGCCGAATGTCGGTCACGAAATCGAGGACAATCACTTTATCCTTGCCTGGCGCAATTCTCAATCCCCGCCCCAGTTGTTGTACAAATATTCGACGAGAGTGAGTGCCACGGAGAAAGACTAGGATATTTACCGCAGGTACGTCAATCCCTTCATTGAGCACATCAACAGCGGTTACTGCTTGAATCCTTCCTGAAGCGAATTCCATCAGTGTCCTATTTCGGCCAATTCTGTCCAGTCCGGACAATTGTTTGCACTCGATCTTCGATCTTCCGCACAAAAGAGAAGCGAAGCGACGGCAATGTTCCACTGAAGCACAGAATATTAAAATATGCGGCGCGGCGACCTCAGAACACTCGTCCACTATCCTCTCTATTACTGCCTCATCTCGTTGTGGGATGAACAGCTGAGTATTGAGGTCTTTGATTGACAGCTGTCCTTTTGTGAGTCGTCCAACAGTTTCCCAATCAACTGTATCAGTGTAGATCCGATAGTCAACTTCGGCAAGGTATCCCATCTTCATACCATCAACTAAGGATACGGCGCCGACAGAACTCCCAAACACTTCACCAATACTTGCACCATCACCTCGCCAAGGTGTTGCGGTCATACCCAGGAGGTACTTCGGTCGAAGATGCTTGATACACCTTCTGAATCCATGGGCAAGAGCGTGGTGAGCTTCGTCAACAATCAGTATGTCAAAATCGTGCTGCTCGATTCCACTTAAGTAGCTTACAAATGTCTGATACAGTCCAAAATTCACGCCATCAAAAGGTTTAGGTGGTTCCCCATCGTAAAACAATCGCGTAGCTGTGTCACTACCTAACTGTGTCCAAAAGTTCTGTTCCAATTGCGCCGCCAGCTCCTGCGAATGGCACAGCACCAAGGCGGAAGAAAGCCCTGATTCTCTTAGGCGAGCGACTAGTTCTGCAGCAATAACCGTTTTGCCCAATCCGGTTGCAACAATGAAATATCCCTTCTGACCTCCAGCCCCGTATTGCTCTAGACATTTGCTGAGTATGTCACTCTGGTATTCTCTAAGCTTTCGCTTCTCTTGGCTTTCTAGTGGCCACTGCTCTATCAGTTTCTTCAGCGAAAGGCCATTCCAGAGCTCAATGAGGAACCCAGCTGCGCGAAGTTCTTCCCTACGCTTTCTTGCTGACCGCGTAAAATCACCATTAGTAGCGACTATTCCAACATCCCCGCGATATGCAGACATTGCAGAGATAACTTCTTCCAATGCTACAGGTCCAACATAATTATCCCCTGTGACAGCCTTTACCTGCACAACATAAATATGGCGTTTCCCTGCGATTTCGCGCACTGCAAGTACGTCAGCGCCACCATCGCCCGAAGCACCGACAATCCTCACATCCTTCCATCCACAATGTGACATCAAGCGCCCAACTGACCTTTCTAAACCGAACCAGTCGGTACCTTTCATGAGTTCAGCACTTAGGAAAGTCATGTCCCAATCTCTTGCCTTAGGAATCTTAAGCTGTGCTCGCATCTCTGAAGTTCTTCCTTTAACCGTTGGTCAGAGAACGGAAGTTTATTCTCGCTTATTGACCATAGTGCATCTTTCAAATATGAGAGTATGCGGTCTTTGGAAATGCTACGAAGCCTTTCAGTTGATTTGCTATCAGGCAATTCAATAATGCTGTAAGCGGACTTAAAGAACTTCCCGTCAAAGAATTCTTCTGGAAAGCGGTCCACTAGGCGAACAAGTGTTCTGGATGGGACGCTGATGATTGCATCAATACAACCGGGGGACCTCGACTGAAATTTCGAAACTAACTGCGTGTTGATAATTAGTCCCGGCATTGTATCTTCAACTTCCCCCGCTGACTCAAACACAAAATCGATGACCTCTTGTTCTCGAAGTTGCAATAACTCGATGGCAGAATCGCGTAGTCGATCGAATAGCGTTCGCGCTTCATCCTGAATCCGCTGGTACTCAATCCGGACATTCGAGAAATTGCTTTCAAACAACCCAGCGAAGATTGCAACAATATCCTCCTGTCGATTTCGAATCTTGAATCTGTCCGCTAGATAAAACAACAGAAGTTCGCGAAAACTTATCGGATAGTGGAGCAGAAACTGGTGCTTGGGATCAAAGAAGAAATCACAATTAATGCTTTCTTGAAAGAACTTGACAGCTATTTCCTGTCCTTCAACTCCAATACGTCCTTTAGTGACTTCCCAAACTGTAACTGAGAATGCTGGCCCGCCCTTTTCATAGGAGTATTCTGACGAGTACGTCTCTATCTTTCTTGAACGACTCTTCAGCTCCTCGAAAGGAGTGAGAGTGGTCGGTGCCTCCACTAGTCGCAGAGTACCCGATGCGGGTCCCAACAGCGGTGCTTCTGGAACATACTTCGCGATGTCTTCGTCAGAACTTGCTCCGTGGTCGACCATCGGCGCCTTCTTCGCCCCTTTATCAGCTGACGTTCTATCTGCCTCAATCGCAGCCTGCCACCATTTACCGTCAGTGCGAAAGTCTTGATCGCCTTCCCGATACTTAATCGCCCACTTCCTGGCAAGATCATTTGGAGCTGCGAGGCATCTAGTCCCTGCGTCACAACGCTGGTACGCATTAATGAGACGCGCCAAAGCAGATGTGTTTTCTGCCGTGTATTCGAGAGTCTTCCGCATTGTTGGTAGGGCTGGGCCGGCGCCGCGTAAGACCATGACCATTTCTTCCCATGATGCATCCGTTCTATCAAAGTCAGTCTTTTGGTATGTCGGCGGTATATGGTCGACGTGAATTTCACCGACGATTCGCCCCCCGACAGTCGTGCCGAGTTCCTTAGGGTACTCAAGATGTGTTCTGCCGGTCATTGGATTACGAAAGCCAAACAGAGAAGTATCGCCGATCAGTATTTTCCTTCCATTGCGAATAAAATCAATGCCGAAGTCTTCTGGCTCGGCGTATCTTTGAATTCCGAGCCAGCCATGTATTCTTCTCTCGCGTTGGACTATTCCCTTGGGAAGCGCTCCTTTCTCGCGATGGAAAGTCTTGTACTCGTTTTCTTCAGATTCCGTAACATATCTGTTTCGGTCTGTGTCAAACAGTGCGATCCCCAGATTTTCATCGATTTCTATCACAGCTGGTACTGGTTCTCCCTTGTGGGTAACGTATCGATCAGTACCCCAAACGCAGTGTTGAATACGTTGCAAACGGGTGCCCTGGACCAGCACTTCGATATCTGTAGTGTTCAAAATTGGAGAATATATTGTCTCAAGCTGACGTTTAATTTCTCGACCCCGATTTCGAAGTTCATTGAACAGACCTGGTTTGAGTTTCGACACTCGAACAAGCGTTCCGTGCTCAGATTTCAATTGTTTTGGTAATCGAATTACCGGAGCGTCGTATGTACCACGCCCAATAAGATGATCGAAGTCGATTTCGACCCCAACCCATTCCGATGTACCTTCTTCAGATGACATCACAAGTGTCTTCTCGCCAAGTCGAGCTGTCGCGATGTTGAATCCCATCCCGAAAAGACCCAGAAATGAAATGGGGTCATTCGTCGAGTATCCTGCCGCACCGCACTTCTGGAGCACATCCAAACTCATTCCGGGCCCAGTGTCTTTGACTTCCAGGGCTCTATCGCCTTCTGCGACATTGTCACGAGACCATGAGACAATAATTCGTTTGTCGTCATCAGGTCGTGCCAGATCCCAAGGTTTGCCTAGACTATCCATCGAATTGTCTACCAATTCTGCAATACACTGCCAAGCTGCAAACGGAATTTCGCCAAGCGTTCTAAGAATGCGTGGGTTTGGGGTTATGTTAACATGTTCTGTCATGAGCGGGATGACCTCGTGAGTATCTTCGATCTTATCGATTCTTATGAATGCTATCCAGATATCGCTTCACAGTTTGAGCTACACGGTACGCTAGAACTGGTGGGACGGCGTTCCCAATTTGCATTATGTTAGAAGTTGCGGAATGCTCGAACACGAAGCTATCCGGAAAAGTCTGTAGTCGAGCACACTCGCGCACTGTTAAGCGCCGAGGAAGCACATAATGGAATTGGATTCTCGACTTCGCATTTGCCCGCACAGTGTATCCTGGTAGGTCTCTTCGGCTTTTTTCATCGCCTTGCCCATTACCGCGTTTTGCGGTCGAGGCCAAAAAGTATTGACTCTGATTTGGAATTGATTCATCTGTGATTTTTTCTAGATCGCGAATCGCCCACTCAATGGAATTCGGCGAGTCAGCATGAGACGATAGTGGTTGCGCAGGAAAGCCTGGTAGGTCTTCCCGTACTGCTACGATAAAAAGTCTTTTCCGAGTCTGCGGCACTCCAAAGTCGGCAGCATTTAGAGACCACACCTCCACGCGATAGCCAACTTGCCTAATAGCTTCAAGAATCGTCTTCAGCACGGTCCCACCATGCATTTTTGCAAGGTGACGAACATTCTCCGCAATCATGGTCATCGGCTGATGGTGACTAAGATAATCGACCATTACCTCGTAGAGACGGCCTCTGCTAGAACGCAATCCTCTTTTGGGGCCACAAGACGAGAAGTCTTGACATGGGAACCCCCCTATCAGAATGTCAGCAGGCGGAATTTCCGAAGGATTTGTTGTTGCAAGGTCTTTCATCAGAATATGGTCGCCAATCATGTTTGCGTAGGTATGCACAGATTTTTGATCGTTGTCAAATGCACCAACTATGTCAAAGGGCAACCGACGAAACCGTTCTCCTTTGTATTCGAAACCGCCAATGAAGCCTAGATCAAGCCCGCCGCAACCCGAAAAAAGGGACGTGATTGTGTACCGCATTGGAAGTTTGCTTGTGGTCGGTCTCTTTGTCATTCGTGAAATTGACGGAGTTGGATTGGGTCGTTGTACTCGTGGCGAGACGAACTGAACTGGCCTGGCCGTTTAAGTAGTCAGGCTTGTCATATCCATTTGGATTCGACACGACCTGAGTCAAGGCGAATCCCCCTGTGGCACTGGAAATTCCTCAGAATCCGCGCTTTGTAAGCGGGGTTATGCGTGTCGAAATGTAGATGGCTGGCAAACCTCAGGTAGGGTGTTGCACAATGAACATATTTCTGCTGGCTTTTGCAAGCAAAACCATAAGCGAAATCACTTCGAAATCTGGCGAGAACAGAATGTTACAACAGGGTAATTGCATCACAGCGTTGTTGTCGCCATAACTTCGGGCGGCACACAAGTTTTAACCTGGTGACTCGTCGGGATGTCGCGTTTCTAACGTGGGAATAATTCTGTTGCGACGAATTCTAATCCGTGCCGAATTTGTGGGTGATTTGCAATCAAAGGGTAGTTAACGAAACCTTTGGCCGTGGGATATTCACGACTAGTAATTCCAAGCCCAGTTCCAAGCTGCGTTTCTCTTAATCTTGAAAAGTCCAACCAGTGGCCTTCAGCTGTGCGTTTATAATTTTGCGCGCTTTCTACTCTGGTGTGGAACTGCGTCGGGAGTTTGGTGAAAAATACTCTGGGGCGGATTGCGTAGGATGGACCGTAACTCCTCAATCTACAAATACATTGGTGCTAATTCAATAGTTCACGGCATGTTGGTGAAGTCTGTGGTGGTATGTAAGACCCGCTGGGGCCTTCAGCTAACAAAGGTACTCTGCCAGAGCGTCGAATTCGGTCGTACCGGACGGGTAATCCTGAAATTCGAGTTCGTAATCCGAACACGCATAAGCCACCTGGATGGCCTGTTAATTAAGAACTTAACTTACTTTTTGGGCCGTAGAGTACAGTTTCCCCCGTAACTCCATAAAAAACAGCCTCTCGAAATTCGCCCACTTTACGAAGTCGCCGCCCATCGGCAGATCAATAGTAGATCGCCAGAAGTCGCCCTGTTTTTCAGAGGTGAAGGTTCCTTGTCAGCTGCTAATCGGTCTAGAATCTGGCATAAGAAGGGGTAAGCAACCCCTAACCCTTAGGCCAAAGGAAAAACCATGGAAGAGGAACAGACCGAAGTCACTGATGAAGTTACCTACGAAATCGACAATGGCGCAAATGTCGCTCGATTTTTCGCCTACGAGATCGAAATGGATGAAGAAGGGCTTATCTTTGATGATGACGAGAATCTGCTCGGCGCCGTCGTGCATTTCGAGTCCTATCCGGACAACGAAACCCTGACGACGATATTCGAAGACCTGCTGGTGAGCGCCGTGATGCATACGCAGGATGTCGATGAAGACGATGCCGCAGCGTTGATCGAAAGCTGTGATGATGAAGATGATTATCCGGATGAGCTGGACGTGTCAAGCACATTCAGCTTACTTTTCACAGTGAACGGACATCGCGGGCTTTATCGTACGCTTCTGGATTCAAATGACTATTGGACCGGACACAGTTCCGGTGTTCGCGGCGACCGCTGGGATATTTAGTCCTGGAATTTCCCGGGTATTTTGCCCGGGATTTTTTTAGCTATGGTTTTCATCGATGTTGATGTGTTCGAAACCAGAAATGACGGGAAATTCTGCTTGCTTTGCTCGTTTTTGCATGTAAAACCGAACCAAATCGCCGTCATCCTTTGTCATATTTTATCTTTTTTCATCTATTTTTGGGAATCCACTTAAAACACCCTTGACAAATCTTGTTTTGGCTGTATATTATCTCTAGACGCGGGGATAATTGGCCACCAAGAATAACATGATATGAAAATTCCGATGATGATCAACACCAAAGAACATCAGAATTCCAAAATGGCATTTACCAT